>CAZURR010000082.1:0-10043 GCA_964622715.1 uncultured Hyphomicrobium sp. | reverse complement strand
ACCGCCCCTCGGTGAGGTCGGGCGTGATGGCGACGCCCCACAGGTTGAAAGGCAGCGGCTCAGCCTGCACGTCGTCCACCGATTGCCAGCCGTCCCACCCATAGTGGAGGGTGAAGGGTTGACGATCCTCGATCAATAGGATGCGCCCTCTTGCCAGGGTCGTGACCGGGGTCTCGTTGCGCCAGCGCGCATTTCTGGCCATGGGCGGTGTACCGCCGTAGCGCTTGCGAACAAAATCCAACATCTCGATCGGCTCACCCTCTCTGCGGGCGATCAGCAGTTTGAGAAACTCCGAGTGCGACCAGATCAGCGGCATGGCACTGCCAGTTGGGCGGCCGGGAAACAACCCCAGTTCCGGAATCGGGTCGGCATCCCAGACCTGCTCGGGCAAGAGACCGCCGGGGCTGGCACAGCGGTGGATCGTGTGCAGGTACTCGATTGGGTCCTCGCCCGCCTGCAAAGCAAGGTGGCCGCGTTCGCCGGCGAGCAACGGCCAGGCGCGGCCGACGCCATTGCCGTCATAGGCGCTGCCGTCGTCATATTCACCATAGCCGTCGTCGTTGTAGCGTCGATAGACGGCCCCGGATGGGGTTTCAACCCGTAGAACACTGTCGACGACATTGATCGTGTCGACGACGCGCGGGTCGGTCGCCTGGCGCAATCCGAGTCGCACCAGCCAGGAGAAATCGAGCGCCACCAGGCAAGCGGCTTCGATGCTCTCGCCATTCCGGTTGCGCACCGTGACGCGGCCGGTCAGGCCGCCGTCTTTCTCCGGCGGGGCGATGCGGACATAGTAGCCGTCGACGCCGATCTTCCGGGCCATGGGCGTCCCAGTGACGTAGCACCAATGTTCGACCCGTTCGTTCCAATCGTCGGCAAGGTCGAGGGCATAGTCGCGTTCCCCGTCGTCAAGCCACGGCGCGGCGGCCGCGAGCGCGGCAATGATGACGGCGACGGTGAAGGCGCTGATCCCTGGATTCTCTTCCCAGCGATCCTGATCGCTCGACGGTCCTTGCCGGGCGATTGAGCCAACGGCTGCGCGCACCATTTCTTTGACCCCAGGAAGGTCGCGTTGACCAATTTCGTGCAGCTTGGCTGCAAGCAGGATGGGGAAACCAGTCTCGTCAAGCTGAATGCCTGTCCAGAAGGGTTGGCCGCTCGGAAAATAGTTTTGCGTCCAGTGCCCGTCCGGCTGCTGGACCGCGATCATGTGGGCGAGGATGTGGCGGGCGTCATCGGCTTCATTGACCGCCAGCAGCGCAAAGGCGGCAAGGGTGGCGTCGCGCGGCCACACGAGGTGGTAGCCACCGAGCGTGTTGGTTCGGTTACCCCACGGCGTACTCATGCTGGCGACCAGCGCGCCGGGATACATGCGATCCTCATGGGTTTTGAGCACCGTCGCCGACATCAGCGCCTCCTTGGCGAGCCCGGCGTCGGGCGTCGGCAAGGAGAGCTTGCTGCCCCACGTTTCCCAAGCATCCAGAAAATCCTGGCGGATGGAGTTGTAGCCAGCGGCCAACGCCGACCGCGCCAGGGTACGAGCGCTCTTGCCTTCCGGGGCGAAACCGAGGGCGATGACGCCCTGACGATCCGTGAGCGATGCTGACAGGGCGACGTTACCGCGCTCGGCGCGCGAGAACCCGAACGTGAAATGGCCGTTGTGTGTAAGGTCCTGCCAGCCGTCGGATGCGCCGACATAGCCGGCGCTGAGGTCGGTCATTGGCACGTCCGCTGTCAGGCACAAGGCGCTGACGTCGATGGCCGCGTAGGCTTCGCCATCCTCCACCCAGGCAGTGTTATCATATCCGGTCGCGCCGAGATGGGGCGCGGTGATGACGCCCAGGTGATAGGGGCCCTCAACGTCGTAGTTCAACAGTAAGACGTCGCGCGACGGGTCGGGCAAAACCTCGACCGTCAGCCGGTAGTCGGCGCCCTTATGCACGATCGTGAGCAGCGGCAGATAGGGTTTGGGCTTGGAGAGCCGGTATTGGCGGACGCGTTTGAGATCAACCCAGCGTTGGTCGCCGATAAGGTAGAAACCGAGGTCGCGAATCTGCGGACGACCGGTCGACGGCCAGTAAATCTCGTTGATGATGCCGTGCCCAACAGTCACCCACAGCCGAGCATTGCCAAGCGCAGTGGTGACAAAGTCCTTGTCGCTGGACGCCCAGGTGGGGGCAATCCCAGGCGCTCCGAACGCGTTTCCGCCCATCTCGCCGCTTCCGCGAAGACTTCGATTCGCCGCTCTGCTAGCACATGCCGTTAGCGCCGTCGCCTGGAAAGCGAAGGCAGGACGGACGGGGCGGGTCGACGAGGAATGGTAACGTTCCCATGACGTGGGACGAGCTTCACAGTCAGAAACCAGAACAACCTCGTATCGCGTGCCCGAGCCCCGCTCTCGAAAAGCCAACGAGTTTTGCAACACATTCGGGAGTGAAGCGGCCATCCATCAATGTTGGCCCGGTCACAACCGTGCATGATCGGTCTAGCGTGGAGCGTCCCTTACTGCACCCGTCTCCAGCTTCGACATGCGCCGAGCGATGTTCTCTCAGGTTCGCGCAGTGAGCAGACCGTAGATCCAGCCCATCGCCGCTCCGAAACCTGCAAGGATCAAAAGGACAGAACCCAGTAGTTGCGGATCGAATCCGAAAAACAGCGGGAACCGGCCCGTGATCAGCGGCACCAGGATGAAAACGCCCAGTATGGCGGGGCCAACTATACCGAAAATCAAACCTTTAACTGTTAGATTGCCACCGGGAATCTTGTCGCTGATCAGCGCAAAGAGAATCCCCCACAGGCCACCCCAGAACGCATCGCTGACAATTTGCGGCACTCCTGTCATCGCAGCGGGCGTCATCGACCAAGGGACGCGCGGAAAGATGCCGGCCGTGTAGAGAATGTAATTGATGACCTCGTGTGCGGTCACGACAGCGATCGCACCGGCAATGAAACCAAAAACCAACTTCGTCAGTGAGATGCCATCCATGGTGTTCGCCTGCTCTGCTCGTTGGCCCGCGTCTTAATTGGCCGGAACGCAGAGTAAACTAATGTAGAGGCTGGCGACAAGGTCAACTCTGGTCTCCCGTGGGCGATGTCGCTGCAGTGTCAGCGCGCCGACGAACAAGCCAATGACTTTACAATTGCATTGGGGTCATTGGAGGGGACCAAATCTCCCCTCCATTATTTGAACTGGCTCGGCTCTGCAGGGGTGTTCGGCTGTAACCGCACGGAGGCACCCTGAAAACGGCCGCAAGGGGTCCTGAGAACAAAGGTGCCAGCATCATGATGACCGGGCCAGTACGTGGTCATGTGGGGATTTACTTCAAAAATTTTGAACGGAAAATGCAGAAAATATCGTTTGTCAGATCTCAAACGACGGATCATATGCCTCAGTGTTGGACATGCGTCCAGTATCGATCTGGCAGACCCAAGGAGCTAATGATGAAGCGCGGCAAACCGAAACCATACACGCCAAAACAAGTCGGAACCATAGTTGGAAAACCAAAGTCAGCAGCACAAGAAACTACGTCGCCGGCGAAGCCAAATAAGTGAACTTATGCTGAGATGGATGAAATGAAGAGTGCTGGCCTATTGGTCGCAGCCTCTGCCGTGGGGATGTTCGGCTTGGCCTCATCGGTAGAGGCCTTGACCATTGTCAATCGTGATGCGCGGACCCATGTTCTGCGGATTATCGAAGGTGATAACGAACGCGTCGTCAGGCTCGAACCCTCCCAGCAGGCCGGTGGTCTATGCAGCTCAAACTGCAATGTGAATGTGGATGACGACCCGGCGGGCTACTTGGTCGCCGCCGGTGACGTGCTGTCCATTCAGGAGGGTGAACTCGTGGTCGCCGATGAACCATCCGATGAGCCCCTAGAGGAACCGATAGAGAATTGACAGGTTAGGAGTGATCGTAGCTGAGTTTAGCGTAGACGATCGCTCTGCGGCACCGATGCCCGTTCGGTGCCGCTTTATTTTCGGAAGCCCCGCTTAAGTGCAATCAGATCGGCAACGCGCGAGGTTCGTTGAACATTGACATGATGGCCACCAGACCGCCTGCTGATGCGTTTCTGCAAGAAGAGCACGGCAACTATACCGTCCGTACGTTGCGACCTTGAACGAAGCGACAGGCCTCGGCCAACAATTAATGGCTGTAGCTCTAGCAGCACCTAGACACGAGGGCTGCAGCATTGTGTTGACGATCGGGATTTGTCACCGATTCGCCGCAATTGGCCGTGGTGATCCCGCCACGCGGACCGTATGTCGAAGCTACCAGGACCCTCAGAGGAGAAGGGCCAGTCGCTACATCGTGAAGCTGTAGCTCAACAAGGTTCGTTCCGAAGCCGGGGTCATGCGCGGGCACAACTTGCGTGCGCGATGGTGCCCGAACAACTTAAGGCACGAAAGGAAGTATCACGATGGCGACCACCGCGTCCTTGGCCGGGTCTTCACGTACGCTCGGACCTGTTTCAGACCTGGAACGACATCTCCCGGCGGATTGGTGGCAAAGTTTGTTCAATGCCATCTATTTGCGTACGGATGGCGATGTCGTGGAGAACCACGCCAATACCAAGCAAGAGGTCGACGAGCTCATTCGCGCCTTGGGGCTCGAGCCCAACGATAAGATCCTCGACCTGTGCTGCGGGCAGGGACGCCACAGCCTCGAACTCGCTCGCCGGGGCTTCCGCAATATCACCGGTTTTGACAGGTCACGCTACCTGATCCGCTTGGCCCGCCGTCGGGCGAAGGCATCGAAACTGGACGTGCGGTTTCGGGAGGGCGATGCCCGCAAATTGGCGGTCCCTGAAAACTCGTTCGACAGTGTTATTTTGATGGGCAATTCCTTCGGCTACTTTGACCGGGAAGAGGACGATCTTGCGGTGCTGTCCGCCGTGAAACGTGCCTTGCGGTCCCGCGGCAAACTCGCCATCGACCTCGCCGACGGCGACTGGATGCGCCAAAACTTCGTGCAGCGATCGTGGGAATGGGTCGATCAGAACCAGTTTGTCTGCCGGGAGCGATCGCTCTCCTCCGATGGGGATCGTTTGATTTCGCGTGAGGTGGTGGTCCATGCCGAACAGGGCGTCATCGCCGACCAGTTCTATGCAGAACGGCTGTATTCACAGTCGCGCATTCACGACCTGTTGGCCAGAGCGGATTTCACGGAAATCCGCATGCACAAAGAGTTGGAAGTGCTGTCAACGCGGGGTTCGGATCTTGGCATGATGGCACGGCGCAACTTTCTGACCGCCCGCGCGCCAACCAGACCGGTCTCGATGAAGGCCAAGGGCCCGCTCCTTTGCGACGTGACCGTTCTGCTGGGCGATCCCCGGTTTCCCGATCCCGTAAAGAAAAACGGCGTATTCAATGCCGAGGACTTTGAAACGATTGCCAAGCTCAAGGACGCGCTCGCCGAACTGGGCGGTTATCGCTTCTCCTATCTGGATAACCACAATGCCCTGTCCGCGGAGCTGCGCGAGAAGCGCCCGGCTTTTGTGCTCAACTTTTGTGATGAGGGGCTTAACAACGACGCGTTCATGGAGCTGCACGTCCCTGCAATGCTTGACATGCTCGCAATCCCGTATAGCGGCGCGGGGCCGGTTGCTCTCGGTCTGTGCTATAATAAAACTCTAGTTCGCTCCATTGCCGCCTCATGCGATATTCCGGTACCACTGGAAACCTATTTTGGCGCCGATGATCAGGCTGCAACCATCCCGTCGATTTTTCCAGCACTCATCAAACCGTGCCTCGGCGACAGCAGCATCGGCATCACCAAGGACGCAGTCGTTCATGACCCGGCAGAGGCCGTTGCCTATCTCTGGACGGTGCAACGCATGCTGCCGGGGCGCCCGGTGCTCTTGCAAGAGTTCTTGTCCGGCACCGAATACAGTGTCGGCCTCATTGGAAATCCAGGCCTCGGCCTTACTGCCCTTCCGATCCTACAGGTCGACTACAGCGGTCTTGACCCTCAGCTGCCCAAGATCCTCGGCTATGAGTCAAAATGGCTGCCAGACTCGCCCTATTGGAAGGACATTCGCTATTTGGAGGCGGACATCGGCGAGGATCTTGGCCGCAACCTGGTCGACTGGTCCACCACGCTGTTTGAGCGGCTCGGCTGCCGTGACTATGCGCGCTTCGATTTCCGGGCGGATGCGAGCGGGACAATCAAGCTTTTGGAGGTGAACCCTAATCCGGGCTGGTGCTGGGACGGCAAGATGAACCTCATGGCCGGCTTTGGGGGACATCGCTATGGTGACTTTCTCCGCATGATCTTGGAGTCTGCTCACCGGCGCATAGCACTCCCCTCGGGCGCGGCCGCGCGCTCAGGGGCTGACCGGGCTTTGCTGATTTGAGGAACCGACAACCTAAACCTTTTCAAATTGGCCTGAAAAGCACCAATGGCCCGGATGTCTCATAAGCGGGCCGGACGTGTTGCACGAGTCATTGAACACCATGTCTGCGGACTGGGGCTTTATCGCCTTGGGAGCGCCAATGGTACGGCCGCAAATTGAGAAAGACGCCCCCGCGATAGATCGCTGGGGGCTGCGTCGATGCGTTGATCCTGGCCAAACATATGCCGACCACGAAAAAGACCCCAACGGTATGTCCGGCGCAATGGCCGTGAAGCCGTCGGGGCCCTTGTGCATTCCTATCTCCAGGTGCAGGCGCTTTCGCGCTTACCTAGCATCCCCTGGGGTATTGCGATCGGCGCTCTCCTACTCGCCGGCCGCACCATCACCTGACGCATCCGATTCGGCATCACCCGAGTCGTCCGTGCCGGGATCCATCGGCTCATCCATGGTCGTGCCTTCGTCGGCATCCTGCGCATAAACCGGCGCCTGAGCGGCAGAGGCAAACAAGCCCGCGGCCAGCAGAGCCGCCAGAACAGTCTTCATCGTCATCGACATCGTCTCCATTAAAGTTACGGCCCCCGGTGCGCTCGAGGCCGTGACCCAAAGGGGGCCGACGGTCCGCGACTCATCCGCAGGGTCCGGCAGGACTTGCGGGTTAGATCAAAGCAAATTTTGGGCGGACCTCACCCAAAGCGCTTCATAAATCGAGTCATGTACCTTGGCGGCCACGGCGCGCATCGACCCGTTCGGTTTTACCGGTTTTTTGGTGACGGGGCCTTGGCGTTGGCTACAGGGAGAGTCGGTCGGGGACCGACGAACGAGGTCAGATCATCGCGACACGACGCCGGCTGCCGCGTACTTGGGGGCAAGGGAGCGCGAGCGGCCGTAAGAGGAAAAGCTGCAAGCCGGCGCGTTCGCCTCGACTATCAATTACGAAGCGATGCGCGGTTCTAGGGGCCTGAACTCGGGCTATGGCGATGCTTCAGCGTACCGCGAGCGCGCCAGGCTCGTGCCTAAGTCATCCTCCGGTAAGGCCTGTAAAAAAAGCGCGCGCGCCTGTTTTCAGATTGCGCAAGGCGTACCCGCCCTCTTGCACGACGAGCGTGGGCAGTCGCAGTCGTGCAAGCCGCTCGCCGATGTGCCGCATCCCTGTAGCCGTGAGGGAGAAGGCGCCCGTCGGGTCGCCCCTCATGATGTCGAAGCCGAGCGAAACGACCAAATACCGGGGTGCGAAGCGCTGGATGACGCCAATCGCGTTCTCGAGCATCCGCAGATAGCGCTCGTCATCGACCGGCGGCTCCAGTGGATAATTCCGGTTAAATCCGAGGCCGGCGGCCTGCCCGCGCTCATCGCCATAGCCGGAAAAGTTCGGGTAGGCGTGGCGCGGGTGGCCGTGAATGGAGATCGTGTACACATCGCGGCGATCGTAGAAGATGTCCTGCGCGCCGTTGCCGTGATGATAGTCGATGTCCAAAAGCGAGACTTTTCCCCCCCGCGACAAGTAATGTGCCGCGATCGCCGCGTTGTTCAAAAAGCAGAAGCCGCCATAAATCCGCCGCTCGGCGTGATGGCCTGGCGGCCGGCAAAGCGCATAGGCCAGCCGTTCCCCTTCGAGCAGGAGTGCGGCCGCTGTGAGGGCCGCGTTTGCGGCGTTGCGCGCGGCGGGATAGGCGTTCTTTGTCAGCGGCGTGAACGTGTCAGCGCAGAAGTAGCCTGCCCGGTCCTCAAGTGCTTGGGGAACCCGGTCGGGTCGGCGAATAGGAAAGACCTCCGGGTACACGATGGTCTTCTCATCGAGGCGACGGCTCATGGCCTTGAGATAGTTGACGAGATGGCGGTCGTGCACGGCCCTGATATTCTCGTCCGCAAAATGGCGGCATGTAACACGCGCGATCGACAAGCCCTCGAGCCCTTGTACGATCGCGCTCACGCGCACTGGCCGCTCAACGTAGCCCTTCTCTTTCAGATGATGGATCACATGTTGTTCGACGACGACCATTTTCATGGCCGCCAGATAACGCCCCTGGGAGGGTTGAACGGGTAGGGTATCAGGGGCCAGTGGAGCGAGACGGACGGGGTCATCCTTGAATGAGGTGATGATGTCTTCCACGAATGGATCGTCGCGGCCGTAGTTGAACTGCTCAACAAGAACTCGCCTCATCGCACGCCGCGCGTCCTTTCGGCTGAGGCGTGGCGCCCGGCCAAGTGGATCAAACAACAGTGTCGTCAGAAACCCGTCGTTGCGCGGGTTCGGTTTGAGATCCCAAAATGTATTGACGATTTGGAGGAGGCCATAACGCGCATAGAAGCGCAACCGCTTGCGGTTTGTTGGCAGGCGCGAGGCATCCTTCAGTTTCGCCGGGTCAATCGGTGGCACATCGAGCAAGAGCCCGTGTGCGCCCTTGGCAACGAGCAATTCGCGCAACGCCTCATAGAGTGCGGCACCGATGCCCCGGCCGGGTTGGCGCGGATTGCTGGCGATGTATTGGAGATACCCGAATTTGACATCAGCGAAGTAGAAGACGAAGGCGAGCCCCGTTGGGTGGCGGCGACGGTCCTGAGAAATGAGTAAAAGCGGCTCGAAGTTCAGCTGCGTGTGCCGGCGCATGAACCACTCGACGCGATCAATTGCCTCCGCTTCGTAAGGGAACGCGGTGCGAAAGAGCTGCGCCGTTTCCAAGAATTGCTGTTGATCGATCTCAGTCGTCAGATCGAAGATGCGTCGGAATCGGATCATGCATCGACATTCCAAGGAACAGTCCAGACAATTGTCCTCAAAATCGTCCGCGCCAATGACCGGGTGGACAATGACGTGATCCCGCGAGGCACCGTGCCTGCGCGTGTTGAGCGGCTTGTGCGTTAACGGGGCGAGCCGTCGCGTACGACAATCGGGGCCAAGTGTCTTTGAAGAGGAAGTTTTGAGGGCCTTAACCTCAAGCCTGATAGGGGCGAGACGGTCTCCGTGGCGGCGTCCTCGCGCCTTTAAGTTCACGCTCTCTTAGATCCATGTCCGCATGTGGAATCATCGCGGCCATCCCTGCAGCATACGCGTGTTCCATCATCTGACCTGAGCTCAAGGTGTCAGGCTCCACGTCGTCGGGTTCGACGGCGAGGGCCTGCAGGCCCGCGACCAATGAGTCTTCGAGCGCCTGGGGCGAAACCGTAGCGGCCGCGATTTCCCGAAGTGCCAGAACGGTCCGCTTGTCCTGATTGGTCGGGACCGTGGGCGTACTGCCGCGTCCCAACTGGCGCGCTCTATGGGCCCCGAGGAGAACAAGGTTAAAAAAATCGGGCAGCCTCACGATGCAGTCTTCGACGGTGACCCTTGCCATAGCTCTCTTGAAATCCCTTCGTTGCGACAGCTTTCGTTTTCGATGCGTGGTCTTATGGCCCGCAGAGCGCCACAAGCTGAGGCTCATGGCCGACGCGCGAACGCGGCTCACCCCCGCCGTCGGCCGATGTCGTCAACCGATCGTGCGACGATACTGACCGGCCGACGGGCCGAGTGTATGCGACAAGAGAGCTTCGGGCAGGCCTCAGGCGCCGGGGTTCGGTCATCCCGAGCCTCCCGCCCTAAGTGCGCACGACCTTTGTCCTCAGTAATCCATGCCGCCCATGCCACCGCCTGGCATCGACGGGTGAGCGGCCTCCTTTTTCGGCAACTCGGCAACCGACGCTTCGGTTGTGACA
>CAZURR010000081.1:0-10228 GCA_964622715.1 uncultured Hyphomicrobium sp. | reverse complement strand
ACCGGCTCCAACCCGCTCGCGGTCAACTGCGCTGGTTTCGTACCCTTCGCCATGATGGCTGATAAGAACGGCGCCTTCGGCTACGAGATGGAGATCATCACCTACCCCGGTTCGGGCTTGGAAAAGGTGGAGGACATCAAAGGAAAGAAGATGGCCTTCACGTCGCAGACCTCGAACTCTGGCTACAAGGCACCATCAGCCATCCTGCGCGACAAGTTCCAACTCAAGCCCAATAAGGACTACGAGCCTGTGTTCTCGGGCAAGCATGACAACTCAATTCTCGGCGTAGCCAACAAGGACTATCCGGCAGCCGCCGTTGCTAACTCGGTCAAGCAGCGCATGATCTCGCGCGGCGTGGTCAAGCCGGAGCAGCTCAAGGTCCTCTATAAATCGCAAACCTTCCCGACGTCGGGCTACGGTCTCGTTTACAATCTCAAACCAGAACTTGCCGACAAAATCCGTAAGGCCTTCTTCTCGTTCAATTGGGAAGGCAGCGAGCTCCTGAAGGAATTTTCCAAGACCCAGCCTCCTCAGGAGACCTTCATTCCAATCACCTACAAGAAACACTGGGCGGTGGTACGTGACGTCGACAAGGCGATGGGCGTCAGCTACGAGTGCAGGTGACGCAATTGGGAGCCTGGCATGTTGCGCATCGAGCAGCTGCACAAGCGCTACAAAGCAGGTGATGCTGCCTTGCGTGGCGTGTCGCTGAACGTTGCGTCCGGCGAGATCATCGGCCTGATTGGCCCGTCTGGTGCGGGAAAGTCTACTCTCATTCGCTGCGTCAACCGTCTCGTTGAGCCGACATCGGGACGCGTTTTCTTGGGTGACGCCGAAGTTACGAGGCTCGGCGGGCGTGCTTTGCGGCACGCCCGTAGGCGGATCGGCATGATCTTCCAGGAATATGCACTCATCGAACGTTTGACTGTGATGGAGAATGTGCTCTCCGGTCGGCTCGGTTACACTGGATTTTGGACCAGCTGGTTTCGCCGCTTTCCCCACGTCGACATCGAGCGCGCATTCGCGCTTCTCGAAAGGGTCGACCTCATCGACCAAACCGACAAGCGCGCCGATGCTCTTTCAGGTGGTCAACGCCAGAGGGTCGGGATCGCCCGGGCCTTGGCCCAAGAGCCAGAGCTGCTCCTGATAGACGAGCCGACGGCCAGTCTCGATCCAAAGACGTCACGCCAGGTGATGCGGCTCTTGACCAAACTGTGCAGCGAGCACCGTCTTGCAGCGATCGTGAACATTCACGACGTTGCCCTCGCACAAATGTTTCTTCCCCGCATCGTCGGACTAAGAGACGGTGAGATTGTCTATGACGGGCCGGCTGACGGTCTCACGCCGGAAGTTCTGACACGGATCTACGGCGAGGAGGATTGGACATTGAGCGCGGCAAAGGACGACGACGGCGATTTCGACTCCCATGGCGCTCACCTGCCGTCCGACCTCGCGGTCGCCGCGCAATATCCATGACCAACGCAACGCAAAGTGCATCGACCACTCAGAGCCTCGCGCGCCGCTGGAAACCGCCGCGACTGATCGAGTCCGCTTGGGCCCGATGGGCGGTGGTACTCGGCATCGTCGGTTATCTCGTTGTGGCGTTCGCATCGATCGAAGTGAACTGGGCGCGCGTCTTTGATGGCCTGCCGCGCGCGGCCAGGTTGTTTGGGGGATTTCTGACGCCGAACTTCACCGAGCGTTGGAGCGACATCCAACAAGGCATGATCGAAAGCCTGACGATGACAGTCACTGCAACTGTCGCCGGCGTAGCGTTGGCCATCCCGTTTGGCCTCGGGGCCGCCCGCAACCTCGCCCCATGGTGGCTCTATGGCATCTGCCGCGGTGTTATCGCTGTGTCTCGGGCGCTGCACGAAATTATCGTGGCAATTTTCTTCGTTGCCATGTTCGGCTTTGGACCGTTTGCAGGGTTCTTGACCCTCTCGCTGTCTACGATTGGCTTTCTGTCCAAACTGCTCGCTGACGATATCGAGGAGATCGATCCCGCACAGGTCGAGGCCATTCGCGCAACTGGTGCTGGTTTCTCGCAGGTGATCGATTTTGCGGTCGCAAGCCAGGTGATCCCCCGCCTCGTCGGGCTTACGGCCTATAAGGTCGACATCAACTTCCGCGAATCGTCCGTCATCGGGATCGTTGGCGCAGGCGGCATCGGGGCAACGCTCACCACCGCTCTCAATCGCTATGAATTCGACAGCGCCGCTGCGATCCTTTTGATCATCATCGCGATCGTCTTAGCGTGTGAATACACGTCCGGCGCCATCCGCAAGAGGTTTGCCTGACATGCCGGTAAGTACGGGAGCGGACGGCCGGCCAGTAGGCTGGCAACCGGCAACGAGCACGGATCGCATAGTGCGCTGGCTCGGCTGGCTTGCCCTCGTCGCACTGACGGTCTTTTGCTGGCGCGTGATGACGGCCAACACCATTTGGTCCTTCGTCAGTGACGCACCGCGTCAGGCGGCCGATATCTTTGGACGCATGATTCCGCCGCGATGGGACTATGCCAACCAGCTTTGGCTACCGTTGTGGGACACAATCAACATCGCGACGCTTGGGACACTCATCGCGATTGTGATCGGCACCCCTCTCGCTTTTTTGGCAGCTCGCAACACCACTCCGAGCGTGCTGCTGGTACGCCCCGTCGCATTGTTCATTATCGTCGCGTCGCGTTCGATCAATGCTCTCATCTGGGGGCTGCTGATGGTGGCCGTGTTTGGCCCGGGTGTTTTTGCAGGCATCATCGCCATTGCGCTGCGATCGATCGGCTTCATCGGCAAGCTTCTCTACGAAGCGATCGAGGAGATCGACGAGACACAGGTCGAAGCCGTGCGCGCCAGCGGAGCCCCACCGGCGCAGGTTATGAGCTACGGGATCATTCCCCAGATCCTGCCGGCCTTCGCGACCGTCTCGGTTTTCCGTTGGGACATCAACATCCGGGAATCGACGGTGCTTGGCCTCGTGGGGGCCGGCGGCCTCGGCTTGGCCCTAGAGGCCTCTCTCAACATACTCGCCTGGCCGCACGTCACCGTCATCCTTCTGATGATCCTTGGAACTGTTATCATCAGCGAGTGGATCACCGCGCGTGTGCGGCGCGCAATCATCTAAGCACCGCGCACCAGGCCGGCGCCTTCCTTAACGGGGCCACACAACGTTAAGCCCCGGCCAGTACACTCTGCGCCACACAGCCAGCCTTAACGAATTGTAATAACCTTGAAATCGTTGCCCGCTGGACGCCTCAATTCCGGTCGACTTTCTGATTGACCTAGATATTTTGTGGCCAAACTATTGTTTCTGGGCGCAGCATGAAAATATTCCTGTGTAATAGAGAGTTCGCGCGGAAGAGTTGATGCAATGATCCCGGTCGTAAGACCCACAGCCTATTCTTGGCCAAAGAACGCCTCCAAGAGCGGCTGCCTGCTACTTGGAGCGCTTCTGTGGGGCGGCGCCATTTTGCCGGCGCACGCGCAAAAAGCCACACCCGTTGCGGTAGAGGTCGTGCGCACAGAGCCGCTTATCAATCGGCTGGAGCTCTCAGGCACCGTCACCTCCCCGCGCGTTTCACAAATCTCTGCGTCTGTGCCCGGGCTCGTCGAGGCGGTTCACTTCGACAGCGGCGCGAACGTCGAGGCCGGCGACCTGCTGCTCCAACTTGATCCCAAGCTGGAGGAGATGGCGCTCAAGCAGGCTGAAGCGGAAGAACGGCAGGCCGAGGCAGAGCTTGCTGATTCACAGCGGCGCATGAGGATAGCCGAGAACTTGGCGAAGCGAGAGTACGGGCCACAGAACACGGTCGATACACTCAAGAACGAAATGCAGATCGACGCCGCGACGGTCGAGCGCCGCAAGGCGCAACAAGCCGCGACCGTCGAGCGCCTCGATCGCCACTTGGTTAGAGCGCCCTTTTCAGGCGTCATCTCGCAGAGGATGGCTGAGGTGGGTGAATGGGTGGTGCCCGGCACCACCGTGTTCGAGCTCGTTGCGATGCAAGGCCTGCGCGTCGATGTCCCTGTACCGCAGCAGTATTTTCCGCAGCTACAGACGGGGGCGGAGATCACGCTACGATTTGATGCGCTACCTGATGCCGTTTTACCTGCCAAGATCGGCGCGCTTATTCCCGTCAGCGATCCAAACGTGCGCACATTCACGTTGCGCCTTCTGCCCACCCGTGAAAACGTTGCCATCACGCCAGGAATGTCGGCCCGCGTCTCGGTGCGGCTCGCCACGGGCCAGCGTGGCATTGTTGTCAGCCGCGACGCGCTCGTGCGCTATCCTGATGGCCGCATCACGGTTTGGGTTCTAGAAAGCAACGGCAAGGAAAACCACGTCAACGAGCGAAGGGTCACGATTGGTCTGTCGTTCGGTGGCGTTGTGCAAATCCGCTCCGGTTTGAAGGAAGGCGAGCGCGTGGTCGTTCGCGGCAACGAGTCCTTGCGTGAGGGACAAGTGGTCCGGCTGGCGAGTTGAACTTTGAATGCATAGGAAAAGGCAGGGTTCGTGTTTGAGGCATTGATCAAGCGCGGCACCTTGACGGTCGTCGCTGCGCTCATTCTCTGCGTTTTGGGGATCGTCGCAGCAATGCGCATCCCCGTGCAAATGATTCCCGATCTGGAAGTCCGCACCATTACAGTGTCGACCCGCTGGTCGGGGGCAACGCCTCAAGACATCGAAAAAGAAATTGTTATTGAGCAGGAAGAGTACCTGCGATCCATTCCGAGCCTGGAGCGCATCGTCTCGCGCGCATCGAGCGGCAGCGCCGAAATCGAGCTTGAGTTTCCCTACAATATCGATCTCAACGAGACCCTCATTCGCATCAACAATGCGCTGAGCCAGGTTCCCTCCTACCCTGAAAACGTCGACCAGCCGCGTATTTTCGCTAGCTCATTCAGCGCCAACTCTTTCATGTATTTCCGCGTAGCTCCGCTGGAGGGCAACCCCCGCCAGCTCGACATGGACATGATGCGCGATTTTATCGACGACAATGTCCGCACACGCCTGGAGAGCGTGAAGGACGTCTCACGGGTTTGGGTTGGCGGCGGGGCCGAGAAGCAAATTCAGGTCCTGATAAATGCTTCCGCACTTGCCGAGCGCAGCCTGACAATCATGGACTTGCGCCGCGCCCTTGCCGGTCGCAACCGCGATACTTCGGGCGGCGAGATAGAAAGCGGAAAACGCCGCTATCTGTTGCGCACCATTGGGCGCTTCGATGACATCGAAGGTCTCGAAGACCTGATTGTTGCGCGACGCGGAGACACCATCATTAAGCTGCGTGATGTGGCCGATGTGCGCCTCAATCATTTCGAGATCCGGCGCAACGCTTACGTCAACGGCCAGTCTGTCATCTTTTTGGGAATTCGTCGCGAAGCCGGCTCCAACGTCATTGATATCAAGAAAGATGTGCTGGTGGAGGTCGCGGAGATCAACCGCGATGTGTTGAAGCCAGCAGGCATGGAGATGAAACTGACCGCGGACGACGTGGTGTATGTTGAAGCCTCTATCCGCAACGTTTGGACCAATCTTCTGATTGGCGCGGCGCTCGCGACATTCGTGATGTTCCTGTTCTTGCGAACGTTCAGAGCAACGCTCGTCGGCGTCGTCGGCATCCCCATCTGCACCATTGCGGCCTTCATTGGCCTGTTCCTAATGGGGCGCACCATAAACGTAATTTCGCTGGCCGGCGTTGCGTTTGCCATCGGCATGACGCTTGACAACTCCATCGTCGTCTTGGAAAGCATCGATCTGGAGCGCCGGCGCGGGCTCGATCGCTTCCGCGCGGCATTGGAAGGCGTGCGCAAAGTATGGCCCGCCGTCGTTGCCTCGACGTTGACGACGGTGCTGGTCTTCGTTCCCATCGTCTTCATTCAAGAGGAAGCCGGCCAGCTCTACTCCGATATTGCCATCGCAGTCTCTGCTTCCATCCTGGCGTCGATGATCGTCGCCATCACCGTCGTCCCAACGGCGTGCGCGCGCATTGACTTTAATAGCGGCAAGAGGGGGGCGAAGCTGCCAAGCAAGGACAGCGGGCTGGTTGTCGGCGCCGTCAAGTGGCTCTTGGGGAGTTCATTGCGATCGATTTCCTGCATCGTTGCCGTTGCAGGGGCGAGCGCTGCCGTCATTGTCTACCTCACCCCGCCCGCCGAGTATCTTCCCGAAGGCGAAGAACCGAAAGTGTTTGCCAGAATGAATGCGCCGCCCGGTTACAACCTTGTGACCATGCGCAGGATCGGCAAGGAGCTTCAAGATGAACTCCTCCCCTTCGTGAACGACGACCCTGCGCGTTTCAAGCGCGGCGAGACGACTGTCCCCGCTCTTAAGTATCTCTTTATGAGAGTCGAGCCGGAAGGCTTGCGCATCATTTCTGAAACGATCGATCCAGATGACATCGACGCGCTGATGGCAGTTCTTACGGAAAAATATCAAAGGTTCCCGGGCATGAAGGCGTTTGCCACGCGCGGGTCGATCATCACCAGCAACGATGCGGGCACCCGCAGCGTAAGTCTGGACATTTCAGGTCCGCGGTTAGAGGACATCTATGCCGTTGCCACGGCCGCTTATGCGCGCGCCGGCGAAGTCTTCGATAATCCGCGCATCAAGCCCGACCCGCCGACGCTGACGCTTTCCCAGCCGCTCATCGAAATACGCCCCGATTGGGACCGCGCCGCCGAGCTTGGTATGTCAGCCCAAGAGCTCGGCTTTACGGTTGCAGCGCTCACCGATGGTGCCTTTGCCGGCTACTTTTATCTCAACGACGAAAAGATCGACATCTTCTTTTATAGCGGCGAGCGCTTTGACACCGCGCTCGACTCCGTCGGGCAGCTGCCCGTGTACTCTCCGCAAGGGACGATGGTGCCGCTCTCGACGCTGGCTGAAGTTAAGGAGACCGTCGACACCAGCACCATTCGGCGCATCAACGCCAAGCGAACCGTCACACTCAACATCATCCCGCCACCTGCCATCGCGCTTGAGACCGGCGTAGAGATGGTGCGCGAAAAAATCGTGGGCTACCTCAATGAAAGCGGTCAGGTTCCACAGGGCGTCACCATGGGGATCTCGGGCGCCAGCGATCAGCTTGAGGCGACTAGAAACGCGCTAGCCGGCAACTACGTCGTGGCCATCATCATTATTTACCTCTTGCTCGTTGCCGTCTTTAGTCACTGGGGCTACCCCATTCTCATCATGACAACGATCCCGCTCGGCGTGGCCAGCGGGATCGTTGGATTGCATCTGTTGAATGTGGCAGGGGGGATGTTGCCGGCAGCCGGGCTCAAGGCAATCCAACAACCCTTCGACATGATTTCGATGCTGGGCTTTCTGATCCTGATGGGCACCGTGGTGAACAATCCCATCCTCATCGTCGATCGCGCGGTCTACAACGTGCGCCACATGGGGCTTGGTGCACACGCCGCCGTAACCGAGGCCGTCGCAGCGCGGCTGCGGCCGATCATCATGTCCACTATTACGACGATCTGTGGCCTTGCCCCCCTCGTCTTCATTCCGGGCGCAGGCACAGAGCTTTACCGCGGCGTGGGCGTGATCGTGCTCTTTGGCATTCTGGGTTCGGCCATCGTGACGCTGACCTTCCTGCCGGCGCTCACCTTCATGGTCTTGCACTATGCGGGATACACAACGGCTCGCACACCCAAGGAGGCTGTTGCCGCCTAGCGCGGGGCCCTTCCACGTTATCCTGGCTTTATGGCTTCTCTATTCAGAGAAACTCTCGCCGTCTTTTCGCATTCAAAATAGAACCCATTCAAAAAACAACGCAAACTGAATTACATTGCAACAAAGGGGCGTACTCTGAATTTGTGTTGCACGTTTGCGTCATCGGTTTTGAATTGCACTCAAGTCACCCCAAACAATCCCAAATAGCATTCAAAACCCCTCCATTTGAGAGGGGCGCGTCCGAGTGCTCCTCGACTATAAGTCGGTGAATCGCCAAAGAGCCGTAGTCGCTCTATGGCGATGCTTGCATCGATTGCTTTGTCGAAGCTTTCGATAGTGAGCGAGCGTATGTGTCTGTTTGCGTCTGAATGGGGCCATCAGCGTGAATTGCTGTGCCCAATTGCACGCGAGAGCGACCAGACTTTGCGGCGGAATACGTTATGGCGATGAACGATCGTGTTGGATCTAATTATTCAGCGCCCACACGAGAGCGCAACTGGACCACAGGCGCCAAGGCTTTGGCCTTAAGCGCCGCGATGGCGTGCTTAGCGCTCCTTCCCGTTGATGCCAGCGCCGCAAGCAAATCCGATCTCGATCATAAGAAGTGGTGGGCCTGGGCCGAGGTCGGCGGGTTCTACGATTCCGAATATGACGGCGAGTTGGAAGTCGAACTGTTCTTTCCCATTGCCCAGTCCGCCTACTCGCTGCTGTTCCTCGATGTGGAAGGCGAGCTGTTCGCAAATGACATGCAGGACGGCGCCATCGCGCTCGGTTACCGCCAGATGTTTTCCAACGCTTGGAACTTTGGCGTGTGGGCGGGGCCTGAAGTGCGCCGCACCGACGAGGGCAACCGCTTCTGGCGCTTCACCGCCGGCGTCGAGATGCTGCATCCTGACTATGACCTGCGCTTCAATGCCTATACGCCCTTCACACATCCGCAATCCGCGCCTTCCACGGCCCAACTTGTGCTGCAGGACGATCAGATCTTCATGACCGGCAGCGCCGAAGTCCCCCTTTGGGGGTTTGACGGCGAGGTGGGCGTGCGCGTGCCTTTAGAGATGGCCGGGCTTAATCCCAGCAACACGGAGCTGCGCCTTTACGGCGGCGGGTTCTACTTCGATGACAGCTGGGCGCTGGAGGAGATTGCCGGACCCAAGGCGCGCGTTGAGCTGCGCCTTTACGATGTCATACCCTCGCTCGTGGGTTCGCGCCTGACGGCGGAGTACGAATATAGCTACGACGATGTGCGCGGCGATCGCCACCAAGCGGGCGCGCGGTTCCGCATTCCCTTCGGCAGTGGCAGCAGATCCTTGGCGGCCGCATCCCCGGACTCCAAGAGCCTCGCCTTGGGGCCATCCCAACCCCTCACCCGCCAAGAGCGGCGCATGCTGGACGGGCTTGAGCGCGCGGACATCTTCACCACGCGCAGCGGTCCGGGACTCGTCGCCGATGAGCACACGGACGTGGTGTTCGAGAAGGTCGCCTATGTCGAAGGCGGAGGCGACCTTTCGGGCACGTCTGCGGCCCAGGGCGCCAACACGCTGCATCGTCAACGGCGCGGTCGAGACCGGAGACGAGAACAATAATACCATTCACGACCATCAGACCGTACAAGGCGGCGGCTCCACCATTCCCGTCTATGGTGTGCGGTCAGGCACGGTCGCCAACTTCACCGCGCCGGGCGCGGAGGCGTTCGCTCACTCGACCGACGACAGCGATGTCATCGCACTCACCGGCGACCGCACGCATATCGCCGGTCTTGACATTGATGGTGACGGTCTTGGCGGACACGGCATCAACGTGGGCAATGGCAAATGGAATATCGCCATCGATCAGAACCGGATTCACGACACGGGCGTCCAATATAACAAACCAGCCGATGGCATCCATCTCGGCAATAACAATTCCCACGTTTGGATCTTCAACAATTACATCTCCGACGTCAGCGATAATGCCATCGAGCTTGTCAGTAACAATGATGATGTCCGAGTCATGGATGTCGTTATCAACACTATTGGGAGCCGTGATGCCGGCATCTACATCCGGGATAATAATACCGCCATCACGATCAGCGACGTCGCAATCACCGATTCGAATGCCGACGGGATCCAAATCAGGGGCGAGAATGGCAGTAATCAGGTTGACATCTCGAATGTACGAATAGAGCGCGCTGGTATCAGCGGCATCGGGATCTGGTATGATAATACTGTCACCATATCCAATGCGATGATAATGGACGTGGCTCATCACGGCCCTGCCGCCGGGATTACCATAGTCGGTACCGTGATTCGCGAGGGCAGGGATCGCGGCAATACGGTCACGATCGCTGATACGACGATTGCCGATTCTCAGCAGGATGGCATTCTTGCCTATGCCAACAATGAGATCGCCATCACCGACACGATCATCACGAATAGTGCCTACGGTGGCATAAACATTGGCTTTGCCGACCGGTTTGGTTCTAACCACGTTACGATCTCAAATTCGATGATCGATGACGCAGGCTCTGATGGTCTTGTCGTCAGAGGCAATAATCCCAACACCATAATCA
>CAZURR010000080.1:0-10285 GCA_964622715.1 uncultured Hyphomicrobium sp. | reverse complement strand
ATATTGCTTAGCGCGTCGCCGAATACGGCCCCGCGGCAGTGGCCGACATGCATGGGACCAGTCGGATTGGCGGACACGTACTCCATATTGATAGTCTCGCCGTTACCGATAGCCGTACGTCCATAATCTGCGCCCTCTTCAAGGATCGTGCGGACAAGTCCCTGCCAAAAACTGGGGGCGAACGTGAGGTTCAAAAAGCCGGGACCAGCAACCTCTATTTGCGCGACGTCAGGATCGCCTGAAAGTTTCTCCTTCAAGCGCTCGGCAATGTCGCGCGGCTTCATGCGCGCAGCTTTGGCAAGCACCAACGCCGCGTTGGTCGAAAGATCTCCATGGGCGCTATCGCGCGGGGTATCGACCTCAACCGCCGGCACGACAAGGTCCGCGGGAAGTGCGCCGTCACGCTTTAGGGCCTCGAGCGCTGCGGCAACGCGATCCTCCACGTGCGCGAACACGTTCATGGGGTCTAATCCTGGCCGATGGGTGAACCTGCCGCCCGATGAAGGCCAGGAGGCAGTGCAAGGGGAAACGCGGCCCGCCTAACGCAAATCAGGGGTGGCGTCAAACAGGCGGCGGTGCTCGTCGATGGCATAGCGATCTGTCATTCCCGCAACAAAATCAGCGATCAGACGAGCACGATGGCGCTCGCTGAGACCTGCCGCGGCCGCCCGCCAGGCCTCTTGCATAGTATTGGGCTCGGCAAGGTAACGGGCGAAGAGATCCCGCACGATCTCCTCAGCATCCTTCATGACACGCATGACACGATCGTGGCGATAAACGCGGTCGAAAAGAAACGCCTTGAGGTGCGCAACATCGCGCGACATGGCGTCGGAAAACGCCACGGCGGGGCCCGGCGCGCGGCGAATATCTTCTGGCGAAGCGGGGTTGAGCAACCTGAGACGTGCGCGCGACTCATTGACGAGGTCGCTCACCATCACGGTTATCATGCGCCGCGTGACCTCATAGAATCGCCGCCCATCGTCGGCATCGCCATCCAAGCTCAGTGCATACGCCACCGCCGGTCCTGCGAGCGGTTGATCTTCAAGATCGCTTAACTCGATGAGTTTAGCGCGAAGGCCATCGTCGATGTCGTGCGTTACGTAGGCTACGTCGTCGGCCAGCGCGGCGACTTGCGCCTCCGCCGAGGCCCACGAACCAAGGTCGAGGCTTTGCCATTGCTCCAGGCGGCGCGTGGCTTTCTCGATGGCTTTGCCGGGGGGCACGGGCCCGTTATGTTTGGCGATGCCTTCGAGCACTTCCCAAGTGAGATTGATGCCATCGAAACCAGCATATTTGCGCTCCAATGCCGTCACTAAGCGCAAGCTTTGAGCGTTGTGGTCAAAGCCCCCGAAGGATCCCATGACTTCATCGAGCGCCCGCTCGCCTGCGTGCCCAAACGGTGAGTGACCAAGATCGTGGGCCAGCGCGATCGCCTCAGCGAGGTCTTCGTCAAAACGCAGTTGCCGGGCGACCGTGCGCGCGATCTGCGCCACCTCGAGGCTGTGCGTCAGCCGCGTTCGATAATGGTCGCCCTCATGAAAAACGAACACCTGCGTTTTGTGGGTCAGGCGGCGAAAAGCGGTTGAATGCAAGACGCGGTCGCGGTCACGCTGGAATGCGCTGCGTGATGGGCATTCGGGTTCTGCGTGCTCGCGTCCACGGCTGGGAACTGCGCTTGCCGCATATGGCGCAGGGGAGCGTGCGCCCGCAGCGAGGCTCTCGCCGTAATCGCCGTTTTCCAAGCTCTTCTTGCTGCCTGCCACCGAGTTCAACGAACTCACCGCCTTATTGTTCCGCCTCGATGGGCTTTGACATGGGCCAACGTGCGCTTATCTTCCTAGGGTGAGAGCCCGGCACCCCGCAACCCCGGCGGCGCCCAGAACCTGAATGAACAGATATTATGAGCGAATCCGTTAACCTCACCGAGCGCGCTGCAAAGCGCATCACCGAAATCGTTGCCAACGAGGACCAGGCACGCCTGCTTCGCGTGAGTGTGGAGGGCGGCGGCTGCTCAGGCTTTCAGTACAAATTCGACCTCGTTGCGCAGTCAGAGCCCGACGACATCGTGCTTGAGCGCGGGGGCGCGAAGGTAGTTATCGATTCGGTGTCTTTGGGATTCCTGGCCGGCTCTGAGATCGATTTCGTCGACGATCTGATCGGTGCATGCTTCCGCGTCAATAATCCGAAGGCGACGCAATCGTGCGGCTGCGGCACCAGCTTCTCCATCTAACGCCCTACGCATGACGGCATACTGGCCAGCGTTGCGATTCTCGAATACCCCTGAGCACGCACGGCAATGCGGCCGAGATGGATGCGCATGAAAATCACAACGTGGAACATCAACGGCGTCAAGGCCCGGCTGGAGTCCGCGCTCACCTACCTGCGCCAGGAAATCCCGGACGTCATCTGCCTGCAGGAGATCAAGAGCGTCGACGAGAACTTTCCGACGGCTGCGTTCGAGGATCTCGGCTACAACGTCGCAACGCATGGTCAGAAGGGCTTCAACGGCGTCGCTATCCTATCAAAACAGCCCTTTGACGAGGTGACGCTGCGCCTCCCCGGCGATGATAGCGACGAGCAGGCCCGCTTTGTCGAGGCGATTGTCTCGGTGCCTAGCGGCGCGTTGAAGGTCGCGTCGATCTATTTGCCGAACGGCAATCCAATCGGCACGGAAAAGTTTGCTTACAAACTTGCTTGGATGCAGCGGCTCGCCAAACATGCCAAATCGTTGCTGGCCGATGAGATGCCGCTCGTGCTTGCTGGCGATTACAATGTCATCCCCGAACCCACCGACGCCAAGCGGCCTGAAGTGTGGACCGGGGACGCCTTGTTTCAACCGGAAAGCCGCTCTTCGTTTCGCGCTCTCTTAAACGAAGGTTTCACGGATGCGGTGCGGCAATGTCATCCAGATCCCGGCGTCTACACGTTTTGGGACTATCAGGCGGGCGCCTTTCAGAAAGATAACGGCATTCGCATTGATCACCTGCTGCTCTCTCCGCAGGCGGCCGACAGGCTTGTTTCAGCAGGCATCGATCGTTTCACGCGAGGTTGGGAGAAGCCCTCTGACCATGTCCCCGTCTGGGTCGAACTCGATCTCTAACGGCGTCGTCAGGGCCACAGTCGGCTGCCCAAGAACATCATCGAAATAACAAAGCCCGCGAGAGGAACCCACATGGGGAAAGTTGATAGACCTTCCTCGGCCGGCATAAGGCGTTTCACACGCCAAGCGGCGAGGTTCACCAGCGCAAATACCAGCAACATGATGGCGGATGTGGCCTCGGCTAGCCCCTTTAAAGTCCCCGGCAAACTCAAAAGAAGGGTGACCACCGTCACTATGGCGGTCGTCACCAGTGGCGTGTGAGTCCGCGGATTGACATAGGCAAAAAACTTCGGGATTTGCTGTGTGGAGGCCAAGCCGTAGAGCAGGCGAGACGCCATGATCAACTGGATCAGCACACCGTTGATGATCGCCAAGGCCGCAATGGCGTTAATGAGCGTTGGGGGCATGCCGGCTCCCTTCTGATAGAGAGCTGCTAAGGGCGCCTCGCTTGCTGCCAGTTCCTCGGGACGCATGGCCAGAACAGCCACGGTCACGATGAGCAAATAGAGCACGGTCGTGATCGCCAACGTGGCAAAAATAGCAATCGGCAAGTTGCGCTTAACGTCTTGCACTTCCTCGGCAATGACCACCATGTCCTCGAATCCGAGGAACGCATAGAAAGCCAACATTGCCCCTGAAAGAACCAGGCCCCAGCCACGAAGGTCCGTCGGCGGCGCGAGTGTCTCGATGTGTGCAGGGAGTTCGCCGAAACTTTCGTAATTCACGCCGACAACGAGCAAGAGGCCAAATATTTCGATCGCGGTAACGACGCTCGCCACGGCAATGGATTCAGTGATGCCAATCGCGGTGATGCCACCCAACACCAACACCGTCAGAATGATCGCTATCGTGGCATCGATGGAGATGACTTGTTGCAGATAACCAACGAAAGCATTGACCAGTGCCGACGCCGACGTCAAACCGGCAAGCGCAACGAACAGCCCGACGAGGGTCGATAGCCGAACTGAGCCGAGCCCTTCGCGCACATACAGGGCTGCTCCCGCCGCGCGGGGATAGCGGCGCGACATCTCCGCGTAAGAGGCTACCGTGAATGCGACCAGGCAGGCCGCTGCCAAGAACGACCACGGGGCTTGATAGCCGGCCACGCCAGCGATCTGACCGAGCAATGCGTAGATGCCTGCTCCGATCGTGGTGCCCAAGCCATAAAAAATGACCAGCCAGATTGTCAGTCGCCGCTTCAGCTGGGCTTCAGGCGCCATCGAATCCACTCTGCTCAATCCAAGGCTAGTTGCGCGCCGAAGGTATCGTCGTCCATTTTGGCAGCCTTGATGCGCATCAAGGCGCCGAAAGCGCAACCCGGCGCATTAGCTGGTACCTGCCTGAGAACCACGCTGTAAGGAGTGGAACGCAACATCATGAAAAAGCTGCTCGTAGCGACCGATCTCTCCGCCCGGTCCGACCGCGCATTGCAGCGCGCTTTGGCGCTTGCCCATCAGCTAGGCGCCGCGCTTGAGGTCATCCACGTTGCCAGTGACACAGTGCCCGTGAGCATCGCCGAACAATACGAGGCGAGCGCCCGGACAACCATAGAGCAGCTTCTTGCATCGCTGCCCTCGGCCGCCAATGTAAAACCTGAAATCGCAATTATCCGCGGCTACGACCATGATGAGATCCTTCGTCGTAGTCTGGAGACCGGTGCTGAACTGATCGTGCTCGGCATCACGCGCCACACCACTTATGAGCTCTTTCGCGGGACGACAGCAGAGCGCATTATTCGAATCGGCAATTTGCCCGTATTGCTCGTCAAGGACCCGATTGCGCACGACTATGAGCGGGTTCTTGTTGCAACCGACAATTCGCCCGCGTCTAGGCGCGCACTCGAGTACGCCGCCGCGATTGCACCAGATGCCGAATTTCATTTGCTCCACACTGTCCACGTCCCCTTCAAGGGGCTCTTGGGCCCAGAGTCCCAAGAGCAAATCCGCCAGGAACAAGAACGACACTTCAAGGAAGCTCTTGAGAAGGACATCCGTGCCCATGCGCAAAGGCTCGGCAAAGGGGGATTGAAAGTTATATTCCATGTCGAGGATGGCGACGTCCTCGGCGTCATTCGCGACCAAGTCGCACGTTTAAGGCCAGACTTTCTGGCCATTGGCTCGCACGGGCGATCCGGATTGCGACAAGCCCTTATCGGCACCGTCGCGGGCCACCTACTCAGCGACCCGCCAGTCGACGTGCTCGTCACTAAAGCGTGGTAAATTTTGATTTTGGTTACGCCGTTGCCGGCCTGTCTTAGCGGGACGTTAGTGTTGCCGCGCGGTTTGGCCGATCAACTGGGGGCGTCATTAAGCTTGACGCTTTATTGTCACAACGGGAGCCAGTCAAATTGTGCGCGGACGTAGTGCGCAGATCAGAATAATCAGTATAATGTGCTTCTTGAGACCCTTGGCCACTACAAAAGGTCCTGCCATGTCCAGACAAGATCCGCAAAAACCCTATTCCTCGATGAACCAAGCCACCTCGGCGTATCGGTGGAAGGTGGCACGCAGAACGGCTCTCATACCACTCGTTGCCATCGGCGTTGCGGGTCTTGCCAGTCCCAGCAAAGCTGAACCCGGCCTTACGGGCTCGTGGAGCGGAGGCGGCTGGGTCTCGCTCGCCTCCGGCAAGCGAGAGAAGGCGCGCTGCAGGGCCCGCTATAGCAAAGCTTCGTCGAACAGCTATAGGTTGAGTGCAACCTGCGCCACATCAGGGGGCAAGGCCTCGCAGACGGCGACGGTCTACAGGCTTTCTAAGGGCCGCTACCGGGGGACATTCTACAACAGCGAATATAACGTTTCGGGTTCGATCCGCGTCGTGGTGCGCGGCCGCAGTCAGAGCGTGAGCCTGGCGGGAAATGGCACATCGGCGTCGATTAGACTGAGCAAGCGCTAATCTCATTCAGTCCGCACCTCTGTCTCACCACCATAAGGCCGTCTAGCGACGGCCTTTGATCTGCCTAAGATGCCATGTGCTTAGATCGTCTGCAAAATGAGCGGAGCAGCTTGCCATGCTGCACTCTGGATCTGGCAGCATCGAGGTTATTGAAGGCGATATCACGACGGTTCCCGCGAGTGCCATCGTCAACGCCGCCAACAGCGAATTGCGCGCCGGCGGCGGAGTGTGCGGTGCCATCTTTCGCGCGGCCGGTGTGGAGAAGCTGGCGCAAGTCTGCGATGAGCTCGGACAATGCCCGACCGGCTCAGCGGTAATCACGCCCGCCTTCGATATCCAAACAGCCAAGCACATCATTCATGCGGTCGGCCCCGTGTATGCGAGCTACAG
Organism: uncultured Hyphomicrobium sp.; assembly: GCA_964622715.1. Taxonomy (GTDB): domain Bacteria; phylum Pseudomonadota; class Alphaproteobacteria; order Rhizobiales; family Hyphomicrobiaceae; genus Hyphomicrobium_A. Next base: position 3,900 of record CAZURR010000080.1, on the reverse strand, counting down.
CCCCGCCGAAGCGCGCCGTTTGTTGCGCTCAGCTTATGCCTCTGCGCTCCGGCTTGGCGCAGAGCACGGGTGCGCCTCCATCGCCCTTCCCGCCATCAGCACAGGTATCTATGGCTACCCGCTAGAAGCGGCGTGCCGCGAGGCGATCGATGTGTGTACTGAAGAAGCCAAAGTCCTAGGCCTCCAAATCAAACTCGTTGCGTTTGATAGGAAAACAGCAGACTGCCTGTGCGCTTGCCTGATGGCGCGCACCGGCGTTGATGAGGGCTCGACTCGCGATGGGTGAGCTGAACCAATCCGCTAAGGACGCGCCCGGCGGGATCGTAGAAACCGATCTGCCCTCGCGTCTCGACCGCCTTCCCTGGGGCCCATTCCATACGCTCGTCGTTACGGCCCTCGGTATCACGTGGATCCTAGATGGACTGGAAGTGACACTTGCCGGCTCGGTTGCCGGGGCTTTGAAGGAAAGCCCTGTGCTTCAGTTCAGCAACACCGAGATCGGTCTTGCAAGCAGCGCCTATCTTGCGGGCGCCGTCCTCGGCGCGGTGTTCTTTGGCTGGCTCACGGACCGCTGGGGCCGCAAGAAGCTGTTCTTCATCACTCTGAGCGTCTATCTCTGCGCCACCGCGGCAACAGCGTTTTCCTGGAACATATGGAGCTTCGCTCTGTTCCGTTTTCTCACCGGTGCTGGCATCGGTGGCGAATACACCGCCATCAACTCGACTATTCAGGAGCTGGTGCCAGCCCGAGTGCGCGGCTGGACCGACCTCGTCATCAACGGCAGCTTTTGGATTGGCGCGGCGATGGGAGCGGCAGCGACAATTGTTCTGCTCGACCCTGACGTTCTAGGTCACGATCTCGGCTGGCGCGCCGCCTTCCTCATCGGCGCGCTGTTAAGCATCGTCATCTTCTTCATGCGCATGTGGATTCCCGAAAGTCCGCGTTGGCTGCTCATCCACGGGCGCGCGAAAGAAGCTGAAGCGATCGTGGCCGGTATCGAGGCAAAGCTCGTTAAGCGCGGCTACGTGCTTTCAGATGGGCCGTTTCCCAAGATTCGCCTGCACTCGCGCACCCACACGCCGCTATGGGAGGTCGCCGCAACACTTTTTAGAACGCAGCGCCAGCGCACTTGGGTGGGCTTGAGCCTCATGGCGGCACAGGCTTTTTTCTACAACGCCATCTTTTTCACCTACGCGCTCGTCCTGACGGATTTCTATGACATCCCCGCCGATAATGTGGGCTGGTACATTCTGCCATTTGCGTTGGGGAATTTTCTTGGTCCTGTTCTGCTCGGGAGGTTGTTTGACACGATCGGCCGGCGCGTAATGCTGTGCTTTACCTATACTCTCTCTGGCATATTGCTCGCGGGAACTGGCTATCTCTTCGCAGCGGATGTCTTTTCGGCCGAGTCCCTGACAATCGCTTGGATGATCATCTTCTTCGTCGCCTCAGCCGCGGCGAGCGCGGCCTACCTCACCGTCAGCGAGACGTTTCCGCTGGAGATTCGGGCGCTCGCGATTGCCTTCTTCTACGCGGTGGGCACCGGCGTCGGTGGCATCGTGGGGCCGACTCTCTTTGGAGCGCTGATCGAAACGGGATCGCGCGCGCATGTATTCGCCGGCTACCTCATCGGCGCGGCCCTCATGATCATAGCAGGATTGATTGCGCTACGCTGGGCAGTGGCCGCAGAGCGAAAGCCCTTGGAGACGGTTGCACGGCCACTTGCGGCGGTTGAATAAAGGCGGCCGCGCCACGCTGCTGGACGCAAGGCCTTAGTCGGCCGTAATGCTAGCGCGCCTGCTGAGGGGCGAACTCGGTACCAACTTCACGCAAGCCGACGCCCGACGAGCCCTTCGTGAAGTTGCGCGATCCCGGCACCCGCACGGGAACAGGTGGCGGCTTGATAGCGGCCACACCCATATCAAAAGGGACGAGTTCTCCATCGCCGCATGTACGTTTCACTTGTGCCTGCAAAAGACCCAGCCCTGAGCGGTCACGCATATCGGGCGTGCGCCCGTAGCGGGTACGCCAGTCCGCAACGATGCCTGTGGCCTGCTTGCGAATACCATCACCTGCCCCGCAATAAATGTTCTGGTAGATATCCTCGATCCAAACGCGCTCATAAGGTGGAGCATTGGCCACAGACACCGAGATCAACGCCAGCGCGCGCACCGGATCGCGATCCATGTATTTGCCGCGCCACAACAGATCGGCGAGGAATGCCTGCGCACCGGCGTGGCCTTTCTGACTCAGCACCGACAACCAATGCTTGGCATAGGGTACGTCGCTCTCAATCCCATCGCCGCGTAGATACAGCTTGGCGAGCTCGAATTGGGCGTCCTCGTCGCGGAAGAACTGCGCGGCTTCGCGCAAATATTCTACGGCAATGCTGGAGTCAGCCTTCAGACCAACTTCAGGCAGCCCGGTGAGAAGGTATCCAGCAATGCGCGTCATCGCCTTGGCAACGTAAGGCGCATGCTGCTCGTCGTCGGGATCAACGTCGGTGTGCTCGTCCGCCATTTTCAAATAGAGTTCATAGGCTTTGACGTGATCAGTGTGAGAGCTGTTATTGTCGGCGTAGATGCACGCCAAATAGTAGGGCGCGAGAAACAGATGCGCATCGGCGGCGTACTGCAGAGCGGGAATAGCGATCTCGTAGTATCCGCTGTTGAAGGCGCCAATGCCTTGATCGAGCGCGTCCTGGGGTGAACGATACGTTGTGCCCGCGAGCGCATAGGCTACTGACGCGCTAAGCACTACGCCTGCGACAAGAGCCGAGACGACATTTCTAAATATCTGCATAACAGACCACTTCCACTTTTGCGCCAGCATGGGTGACCGCGCCCTTGCGCGCGGGACCTACCTGCTCGGCGTACTTTCGCAAGGCGCCGCTCTGATACGCATTTGGCGGGGCCTTCCAAACTTTCCTACGTGCCTCAAGTTCGACCGCGTCGACCTCCAAATCGAGTGTGCCCTTCTCCGCATCCATACTGATGATGTCTCCATCCTTGAGGAGACCGATAGGGCCGCCGTCCGCAGCCTCGGGGCCGACGTGACCGATACAAAATCCGCGTGTACCGCCCGAGAACCGTCCGTCGGTGATGAGTGCAACCTTGTCACCCATGCCCTGGCCGTAGAGCGCGGCCGTCGTCGACAGCATCTCGCGCATGCCGGGTCCTCCCTTGGGACCCTCGTAACGGATGACGATAACGTCACCTTCTTTGTAGTCGCGCGCTTCGACCGCGCGGAAGGCATCCTCCTCGCAATCAAAGATGCGCGCGGGGCCTTTGAAGGTGAGATTCTTCATGCCTGCGACCTTTACGATCGCGCCTTCTGGCGCCAGCGAGCCTTTCAGACCCACCACGCCCCCCGTCGCTGATATAGGATTTGAGACAGGGTAAACAACTTTCTGATCGTCATTAAATTTAATGCCTTCAAGATTTTGCCGCAATGTGCGTCCGGTGACCGTTAAGCAATCGCCGTTCAGCAATCCGCCATCGAGAAGCGCCTTAAGGATTTGCGGTATGCCACCGATGTCATAGACATCCTTGGCCACAAATTTACCGCCTGGCTTCAGATCTGCAATGTAAGGCGTGCGCTTAAATATCTCCGCCACATCGAATAGATCAAACTCAATGCCGGCCTCGTTTGCCATCGCCGGCAGATGCAGCGCGGCATTGGTCGACCCGCCAGTAGCGGCCACGACGATCGCCGCGTTCTCAAAGGCTTCGCGCGTGGCGATGTCGCGTGGGCGAATGCCTTGCGCAAGCAGCTTCATTACGGCCTTGCCGCTTTCCAACGCGTAAGAATCGCGGCTCTCGTAAGGCGCCGGCGCGCCGGCCGAACCCGGCAGCGCGATCCCAATCGCCTCGGACACACACGCCATGGTGTTGGCCGTAA
>CAZURR010000079.1:0-10384 GCA_964622715.1 uncultured Hyphomicrobium sp. | reverse complement strand
AGAAGCCAGCGTATTGGCGGATTGTCCAAGGCTGCAGCGCGTACATCGCCGGGTAGGGGCCGCGCAGATAGGGCGCGATGCCGGGCCAAGTATCCAGAAAGTCCAGATCGGCGGTATCAGCGCCCGTGTACACCGGCTTGATGGCGATGCCTTCCGGCGCTTCCCATGCGACGCCTTCTCCCGGCGCGGCCGGTTGTGCCGGCGCCGCGTCTTGGAGTGCAATCTTCGTGAAATCGGGAATACCGGTCATTCCTCAGCCTTCCGCTCCGACGCGCTGGCAACTGCCGCGCCCGCCTTCTATCAAATCATAGCAGAACCAAGTCTGCCCGGTCGCCTGGACGTGGCGTCGCTTCGACAAGCTATACAACTTTGCGTGCCATCTTTTTTGCCTGCGGACAAGAAGCTGACCAGATCGCGCAGCAGAATACGCAACTCACGAGGGGGTGTATGGCACCGGGACGATGCACGTCGGGCTTTTTCTTCCGCGTAGCGCGAAAGTAAACAGTTCATTAATCCCGACCGTGCATTGTTGAGTAACGCACCAGCGCTTGCTTAAGCATACCAGTTGCTGGAGTGGAGGACATTGTGCTTCGTACCTCTCGTTTTCTCAAAGTGTTTATGTGTGGCGGTGCTGTATTGATGGCCGCCAGCACAGGCAACATTGCCGCGATGCCGGACGCTGACCCGCTTTGGCGTCTTGCCGGTCGCTGGACCGGTGAGGGCATCATGACGCTTAACTCCGGGCCAGATGAAAGCTTCAATTGCATCGTCACCTACCGGCTTACCAAGGATGGTGCCGGCATGAAGCAGAACCTGCGCTGCAAGGGCCGCGTGACCCGGTTAGATGCGGCCACGCTGTTGTGGGTCGAGGGTTCGAAGGTCACCGGCCGCTGGGAGGACAAGATCAATTCGCTCGACGGTACGGTGAGCGGCATCGTGACCAACGACGGCTTTGACGTCATGCTCGGCGGGCGCTTCTTCGCGGCCAGAATGGCGGTCGCGGGTTCGAGCTGCGAGCAGATAGTTAAGGTGTCACCAGAACGCTCCGTCTATTTCCGCGAGCTGTCTGCAGAATTGCGCAAGTGCTGAGATAGGCCACACGCCACGTGCCACCTTTCCTCACGCACTATTGCTTGCACCCACGTCAACACAAGGCCCGGCCGGGGCGCTGAGCGCGTTGGCTGAACGGACCCTGCATTTGCCACACCGGGCAGTAATCTAAGAAACGATACGGTGCTAAAGCGGCATAGGTGCTTCAGTGTCGTGCAGAGCCGGGTGGTATACGTTCACGACACGGTGTCCGCCAAACAGGATTGAGGCGAGGATCAAGATCCCAAGCGCGTGCCATAGCGTGACCTGCTTGAGGCCGAAGACATCCGGAACCACCAGGTTCCAAATCCACATGAAGATGAAGCTGAAAATCAGGATCGCGATGATCGCGACGATCAATCCAATCAGAATGCCAAAAAACGGTTCCATCGTTGGCCTCCCAAGGATCGTTGAAGCATTCCTTGTACAGAATTTCATGGCTTCGAACATGCGTCCATTGAGAGTCCCAACAAACCTGGTCGTTGTGCATCCGAGGCGATGAAGTGCGCACGAAATCTCGCGCCGAGAAGGTGCGGTGGTCTCGCCTGAGTTCTGGCACGAGACGAGGAACCGCTCGTCAACCCTTTGCAATAGCGCAGAAACCTCCATCGAGCAGGGGGAAAACCCCCGCAATGGGCTTGCCCCCCGGAACTCAGTACTAAGAATGACTGGCGCTAGACGCGTGCAAGACAGCAATGAATAGAGGGAGGTGGGGAATGTTTCCACAAGGTGCGACGTCGGCAAGCCTAATCATCGTGATCCTCATTGGCGCGGCCGTGGGCGCCGCGGCAGGTGGTCTGTTAGAAGGAGTGGTCGCTGATAAGGCCTTACTGGCGATCATCGCCGGTTTTGCCGCGACTGCGGTCGCCGGAATCATACGCAATGCGTTGATCCACGGCGTCTCCGGCGCAGGGCCCGACACGTTCAAAATCCCCGGCGTGGTCCTCACGTTTGCGGTGATCGCATCGCTGGCCGGCAGCCTATCTGCGCACGAGGTCATCGATGACTATGACTCTATCTATATGGGCGCATATTCGGGGATCTGGCTCGGAACCATGGCCGGGATCTTCTCTTGCATTCTCATGTCGATGTTGATGATCACCTTCTACTTGCACCCGCGGCGCGAGTTATAACGCCTGGCTTTCCCGGCCGATCTGCCTGTCATGGCTTGGCGTCGGCCGTCGTTAGTAGCGCGAAGAATGCGCACAGGCGTTCGATGTCGTGGAACTCGTCCAGGCGCACGATTTTGTCCCCGTCTGCCTCCCAGATGTGGCGCAGGGTCCCCTCGATCTCATGCCCCGTCCTAATGTGGCGGAAATGGTAGCGCACTTGCGCGTGGCAGGTGTTGCCGACATCGCTGATGAGCACGGGGCGGTAAACGAGAAATTCGAATTCGCGCAAAAGCTCGCACAGGCAGAGCTCCACATCAGTCTTGCCGCGCGTCTCGCCTCCCCACGGCACGACGTCGCTCGGGACATGAATCATGACGGCCACGTCGTCGGAGAAGCAGGAAAGGACAGCATCGAGATCCTTCGCGACCCAAGACGCATAGAGCGCTTCGAGCGCATTGCGACCGAGTGCGCGGACGTGAATGTCCCTCCCGTATTAGGCGATTTTTGCGTGCCAGGTATAATAGAGGTTGTGCCGCGGACTGGCTATGATCGCGATGGCCATTGGTGCGAATACGCCTTAGTGGCCACGGCTTTCCCGTCTTGCGCAGCTGCTTGCGGCCCTGCGTTCACCGTGGCACCAGGCAGCATCGGCGGAGAACCTTGCCCATGCCAGGCCGCGGTGAGAACGTGCGCTGATGCGTAGAGACTTTGGCTTGAGCAGCGTGGTGGCCTTTATCAGGCGTCACTGGCGCATCATCGCGGGCGCCTGCCTTGCAGGCGCAGGCTTATACATTGCGATCGAGATCAGCGACAAACAGGGCCGGGCCGATCTGCCCTACGGCTATGCGGTTCGCATGACGTGCGAGGACGATCCTGAGTCCCATCTGTGGAGCGGTGGCTGCGATCGGATTGCCGCTGACATCGCACGCACGGACCGCCCCTCATTTGGCGATCTTTATCAGGCCTTCGTCATCGTGCACCACACACCGATTCCCTCGGCGGCCACGGCGCGCCAATTCGCGAATGTCCCATGCGATGCCGATTTCAACCTTGATGAGACCCTCAAGGGCACACGCTATATCTTGGTCACCGAGAAATTCACCAGCGTGTGCAGCCTGGCACACGCGCAAGCGATTATGGACGAGATCGACACGCGGGCCCGCGCTTTGATGACGATCGAGCGCGGCGGCTTGTCCTACTCCGCGCTTGCGGCTGGAACATTGGCCAACCTGACGAACCCGCTTGTAGGCGTGGGAATAATCTTGCTCGTCATCGTGTTGTGGATCGTGTGAGGGAACGCGGGAACGCCCGCAAAATTGCCTCCCCAAAACGTCATCCCGGCGTTATGGCGAAGCCATGCTCCGCATGGACGATGGCGGTCACTGATCTTGGTCGGTCAGCTCCAGCCATAGATCACGCCATTGCGGGTTGTGTGTCTCGATCAGCTCGAGTTTCCAGCGCCGCGCCCCTCCCAAATGAAGTGGTTTAATGACAATCTGGGATTGTTTGGGGCGATTTGAGTGCAATTCAAAAACGATGAAGCGAACGTGCAACACAACATCAGTATGCGTTGTTTCTTTTCTTGGGGAATTCAGAATTCGGTTCTTTGTCGGCACTCAATCGACAAATTGGAAACGACAAAAACCTTCGCGCAAAGGAATGTCGCCCGCAATAACGGGTTCAGGCGTGCGCCAGGCTTGCAAGGGGCGCCACTCGCGCCCCTTTTACGTGCCGCTGTGTTCTAATCCTTCACGTCGAGCAATTCGACGTCGAAGATCAGCGTGGCGTTCGGCGGGATGACGCCGCCAGCGCCGCGCGCGCCATAGCCGAGCTCGGGTGGAATAATGAGGGTGCGCTTGCCGCCAGCCTTCATCGTGGCAACGCCCTCGTCCCAGCCGCCGATGACCTGGCCCATACCAATCCTAAACTCGAATGGCTCCCCGCGATCGACAGAGCTGTCGAACTTCGCGCCCTTGGCGCCGTTTTCGTAGAGCCAGCCCGTATAGTGCATGACGCACGTCTGACCGGTCTGAGGCTGGGCGCCTGTGCCGACCTTGCTGTCCGTGATCTTTAAACCCGATGTCGTGGTCATGGTTTTCCCAGCGGTCTGAGCCGAAGCTGGGGTGGGGACAGCGACAGCGAACGTGCCGCTGAGGGCGGTAACAAGCGCGAGGACCAACACGGCCCCTGCTTGCGGGAAAGCTGGCATTCATCTTCTCCTTGGGGGGTGATCGCGCAAGAATGAGCGGCCTGTCTAGACCAAACGTGATGCAAGCGCATCACTGCTTTGCCATTTGGGCAAAGGGCCGCACTACGTCTCACCGCCCCGGCCTTCCCGTCTTGCGCTGGCGTCCGCGCCGTCCTTTCTTTTCGGTCTCAATCGGAACGTCGACGGTGCGCGTCGGTTTTTCTGGGGCGGCTTTCTTCCCGCTCGGCACCGAGAGGGATGCGTGCGGGCCCATTTCATCCAGTGTCGGCTTGTGCGGGCCTTTGACTTTTTCTCCAAACGCACCGGCCTTCGTGCGCGGGTCTATATCGCTCACGCCTGCTGTTCGGCGACTGACGCCGCCGGCCGGCTCCGAGTCGTGTGGGAGACGCGCCTCCGGCGCGATGGCGCGGCTCGCCGCGGCGGCCGCTTGGCCGCGCGCCGCTTTGCGGCGGTCTCCATGAGCGGGAACGGGGCGGTCGGTGCCGGGTCCCATATCGTCGAGCGAGGGTTTGCGCACGCGCGAGGTTGATTGCGCATAGGTTGGCTGCACCGGCTCATAGTCCGTCGCGATGCGGCTGGCCGTCGGCGGCGCTGCCGCTTTGGCCTTCTTCTTTGCAGCGCTGGGACGCTCCACCTTCTTCCCAAATTTACGCGAGCCCTTAAACGTACCGGCGCGATCCTCCACCTCCGTCTGCCGCGACAGGGGATCGTCCGCTACCGCCAGCTCGGTTTCGCGCAGACGTTTGATCTCGTCACGCAAACGCGCCGCGGTCTCGAACTCCAGGTCTGCTGCGGCCTCGCGCATCTGCCGTTCAAGATCCTCCAGCACGGCTGTCAGATTGTGACCCACGAGTGGCCCGTCGGCCATTCCTTTATCGACCGTCACGTGGTCCTGCTCGTAGACGGAGGCCATCACGTCGGCGATGTTCTTCTTCACGCTCGCAGGCGTAATCCCGTTGGCCTCGTTGTAGGCGACCTGCTTCTCGCGCCGCCGCTCCGTTTCAGCAATGGCGCGCTGCATCGAGCCCGTCATCTGGTCCGCATAAAGGATCACGCGCCCGTCCACGTTGCGCGCCGCACGCCCAATCGTTTGGATCAGGGACGTCTCCGAGCGCAAGAAGCCTTCCTTGTCCGCGTCGAGAATGGCGACCAGCGCGCACTCAGGGATATCCAGCCCCTCGCGCAGCAGATTGATTCCGATCAGCACGTCAAACGCGCCAAGACGTAGATCGCGAATGATCTCGATGCGTTCCAGCGTCTCGATATCGGAATGCATGTAACGCACGCGCACGCCGGCTTCGTGCATGTACTCGGTCAAGTCCTCGGCCATGCGCTTGGTCAGCGTCGTCACCAGCGTGCGATAGCCGGCCTTGGCGACCTCGCGCACCTCATGCAGCAGATCGTCCACCTGAGATTTGGCTGGGCGTATAATCACCGGCGGATCGGTGAGCCCCGTCGGCCGGATCACCTGCTCGACAAAGGTGCCGCCGGTCTCATCCAGCTCCCATCCCCCTGGCGTCGCCGAGACGAATCCCGTTTGCGGGCGCATTGCGTCCCACTCCTCGAACCGCAGCGGCCGGTTGTCCAGGCACGACGGCAGTCGGAACCCGTATTCGGCCAGCGTGGCCTTGCGCCGGTAGTCGCCGCGGAACATCCCGCCAATCTGCGGCACCGTCACGTGGCTCTCGTCGACGAAGACAAGCGCGTCGTCGGGCAGATATTCAAACAGCGTCGGTGGCGGGTCGCCGGGTTTACGCCCGGTGAGGTAACGCGAATAGTTCTCGATGCCGGCGCACGATCCCGTTGCCTCCATCATTTCCATATCGAACACGGTGCGCTGCTCGAGGCGCTGCGCTTCCAGAAGCTTACCCCGATCGTACAGCTCGTTCAGCCGCTGTTTCAGCTCCGCCTTGATCAACTTGATCGCCTGCTGCAGCGTCGGCTTCGGCGTGACGTAGTGCGAGTTGGCATAAAGCTTCACCAGCGCCAGCTCGTCTGTCTTCTGCCCCGTTAAGGGATCGAACTCGGTGATGGTCTCAATCTCATCGCCGAACAGCGAAAAGCGCCAGGCGCGGTCGTCCAAATGGGCCGGAAAAACCTCCACCGTATCCCCTCGCACCCGGAACGTGCCGCGCTGAAACGCGGCATCGTTGCGCCTGTAGTGCAACGCCACCAAATCGGCAATCAACTGTTGGCGCGACAGTTTTTCGCCGGCGCTCACCGTGAACGTCATCGCAGTATAGGTCTCCACCGAGCCGATACCGTAGATGCACGACACGCTCGCCACGATAATCACGTCGTCGCGTTCCAACAGCGAGCGTGTTGCCGCGTGGCGCATGCGGTCGATCTGTTCGTTGATCGAGCTTTCCTTCTCAATGTAGGTGTCGGTACGCGGCACGTATGCTTCCGGCTGATAGTAGTCGTAGTAGGAGACGAAGTACTCCACCGCGTTGTCGGGAAAGAAGCTTTTGAACTCGCCGTACAGCTGGGCGGCTAACGTCTTGTTGGGTGCCAGGATCAGCGCCGGCCGCTGCGTCTTCGCGATCACCTGCGCCATGGTGTACGTCTTGCCGGAGCCCGTGACACCGAGCAGTACCTGGCTACGCTCCTGTGCGTTGATGCCGGCGACGAGTTCCGCGATCGCTTGCGGCTGATCCCCCTTGGGCTCGAACTCGGACACGAACTCGAAGCGACGTCCCCCTTCAGATTTCTCCGGACGCGGTGGCCGGTGCGGCATGAACACCGGCTGGTCGCCAGAGACGAGGGGATGCTCGGCGAGCATGGGCTGCGTCGCCAGCATTTCGCGCGCCTTGTCGGAACGCTCGGCCGGCTTGGCAAGCAACGCGTCGAGATAGCCCGAGAGCGCCTCACCCGACATCGGTGGTCGCGGCGCTCCGCTCAGCGCCTGCCCCCTGACCGCCGGGAGCGTGGAGGGCCCCGCATCAAAGCCCGCTTGCGGCGCCTCGCGAAAACCCCTCGTGCCGGGCGTCCCCGCTGCCGTCTCGGCCGGCGGCGGTGTGGGCTTTCCCGACTTCCCGTGGGGAGCGCGTGGCTTTTTCATTTTCTGATTCCCCGTCTTCGCGGGGACATGCTTGGGAGGACGCGGCATGGGCGGAATATGGCGTGCGTCGGCCCAAGGCTCAAGCGCGCTGCCAATGCCTCATGACAGGTCGATATCGTAGGTCTCTTTCAGACGCCAGCTCACGATCAGAATCACGATCGCCGCCAAAACGAGATATCCCGCCGGTGCCGTCAGCCATCCCGTGCTGTGAATCAGCCACGCCGCGATTAGCGGTGTCGTGCAGCCAAAGATCGCCGCCCCAACATTTTAGCCAAGCGCAAACCCGCTATAGCGCACCCGCGTGGGCAAGTGCTCCATCGCCGTGGCGTTGGCTGGTGCCATAAAGCAGGCGGCCGGCACCACAAATATCAGCGCGCCGGCCAGCGTGAGTGCGAACTGGTCGCTTGCCAGCAACCAGAACAGAGGAAAGCTCAACACGATGAATGCCAGGCTCGTGGCGATCAATACCGGCTTGCGCCCAACGTGGTCCGACACCAAGCCGGAAATGGGTATGACCACGATACTCAAGATCGTCGCTATCGTGGTGATCATCAGCGCGGAGACATGATCCATGCCCACAAACGATTGCAGGTCGGTCGGCACGAAGGCGATGACCAGGAAATACGAAATGGCATTGAACGACGACATCGCAAAGGCGACGGCGGCGCCACTCGTATCTTGTCTGACGGCCTCTCTCACCGGCTTGCGCGCCCGCAACCCTTCGTCCTCCACTTCCTCAAACATAGGCGTTTCCGGCACCCACATCCGAAAGGCCAGTGCAATCAGCCCCACGCCCGCGCCCACGAAGAATGGAATGCGCCAGCCCCACGTAACCATATCCTCAGAAGGCAACAGAGCGATCAGCAACGTCACCAGACCGGCGGCGAGCAGCACTCCTCCGCTCGCCATCATGCTGGCAATGCTTGTCGTCAGTCCGCGGTGACGCGGCGTCGTGGTCTCAAACAGCATTACGAGTGTGCCAGCGAATTCCCCGCCCAGCGAAAAACCCGAGCACAGCCGTGCCGCCACAAAGAGCACCGCGGCCGCGATGCCAATGGTGTCATAGGTTGGTAGCGATCCTTCGACGAGCTTGGCCGCCGACATAACGAGAGCCGAGACGATGAGCGCGCGTTTGCGCCCGAAGCGGTCACCCAGCCAGCCGAAGAGGACGGCGCCGTGCGGACGTGCCAGATAGGAGGCGGCAAAGATGCCGAGGACTGCGAACAGATGCACCTTGGTGTTGGTCTCGCCGAAAAACACCCGCGCCAATATGGGTACGAGCGAGAGATAGATCATAAAGTCGAACCACTCGACGATCTCGCCGAGCGAGCTGAAAAGCACAGTGCGCCTGCGCCAATGGGTTTTGGGGCGCTCTTCAGGTTCTAGTTGGGGGGTGTTGGGCGTGGCATAGGCGGACTATGACGTGCACCACACGAAGGCTCAAGCTGGACGCCCGCGCCTCAATATCTTCACCCCAACTCAGACCACTTTGACGCAGGTAGCTCAAGTTCCTCGACTTGCTTCAATTTACCTTGGCCTATTGATCTATCTTTGACCTCCCGGCCAAGTTCGAAGCGCACATCGGATTATCCTTATGACTGTCACAAATTCTGCGAAACAAATCATGGGCCGTTCGCGCGTAGCCCGCGTAACCCGCCGCATTCGGATGGCTATCAGCATGCTTATAGAGCGGCACGCCTTTTCGAATACCTATTTCTTTTGCTTTGATCATCGAGCCAAGGGCGCTTTCCACTGGTATACCTACGGTGCGCGCCAGTTCGATTATTCGGGATTCTAGCTCCACCTCCTTTTTTACAGCGTAAATTATTTCACTCGGAAAATTTCCCCCGTCCTTTTGTTTGGCGTATTCGACAAGGACTCTTAGCTTGGAGGGAATTATCATAATCCCCAAAATAAAATTACCTTCACGGGCTATTTTCGACCAGTCAGTTAACATTTTCGAGAAATCATTCCAAATAAGTCGTATTTCGTCTCTGTCTATTTCCATCATTTGCGTGCGCCGGTACTCACCCCCCGGGTTCACACTTTCTTGCGTACCTGGTATCTCGTAGTATTTCGAGTTGCCGCGGGCAGCCCTGATCCTATCGATGACGAGATGATCAATAGCGCTACCGGTAGCCGTTTGGTATTTAATAAAGAAGCCTACACCGCGATCTTTGATTTGCCTCCGCCTTCGCGAACACCTCGGCATTGCCAAGGATAGTCTCTTAATATCTTGACTCCAAAAATCTGAGTTCCGAATTATTCTACAGTTGGACCATTTGTTCGCAAAATCGTTGACTGGAAAAAGCGCAATTATAGCCCCGTTAAATTGTCCTGCGATGTGTTGCTTTATTAGAGCGTGGTACGCATAGACCCCATAGCTTCCAACGCCAAAATTATATGTTGGTACGCCCGAAATATTTTCGAATGATTTTGGCCAGGCATCTCTTGAAAATACATTGTTTCCATAGGTGTGCGAATCTCCAACGGCGGCCAGAACGCGCGATGTGTCTGGTGGATTTCGAAACCCCCACTTATCTACGTCAATCAGCTTGGGATTTAGGCGATAGCCGAGGTTAGCATCTTCTATCTTGGCCGACCCTTCGTTTGTTGGAAAGCGTGTGAAAATCCTAAGTCCGATCTCGCATATGAGCAGTGAACCCGCTAACGATATAGTGAACAAGAGCAGGTTTCGTCCGAGCTGACCTATTCTCATGCTGGCCTCTTTTTTGGAGTGTACTAACTCGTCAACCTTGCCCGCCTCCAGACAGTATTGAATGGCCTGTCCGCGAAAGCGCGGTCACACCCACGCCCCGCCTTTATTGAGTCCGCCCCACTTATTTTTCATTCCCGCAATTTGGCAGAACTGAGACCCTGAGGCGTCGTGGTCTACTCTTGGCAAGGCGGATA
>CAZURR010000078.1:0-10519 GCA_964622715.1 uncultured Hyphomicrobium sp. | reverse complement strand
CCAAGCCGGAGATCGCGCGCGCCATCGAGCTGCACTACAAGCCGAAAGGCCCAACGGACATCGTGCCGAAAGAGGATGAGGGCGACGCGGTTGCGCTTGCCGTTGCGCTTGCCGATAAGCTCGACACGCTTGTGGGCTTTTGGGCCATCGATGAGAAGCCGACCGGTTCCGGCGATCCGTATCAACTGCGCCGTGCAGCGTTGGGTGTCATCAGGATTGTGCTGGAGAATGATCTGCGGTTGCCGCTCGTCGACGCAGTCGAACGGGCGAATGATCTTATTCGGAAATCCATCAGTGAAGTCAGCCTCGCCAAGAAGCAAGCGGAAGGTGGAGTTGTTGTCCATGGCGTAATTTCGGCGACAATCGATTGGAGTGGACGCCAAGTCTCAACAAACGCTGTGGACCTCCTCGCCTTCTTCGCCGACCGCCTCAAGGTCCACCTGCGTGACAAGGGTGCGCGCCACGACCTCATCGACGCCGTCTTCTCGCTCGGCGGGCAGGACGACCTCGCCCTCATCGTCAAGCGTGTCGAGGCGTTGGGTGAATTTCTGCAAACCGACGACGGCGCCAACCTGCTCACCGGCGTCAAGCGCGCGCAGAACATCCTCGCCATCGAGGAAAAGAAAGACAACACAAGCTACGCTGGCACCTACGAAGTGGCCCTACTCAAAGATAAGGAAGAACTGGCGCTCGCTGCGGCTATCGAAAGCGTGAAGCAGGACACTGCGGCTGCCATCGAAGTGGAAAACTTCGCCGGCGCCATGCGCGCGCTCGCTGAGCTCCGCGCGCCCGTCGATGCCTTTTTCGATCACGTGACGGTCAATGTCGACGATGTAAAGTTGCGCGAAAACCGTCTGCGCATGCTCTCAGAGATTCGCGCCGCGACCCTCAACGTCGCCGACTTCACTAAGATCGCGGGTTAGGCGTCACGACTTCTCCAACACGGCCGGCCAATTGGCATCGGCCTTTTTCACGTTGCCGGGAATGTCCTTTGCCCACGTGGCGCGCACGCGCTTGTCGAAGTTGAGATAGAGTTTGCCGTCGTGAATTGTCCAAGCTTGCGGGTCGCCCTTGGCTGTAGCGCCCTTTGACACTGCGTACGCGCAATAACCGCCATACTGCGGCGCGTACTTCGCCGGGTCGGCCTGGAACGCGTCGCGGTTGGCCGCACTCGCAAAGCGCCAGGTGGCGCCCTTGTACTCAACGCTCAGATCCTTGCTGCCCTTTACGGGCTTGCTTTCGGTGAAATAGGCAACCGGGTCATAGCCGCCGACGGCCACGCCCTTGACGATGCCGGTGTAGACTGGAGGCGCTGCTGCCGCGGCCGGCGTAACATGGAACAACGTGACTGCGGCAAGCGCGACAACGACACCGGCAGCGACAACACCCAGAATGATACGGTTAAGAGGCATGGGTATTTCTCCTTGAGGGTTGCCTGAGTGTACGCTGCGCTGCAGAGAGATGTTACGACGTCTTCTGGGATCACATGCGCATAATGACCAGAACGAACACAATCAATTGCCACCTCTTCGTCTATGGCACGCTCATGTCGCATGCCATTGGGACGATGGGGAAAGCGCAGCGCGACCGGCTGCAGCGTGAAGGCCGCAGTCTCGGTGCAGCGACCATGCGCGGCGCGAATCTCTATGACCTTGGACGCTATCCCGGCCTCATCGAAAGCGATGATCCCGGCCACGTCGTCCACGGTAAGCTGATCGCGCTGGCCGATCCACGCGTCACGTTGCGTTGGCTCGACGACTATGAGGGCGTTGTGCGCGGTGACCACGACCAGAACGAGTACGCGCGTCTGGAACGCCAAGTCCTTCTCGCAGATGCAAGCGAGCTGCCTGCCTGGGTGTACGTCTTCCTGTGTGATGTGGAACGTCACCGCCTTATCGCTGGCAGCCGATGGTCGTCAGCGCTGATGCGTGAGCGATAAACTTAGGATATGCGGCAAGATGGAAAAAGGTGAGAGCTGGCTTGCTAATCCCGAACAACCCTCTGGCATTCGGGCACGGTCCCCGCTCGACCGGGCTGCCAGCTCCCGCCAAGATGGTGATACACCATGTGAGTGCCAGCCACTTCTCTCGATCCGTGAAATCACTTTAATTGTGCATAAGCCTAAGAGTCCTACACCTCTTGCGCGTCGGAGGACTCATGAGTAGCCCGTTCGTAGGCCTCGCTGGCTGCAAGCCACGCTTCCTCCGCATCCGCCAAACTTTTCGCCAGGTGTCCGCGTTCGATGCTTGCCGCTTGCGCGCCTGCGGCATCACGCTCGTAGAGCGTTGGATCCGCCAGCATTTTGTCGAGTCGCGCGATCTCAACCGTGATGCCTCCGACCGCTTTTTCGGCCATCAGCATCTGTTTTTTCAAGGGTGCCAAACTAGCGCGACGGTCGGCGGCAGCGCGGCGTTGCTCTGCGCGGCCTGTACGAGCCGACGTTCGGCTATCGTTCCCTCTTGCTTTCGATCGGGCTCCAAGCGCGCGTTCGGCCAATAGCTCCGCCCGGTAAGAGCCGATGTCGCCGTCATAGGCGGTCACGGTGCCACCACGGACGATCCACAACCGGTCGGCGCAGGCTTCGACGAGGTGGCGATCGTGGCTGATAAGAATAACGGCACCGTCGTATTCCGTCAGTGCATGCACTAAAGCCTCGCGACTGTCGACATCGAGGTGATTGGTCGGCTCGTCCAGAATCAAAATGTGGGGACCGTGAAAAGTTGCGATCGCCAGAAGAAGTCGCGCCTTCTCACCCCCCGACAGGTTGGCGCACTTGGTGGCCGCCTTGTCGGCGCCGAAACCATAAGTGCCCAGACGAGTGCGACGCTGTGCTTCTGTCGCATCAGGCATAAGCTTCAGTATGCAATCGTAAGGCGTAGCCTGCTGATTTAGCTCGTCGAGCTGGTGCTGAGCGAAATAACCGACGGTGACGCGCTTGGCACCATAAACGTTCCCGCTTTGCGTCTTGAGCTTGCCGGCAATGAGCTTGGCAAACGTCGACTTGCCATTGCCGTTCTGGCCAAGTAGCGCGATGCGATCGTCCCGGTCGATGCGCAGGTTAAGTCCTTGCAATACCGGGCTGTTCGGCGCGTAACCAGCGGCGGCCTCTTCCAGCCGCAGGAGCGGGCTCGCCAAGGGTTTTGCCGGCTGCGGCAGGTGAAACGGCGCCACGCGATCTTCAAGCTGGGCTGCAATTGGCTGCATTTTAGCCAGCGTCTTGATACGACTTTGCGCCTGCGCGGCCTTGGTCGCCTTGGCCTTGAAGCGATCGATGAACGCCTGGATGCGCCGGCGCTCGTCGTCTTGCTTCTTCTTCAGTTTTAATTCCAGCCGCTGCTTTTCGCGCCGCGCTTCTTCGAAGTCATCATAGCCACCTGAGTAGAGCGTAAGCCTGCCACGCTCTAAGTGCAGGATGGAGTTGACCGTGCCGTTCAACAAATCGCGGTCGTGGCTGACGATAAGAACCGTGTGAGGATAGGTGCGCAGATAGTTCTCCAGCCACAGCGTGCCTTCGAGATCGAGATAGTTCGTCGGCTCGTCCAGTAACAGCACTTCCGGTTCCAGGAAAAGAATGGCCGCGAGCGCTACACGCATACGCCACCCGCCAGAAAGTGCCTGGCAGGAGCGCTGCTGCGCGGCTTCGTCAAAGCCAAGGCCGGAAAGGATCTGGGCGGCGCGGGAAGGGGCTGCGTGCGCTTCGATGTCGGTTAGGCGTTCGTGGATCTCGGCGATGCGGTGGGCGTCTTGTGCGTGATCGGCTTCTTCTAGGAGCCGGGCGCGTTTGCTATCGGCCGCCAGCACCCAATCGATTAGGCTATCCTCGCCGCCTGGCGCCTCCTGCGCCACGTGGCCGATGTGCGCCGAACGAGGCACGGTCACGGAACCAGCATCGGGCGCTATATCGCCGGAAATGATCTTGAGCAGCGTCGTCTTGCCAA
Organism: uncultured Hyphomicrobium sp.; assembly: GCA_964622715.1. Taxonomy (GTDB): domain Bacteria; phylum Pseudomonadota; class Alphaproteobacteria; order Rhizobiales; family Hyphomicrobiaceae; genus Hyphomicrobium_A. The sequence continues at coordinate 6,581 of CAZURR010000078.1, read as the reverse complement.
CGCCGTTGCGGCCGACGAGTCCGACCTTATGGCCCGTTGGCAGCCCGGCTGTCGCGCGGTCGAACAGGATTCGGCCCTCGATCCGGTACGTCAGATCATTGATATGCAGCATGGCATGAGCAGATAGCGGCTCGCGCTCCCGGTGTCACGCGCGGAAGCCTTTTCAGAACGCGATGTCAAATCGCTTCAGGAGCGCGATCATTGCGAGGTAGCAGCCGACCGTGAGCGCGCCGGAGGCGAGAAGGCTTAGTGTGAAGGGCCAGCCCGCACGTAGCAACAGTGGCAGCGCGATGAATAGTGCCAGTGACGGCAGCACCAGCCAGAAAATGCCGCTCGCCAAGGTCGCGACCTTCTCAGCATCGCCGGTGTCGAGATAGAGCCAGATCATCGCCAGCACCGACGTCAACGGGATTGAGGCGAGTATGGCTGCGAACAAGGAACTGCGCTTGGCCACCTCGGCGATGGCGACAACGAGTACGCTGGTAATGATGACCTTGACGGCGGCCTCTAGCATGGCAACGGATCAGCCGGAGACGACGGGCTTTAGCGTCTCAACCAGCAGGCGCTCCTGAGCGGGCTGGTCCTCGACCGCCAAGTGCGCGACGAACCAGTCCTGCACCATCTGGCAGACGCGGCGCGGCGGCTGTTTTGCAAGCGCCGTCGGGTTGGAGAAGATCTGCAGGTCGCTCTCCTTCCAGCCGAGCTTCGCTAGCTGCTTGACGAGGGCCTCATAGTCGCTCTTGACGGCGGGTTCGTGCGTCGTCGGAGTTTTGCGGCCTTCCGCAATGGCTTCAAATATTGCGGCCGCTTGGGCATGGACCGTGGCGCCCTTCTCGGGCGATTGCATAAGCTCGAGCACGACCGGAGACGTCTCGCCTTTAGAAATGAAGCCAAAGCAGGCACCTTCGCTGCGCTCGCGGAGATGTTTCAAGTTGGCGAGGAAAGCGGTGGCGACATTCTTCAACTTTCCGGCGCTGGCCGCCAGCGCCTGCTCGGCATATTTACGCCGCAGAGCAATGAGTGCCTTAGTCATATGCTTGGTAATGGCGATTTGAGGCTGGTTCTCTGCAGTAAGCTTCGCAGCCTCATCCAGGCGCTCTCCATACCAGTCGGGGAACTCACGTTTGATGAGTCCCCAAAGGCCTATTTGCTGGAATTGCACGTCCAGCTTTTGTGCGTTCTGTTTGACGACTTCGGGCGAAATCTCAGCCACCGGAGGCGCGGCGGCGGCCGATGGCGTTTCAGGTGGCGAAATGGCGGCGGTCGTCGTTTCGCTGATGCTGATATCGGTATCCCTGTCCGTCTCGGCGGTTATGGTCGGGACCGTACCGGGGGCATCGCTCTGGTAGATGAAGTACCAGCTGCCTGCGCCGGCGAGCAGCAAGACGATCAGTGCCGCACCGAGGATACGTCCCAGCGGCCGGCCCTCACGCTCCGGAGACGATTTGGCGACACGGATGCGATCGGGCTCAAAAGACCGTTCCGCGCTCTGAGGCTGCGCGTAGGTAGGTTCGCGTGGCGCCGCGGGCTGCCCGGCGGCAGGTGGTGGCTGTGCTGCCGGTTCCGGCCCCGTCAATGGAAAGACGGCTGGAGCAGGGCGCCAGTCGGCGAACCCTTGACGCCAGATGAGATCGGTCGGTTTTAGGTGTCCCTGCGCGACGAAGGTGCGCATTTCCGCATCAGACAACGGCCCGTGCTGCTTGCCTTCACGGGCTACGTACCATTGGATTTCGGGCTGCTTGCCTGTCATAGAAGTCCCATATAACGAATTGGAGGCCGAAATTCGAACATCGCGCGCGAGCGCGTCATCCAATCGGATTTCCTAGAATTGCCACAATGTGGTTCGGGATACCCCGCCTCGTCAATTGCCGTTGCTCTGCAAAGTGTCAAGGTCCACCGCCAGTTTGCTGAGGGCGCGGCACTGCGCACCTTGTTGAGCTTCCTGGCCACTATTATAACCCGCTGCACTGCATGGTAAAATCCAAGCCTCAGAGGGACTGAGATGGCAATCGAGCGAACGCTGTCGATCATTAAGCCAGATGCCACAGAGCGCAACATTACAGGTGTCATAAACCGGGTTATCGAAGATGCGGGGCTGCGAATCATTGGGCAAAAGCGGGTCCACTGGACCCTCGAGCAGGCCAAAGAATTCTACGAGCAGCATTTGGGAGCACCTTTCTACGCCGAACTTTGTAAATTCATGTCGTCTGGGCCGATCGTTGTCCAAGTGTTGGAGAGCGATGACGCCATAGCCAAGTACCGGAAGGTTATGGGAGCGACCAATCCGGTCGACGCCGAGCCTGGGACGCTGCGCAGGCGTTTTGCGATCTCAATGCAGCAAAATTCGGTCCACGGCTCCGATAGCCCCGCCTCCGCCGAACGCGAGATTGCATTGAACTTCACCCCAGACGAGATTGTCGGGTGAAGCTGCGGGCGGGCCGCGGTTCTCGGCCAGGGAGTGTCCATGGGACGCGTCAGGTTCTACGTCGCCACAAGTCTCGACGGTTTTATCGCTGATCGAGAAGGTGGCGTTGACTGGATGGCGCCCTATGATGCGAGGCTCTATGGCTATGATGAGTTCGTTGGCGAAATCGGCGCGCTCGTTATGGGGCGGCGCACTTATGAGCTAATCAACGCAGTTGGTGATTGGCCCTATAGTGGCAAGCGCGTTTATGTCATCTCCTCGCGAAAACTGGAGCATGCGCCGCACGGTGTCGTGCAGGCCTCGAATGGCATCGCGGGCGCGCTCAAGTCTGCGCACGAGGAGACAATGTCCGACATATGGGTTGTCGGCGGCGCCCTCACGATGCAGTCGGCGCTCGACGAAGACCTCGTCGATATGATGGAGATCTTCCTGGTGCCAATACTGCTCGGCGCAGGCCTCACCCTGCTCAATGAGTTGAATCGCCGTCAGACCGTTACGTTCGACGGCATCGAGGCATTCCCCGATGGCGTTGTGAAACTGCGATATTTCACTGCACGCTATCAAGAGAGCGGTGGATACCAGACTTGAGGCACATTTGCCCTCGGCGCGACGTCTACGCCTAGCTCAACTCATGAATTCTGAAATTGAGCCCGCCTTTCGGCGTCAGCGTCACCGTGGCATTGAGAGGGGCAGGGTCTTTGCCAACGTACTCGGGCCTAAAGCGCCGCAAGAGCAGCGATAGCGCCAGCGTGTTTTCCACCTGGCTCATAGCGCCGCCGATGCACGAGCGCTTTCCGCCGCCAAACGGCAGGTAGGAGTACTTCACCTGCTTCTTGGCCGCACCCGCCATCCAGCGCTCTGGGCGGAACTCTTCGGGCTCCTCCCAGAAGTTGCGATTGTGGTGGGCGCCATAGGCGAAAAGCATGATGCGATCGCCGGGTTGGATCTTTGTGCCACTGATCTCGTCTTCTTCCGCCGCAACACGGATGAGCCCCCAAATCGGCGGATAAAGCCGCATCGTCTCTTGAATGACAGCGCGCGTATAGGCGAGTGCCGAATAGTCGGCCGCGGTCGGGTCGCGATCACCGTAGACCTGCTCGCCCTCCTTGCGAATGCGCTCAGCCGTTTCGGGGTTCCGCGCCGCTTCATAGAGCGCCCAGGCAAGAGTCAAAGCCGTCGTCTCGGTCCCGGCCCACAAGTACTGTTTCAACTCGTCGATCGCCTGCTGCTGATCGAATTCGGGTGTGTCAGGATCAGCAACCGCCGCCTCAATCATCTTGAGCAGAGTGCGCTCGCGCATCTCGCGCGGGTTTGCACCAATGACTTCAGGCGGCACGCTTGCCCAGACCTGCATGGCCTTGGCAGCGTCCTGCTCGGTCATCTCGAACACTTCGCCCGACTGCTTCTTGAGGCGGATCTCCTTGTGGTTCATCACGTCGGTGTAGGTCTTCACGCACTTGAAGACGAAGTGCGGATTGAACGGCATGTCACGGTCGAACAGCGCCTTGCAGATCATGTCGGCGGCGAGAGTCCAAGTCTGCTCGACCATTTCGACCGACTCGCCCGACTTGGCCAGTTGCGACCAAATTTCCATTTTCGTGCGGATCGCCGCCAAGAAGTAGGGGATGTATTCGGCGAACATGTCCGGGTGGAACGCCGGCTGCTGCGGCATGCGGATCTTCTGCCAGAGCGCGCCGTCGTTCGTGATCATCGATTTGCCGAAAATCGGCTTCAGCCCGTCGAAATATTTGATGTAGGTGTCGGCCTTGGTGACCAGCACATACTTAAAGTGCTCAGGCTGGGTGAGGATCACCACCCGCTGATTCGCCATATTGATTGGGATGACCGGGCCATAGCGCTCCGCCATCTGCATTAGAATTTGCATCGGATTGTCGATCCCTCCCTTCAGGAGAGGGGTCAACTGGAACCAAATGCTGCTTTCCTCACCCAACCCTTGAGTGTGGGCGTGGGTGGGTTCTGTGGCGTATTTTACCGTCGAGGTCATATCGTCGTCTCCCGGCGATGAGGCCATTTCAACGCACTTTCCATGCCAAATCCGACCACTGAAAGGTAAACTAGGAAACACTCCTAGGATTGCAGGCCTGTGCCCAGGGTAAAAATGCCCTTGCGCCCGCGAAATATGGTGCGAAATGACTACCACCGTGCGGCCGCAAGTGTCTATGCGACCAACAGTTTCCGCTTCATTTTGGCGCGCAAAAGGCGATCTTGATCAGAGTGCGGGATACTCAGGTGCTCGGCGGCCAGATGAGGGGGCCTGGCGGCTTGGCCGGTGCGGATGCCCCTAGCACCCGCCCGCCGTCGATGCGCACTGTCCCAGAAGCAAACAAGGCTAAGGCGTGGGGATACAACTCATGCTCGGCTTGAAGCACGCGCGCGGCGAGCGTGTTCGGCGTATCTGCCTCAAGAACAGGGACCGCCGCCTGCGCGATGATGGGGCCGTCATCCAATTGAGGCCGGACGATGTGGACGGTGCAGCCGGTGAGTTTGACGCCAGCGGCAAGCGCGCGAGCGTGCGTATCAAGCCCTTTGAAGGCCGGAAGCAACGAGGGGTGGATATTAACCATCTTGTCGCGCCAGCGCTCCACGAATTCCGAGGTCATCAGCCGCATGAACCCCGCACAGGCCACGAGATCGACGTTGAATGACTTGAGCGCGGTGTCGAGTTCCGCCTCAAACGCTTCGCGTCCTGAGAACGCCTTGTGGTCGATGGCGCGCGTGGGCACGCCGTTGGCTTCGGCCTTCTTGAGACCTTCTGCCTCCGGGCGGTTGGAAAGCACGCAGGCAATCTCGGCGGGGTAGTCGTGGGCTTGGGCGGCCGCGATAAGCGACACCATGTTCGAACCGCGGCCAGAGATCAGAATCCCGACGCGTTTTTTCATTGCCGCCATCTAACAATTCTTGTCTCGAAGTGCGGCCCCATCAGATCTTGCCCTTCTCTGCAACTCTCTTGCTGAACATGCTTGAGATCATTCCACCAAAAAAGGTCAGGCGCCGTATCTCAGCGCCCCCGAATAGCTGACTGCCCAAGCCTCGCCCTTCCCCTTGGCTTCGCTCTTGTCTCCGCGAGGTGCCACGATCTCACCGATCACGAAGGCCGACTCACCGGCCTCACGCAGGGTGGATAGAACGGCCTCGGTCTCACCCTTCGAGGCAACGGCCACCATGCCGATGCCGCAGTTGAACGTTCGCAACATTTCCGCATCGTCAAGACGCCCAGCCTTAGCGAGCCATCCGAATACGGCAGGCGCAACAAACGACGAAAGATCGACGTGTGCTGCGACCGTTTCGGGCAATACGCGGGGGAGGTTTTCCGACAGACCGCCACCCGTGATGTGCGATATCGCCTTGATGGTGCCATTGGTGCCGCCCGCGGCTTTGATGGCGGCCAGCACGGGCTTTACATAAATCCGCGTCGGCTCAAGAAGCGCTTCAGCGAGTATCTTGCTGGCATCAAAGGGTGCGGTTGCGGTCCAAGCCAGTTGTGCGTCGGCGACGAGCCGGCGTACCAAGGAGTAACCGTTCGAGTGCACACCAGACGAGGCGAGCCCAATCAGCACGTCGCCAATAACCACATCGCTGCGCGGCAAAATCTCGCCGCGCTCCACCGCACCCACGGCGAACCCTGCCAGGTCATAATCCTTCGCGGCATACATGCCCGGCATCTCGGCGGTCTCACCACCAATCAGTGCACAGCCAGCGCGTTGGCAGCCCTCCGCAATCCCCGTGATGACGGAGCGGGCATCTTTAATGTTGAGAGATCCACAGGCGAAATAGTCGAGAAAGAATAAGGGCTCCGCGCCTTGGACCACCAGGTCGTTGACGCACATGGCGACAAGGTCGATGCCGATGGTGTTGTGGTGTCCCGTCTCAATGGCGATCTTAAGCTTGGTTCCGACGCCGTCGGTCGCGGACACTAAGATAGGATCGCTAAAGCCGGCCCTTTTCAGGTCGAAAAGTGCGCCGAAGCCGCCTAGTTCCGCGTCCGCCCCAGATCGCCGCGTCGCCTTGGCAAGCGGCTTGATTGCCTCAACGAGCTGATTGCCGGCATCAATATCAACGCCGGCGTCTCGGTATGAGATGGTCGGGTTGCCTTTGGGACCAGGCTCTGTCATTTGACCTTAGAACCCAACTTTTG
>CAZURR010000077.1:0-11315 GCA_964622715.1 uncultured Hyphomicrobium sp. | reverse complement strand
AGACGTGGGTGCCGAGAGGCCGCTCCTCATCCCGGATTGTCACCGGCGCCTCGTACACTTCCTTCCAATCCTGCCGGATAAATACGCGGCCTTCCTTCTTGCTGACGAAGACAGATACCGATTTGCGCCGGCGGTCGGCTTCCTTGACCTTTGCCTTGGCGGCCTTCGCGGCGATGACGGCATCCTTCCAAGCTTGGACGGCGTTGAATGCGGCCGGCGTCGCCACCGCGTCGCGGGCACGGGCATGAGCAAGATCGCGGTGCGCATACCGGAGATCGGATTCGGCGGCCGCATTCGCCATAGCACCGGCCTCGCGTTCCTTCGGGTCGCTTACCCTGGATAGATCTTCCGCTGAGAGCTTCAATACCTTTGCTCTTGCTTCCGCGAGACCGGCTTCGGCTTTCTTGACGTCGTCGACGGTCCCTCGCGCGGTTGCAGCCGCCGCGTTTGCCTTCTCCAGGGCCGCCTTAGCCGCTTTTTCAGTAGCTAATTTTTCGGCCACGGCGCGCGTCTTCATAACCGCCGCATATTCGATGGGATTCAGAAGAGTAGGCGTGGTTGTGGACTTTTCAATGTCTTGAGCATTGTCGACGGTCGTCGTTGCGAAGTTCGTTGCGCCACCCAGGCTTGCCAATTCGACCGCGCCCGTCACATCCGGGGCAGCGGCTTGTTGGGCGAGCTGTTCAGCGTCCGGCGCCGGATAGAGCTTTGGTGTCGGCAGACCGCTGTGGGAGATCGCAAACGGTTTCGTATCGCGTGGGCTTACGATCACGCGGGTGCCCATCTTCGTCATGCCCCAAAGATGTCTGGCGAAGGAGTTGGGAAGCCGGATGCAACCATGAGAGGCAGGGTAGCCGGGTACGCTATTACTCGCGTGCATGGCAACGCCGGACCAGGTGATGCGCTGCATGTACGGCATCGACGCGCCGCCGTAGATATTCGAATAATGATGCCGGTGCCGTTGTATTATGGAGAACACACCGGTGGGCGTGCGAAGGCCACGCATGCCGCTGGAGACCCGCGAGCGGGCGACGACGCCGTCCTTGTCATAGATGGCGACGTGCTGGCTGCCCAATGATACGACTGCAAGTAGCGGTCCGGTGGGAGCCTTTGTCGCGACCTCCTTCTTCTTTTCCGTGCTTCTTTTGCGAGAACGCCGCGCCCGGCGCTTCCTTACTCTCTTGCGCTTAGCTTGCGTCTGGTAGCCAAACAAGTTTCCAATGCCCTGCTGAGCAGCGGCAGGCTGAACAGCGCTTCCGAGCGCAATTGTTACAAGGCCGACCGCAACGAACGCAGCCATATACATCGCGATGTGGCGCCAAGGCGCTGCTACACAAGGGAAATTACGCAACGTGTCTCTCCGCTCTGTTCGTGAGCACAAAATTGTACTTATACCTCATATAGCTGCGCCACGCTCGGGGGAATTCGGACTAGCGTTCTTATCGTCCAGAAGTGTTGCAGCCGTGTTGCTATTATGGAGTCTAAAGGGATTTATTTAACGGGCTTTCAACTCAGACTAGCTTTGTTGGCCTGGAGGCGCGCCCGATCACGGCGCTGGTTTCTCACAGTTCTGCTACAACTATCGGATTAGTTAGGCTTGGCTGGAAGAAACAGGAACGGGGATCGGTACGTGCAGCGGCAGTCGTCGGCAAGATGCGAGGCAGTATTGTTGGCGCTCTTGGCTTTCGCACTTGCGGGCGCCTCCGCTATGGCCGGGACAACAAAACTTCCTTCCGGATTTGTCTATTTGCGCGACATCGATCCGAGCATCATTCAGGACATGCGCTATGCGGGACATGACAATTTCATGGGCCGGCCGGTGCCAGGGTACAAGGCGCCTGAATGCATCCTCCTAAGCTCTGCAGCCAAGGCGCTTTCTCGCGTGCAAAAGGATCTGAAGAGCCGCGGCCTGTCATTGAAGGTATATGACTGCTATCGCCCCAAGCGTGCCGTGCGCGCGTTTGTCCGGTCCGCCGCTGACGGAAAAGACGATGCGACGTTGAAGCGCTTCTATCCCAAGATTAGGCGTTCGCAACTTCTGCGTCTTGGATACGTGGCAAGCCCTTCCATGCATTCGAAGGGTTCAACGGTCGATCTAACGCTTGTTACGCTGCCGGAAAAAGCGCCCGCGCCGTTTGATCCTACTCGCACTTACGGTGTATGCACCGCGCCTCCCGAAGATCGTGCACCCGACAATAGCGTCGATATGGGGACGGGGTTCGACTGCTTCGACATCAAGAGTCACACGCGCAGCAGTGCCATCTCGACCGAGCAGCGAGAGTGGCGCCAAATGCTGCGCAAAGCGATGGCCAGCCAAGGATTCAGCAACTACTCGAAGGAATGGTGGCACTATACGTACAGCCCGATGGCTGGAGGCGCGCGCTATGATTTTCCCGTAGCCCCGCGCAATGAGAACGGCGGGCATTGATAGGGCGCCTGACTATCGCGGGCCGAATTCTCTGCGTACCTATGCGGCGGCGATCCACTCGCGCCCTTGTTCGGCGTCTGCCAGAGAGAAGACCTTCACCTGCGCCGGCATCAGAAAGCCGAAGGCGGTCATCGACAGTCTGATCCACTCGACATCCGTCACCAAGGCGATCCTCTCCCAACGCAAGAAATGTCCCATGCCGACTTTGGTATCCGCCCACATGGCGCCGGGATCCATGCCGGAGAAATCAGGGCCGATCTGATAGTAGAGGCGGACTTTCTCGTGCTGGGCAAGCGCGCGCTCAACGGCCGGCACCAACACTTTTTCATAATCTTCCCGCGTCACCTGACCAGAAGCGGAAAGGGCGACAACGTTGCCCGGGAATTCCTTCAATAGCTCGATCATTCGGGTCTCCTTTGCGCCGAGTGTAACGACCAAACGTGATCGCGTACCTGGATTAACTACGCTGGCACGTGACGGTGCGACTTGACTTCGCTCAACAGTCAACGCGCAGAGTGCGGCCGGTCAGTTGCCAGTTGATGCCACCTTTGCAGAAACGTATGTCAAATTGGCGATCTACAACACCGCCGCGACGTTTAAGAATGGGAGCCGCTTGATGACAAAATTACAGAGCATTCTGAAACTGGTTGTACTGACCCCGGCCGTTGCCATTGCAGCCACATTTCTTGACGCGCCAGGCACACGTGCACAGGGTCCGGGACTGCCGCTTTCGAAATGCTTCGATGCCGTTGGGACCTATTTGACCACCAACTACGCAAAGGATGAGCACGGCAGGTTCATTAGCAGAAGCATCATTTCGTTGACGAACGGTGGGCACGCCTTCTTCACCGACTCCGGTGAAGCCGGCGAACCGGGCTTCGGTCCCTTCAGCGACGGACGTGGCGCTTGGCGCTGCGTATCAAACGAAAATGGTGTCACGCGCTTTTTGGCAACTGTCTTGGATTTTACGTTCATAACGCCTAGTGCGCCCAAGCAACAAATTGGTCGTCTCGATATTGATGCATCTTTCTACGCGGCCGCCGAAAAGCTCTCAGGAACACTGACCTTATACTTGGTGCCGATCGACGGCGATCCGTTAAAGAAGAGCAATCTGAAAGAGGGTGCCACTGGAGATTTTGAGGCGCAAAAAGTCGTCGCGCCATAGCTGGCCTTCGCAATTCATGCTCGTTCCACAAAGCTGTCGATGACGCGCTTGCGGCCCGCTTCATCAAAATCGATGGTGAGCTTATTGCCGTCGACGTCGGCGATGGTGCCCGGCCCGAACTTCTGATGCTGCACGCGTTCCCCCGGCTTGAACGACGTCTGTTGTGTTGATGATGCAACGAGCTCGCCATCGATCATCGTCGGCCCGCGGGCCTTACGAGCTGAATAGCGGCTGAAGCCGTCGCGCGTGCGCGCCCTAGCGCGCTGCCAGCCCGGCGTCTCGTAGCCGGCCTCGAACGGCGTTGCGGCCTCGTCAAAGCGGTTGCGGCTGTAGCTGTTGCCGAATGTGCCGCCGAAGTTCTCATAGGCCCCGCCGAACGGCATTTTGGCTTCGAGAACGTCAACGTGGGCCTCGGGCAGCTCGTCGACGAAGCGCGAAGGTAGCGCTGACTGATAGAGCCCGCGGTTGCGCCGATTCTGCGCGAACGACACCTTCGCCAGCCGCTTGGCGCGCGTAAGTCCGACGTAGGCGAGGCGGCGCTCCTCTTCGAGACCTGCTTGGCCGCTTTCATCGAGACTGCGCTGATGCGGGAATAGGCCTTCCTCCCAGCCTGTTAGAAAGACGACCTCAAACTCCAAACCCTTGGCAGCGTGGAGGGTCATGAGCGACACACGATCGCCGCCACCGGTCTGATCGACATCCATGACGAGACTGACGTGTTCCAGAAAGCCCTGCAGGCTTTCGAAATCGTGCATGGATCGCACAAGTTCCTTGAGGTTTTCCAGGCGCGATTGCGCTTGCGGGTTTTTGTCCGCCTGCCACATGGCCGTGTAGCCGGACTCGTCCAAGATTAGCTCGGCCAGTTCGGTGTGCTTCATGTGGGAGATCATTGAGCGCCAGCGCTCGAAGCTCGTAATGAGGTCACTGAGAGACTTGCGCGCCCTGCCGGTCAGTTCCTCGGTTTCGATAATATTCACAGCTGCCTGATACATCGGGACGGACCGCGCGCGCGCCAGTTCATGCACGCGCTTCACCGAGGTGTGGCCCAGACCGCGCTTGGGCACATTGATGATACGTTCGAATTTCAGGTCGTTCGACGGGTTAGCGGTGATCTCCAGATAGGCGATGGCGTCCTTGATCTCCTGGCGTTCATAGAAGCGCGGGCCGCCAATAACGCGGTAGGGCAGACCGAGTGTGATGAAGCGGTCTTCGAAGGCGCGCATCTGAAATGACGCACGCACCAAGATGGCGATCTCATCGAGAGATTGGCGCGCGCGCTGCATCTCCTCAATGTCCTCACCGATGCCACGCGCTTCCTCCTCATCGTCCCACACGGCCGTGACCGTTACCTTGGCGCCTGGCTGATCGTCGGTGAAAAGCGTCTTTCCGAGCCGGCCTTTGTTTTCCGCGATGAGGCCTGCGGCGGCAGCGAGGATGTGTCCCGTGGAGCGATAGTTGCGCTCAAGCCGGATAACCTTGGCGCCGGGAAAATCTTTTTCGAAGCGTAAGATGTTGTCAATCTCTGCGCCGCGCCAGCCGTAAATCGATTGGTCATCGTCACCGACGCAGCATAGATTTGGCGAGCCTTGCGCCAAGAGACGTAGCCACAGGTACTGCACGATGTTGGTGTCTTGGTACTCATCGACGAGCATGTAGCGGAAACGGCGCTGGTAGTCGGCCAGCACGTCGGGGTTCTCTAAGAACAAGCTCAGGCTCTCCAGAAGTAGATCGCCAAAGTCGCAGGCGTTTAGCTCCTTGAGGCGGCGCTGATAGGCGGCATAAAGATGTGCGCCTTTGCCAGCCGCAAAACCGTAGGCCTCGCCCGCCGGCACCTTGTCCGGTGTGAGGCCGCGGTTCTTCCAGCCGTCGATGAGAGCGGCAAGCTGGCGTGCGGGCCAGCGATCCTTATCGAGTCCTTCTGCTTCGATTATCTGCTTTATCAAGCGGATCTGGTCATCGGGATCCAGTATCGTGAAACCTGAAGACAAGCCAACCAGCTCGGCATGGCGGCGCAGAATCTTGACGCCGATCGAGTGAAACGTTCCGAGCCACGGCATGCCCTCCACCGCGCCGCCGACAAGATCGCCGATGCGCTCTTTCATTTCGCGGGCGGCCTTGTTAGTGAAGGTGACGGCGAGCACCTGGCTCGGGTAGGCGCGGCCGCTAGCCAAAATATGTGCGATACGCGTTGTCAGAACGCGCGTCTTGCCAGTGCCGGCGCCAGCCAGCACAAGCACGGGGCCATCGAGCGCCTCGACGGCTTGCCTCTGCTCTGGGTTGAGCCCGGCCACATAGATGGGCGCGGCGGAGCGCTCCAGGGCTTGTGCCGAAACGGAGGCCTTGGGTTCGCGCGCTGGCGCTTCGGGCAAATCGAACGGCGGATCGTCTGCCGAATCCGGCGGCGTCACGTTCGCTTTATGTTTTCCATTGTGCACCATTGCTCGCAACTATATCACCCGCCGACTCGCGGCAACGTCCCTGGGACCGTCGCCCACACCAGATATGGGATGATCTAGCTTGAATTCCCGTGCTCGGCGGCGCGGTCGCTGGGTCCGGCCGCCATGATCCGGCCATTCTAGCGACACGAAATGCAATGAATTGGCGTGGATCGAAGCCCGGACACAGGCCTGCGAATACGTTAGAGTGTTGCTGGCGGAGACACGCGGCAGGCGCATTGGCCCCCGGGTGGGCGTCATCAGATGGACAACCGTGCAGGGCATTCCCAAATAGAGGGCTGCGCGGCGCATTTGAGTCAGCAAATTCTTGAGAAGAGAGGGAATGCGCATCGCCGCAGTCCCTGATGGAGTAGATGAGCAACGTCCTCCTTTACATCGCTAGCCTGATCGCGCTCGCGCTCGCCGCTCTGTTTGCTGTTCCGTATTTCGTTGACTGGAACGGCTATCGCGGCGTTTTCGAGGAGGAGGCGACACGAATTCTCGGCCGTCAGGTGCGCGTTGGAGGCAACGTCAACGTGCGCTTGCTCCCGGCGCCCTACGTACGCTTCGACAAGGTGCGTATCGCCGATGTCACGGGCAATCTCGGCAAGCCCTTCTTCAGCGCCGACAGCTTCACGATGCGACTTTCGGTGCCGCCATTACTGAAAGGCGTACTGGAAGCCAACGAGGTCGAGCTCAAGCGCCCTGTGGCACGTCTCGCCGTTGATTCCAAAGGTACGGGAAACTGGCGCCAGTTGAGCATCGCGCCGGGTACGCTGCCCTTTGTACCGGCAGACGTAGCCCTGCAATCCGTCAACATCGTCGATGGTATGGTGGTGTTCCATGGTCCCAGAGGGGCCGGCTTCGCCCAATTCGAAGGACTGAATGGCGAATTCAAAGCCGACTCCTTGAGTGGGCCTTTCTCCTTCAAGGGCCATACGGAGTGGAAGGGTACGCAGCGAGAGGTCCGTATTGTCACCGATGGGGTGGATTCGGAGGGCGGCCTTCGCTTTAAGGCGTCGCTGCGCAACAGTGCCAACCAGCACAGCACCTTCGCCCTCGATGGTCGCATTGCTGATCTCAAAGGTCAGCCGCGCTTAAAAGGTGAGGTGACGGCGAAGCTTCAGCTTGACCCGGCGCAGATGCCCAAACCACAGGCGAAAGATGATGAGGCGCCCGTGCAACGGGCCGACGCTCCCCTCGTGGATTTCAAAGCCAACATCGCCGGAGATGCCAAGGGCCTGGAACTCGACGATATTAGCATCTCATTCGAAAGTGTCGGGCAGCCGCAGCTCATCACGGGTGCCGCGCAAGCGACTTGGGAGGATGCGCTTAGCATCGATCTCAATCTCGCCTCCCGCTGGCTTGACCTCGACAAGATTGCGGTATCGAGCCCTTCGCAGAGCCCTGTCGATACCGCGCGCGATTTCATCTCGGCGCTGATGCAAGCTCTTCCAACAGATGCGGAAAGCCAGCTCCGGTTTGATCTCGACCAGGCGAACCTCGGCAATGAGGCGGTCAGCGGGATCAGGCTCGAAGTGGCCCGCTCGAAGGGTATGCTGCTCGTGAAGGATCTGCGCGCCAGCCTGCCGGGCGGCTCCAGGCTCGACCTCGATGGCACCGTGGCCGATGTAGAAAAGGCCCGCGGTTTCCAGGGTGAACTCGCCTTGCGTGGCACTAGCCTGACGCGCTTTCTCAACTGGGCGAGCAAGGATCCAGCAGTAGCCGAAACGGTACGCAACGAAGGACCGTTCTCGGTGCACGGCAGGCTCGGTCTGGGAAAATCGTCCATCGACCTTACAGAGGTCGGGGCCGAGATCGGTGGAACGCCGCTTTCGGGCGAAGTGCATTACAGTTCTGGCGAGCGTGCGCGCATTTCGGTTGTGCTAGAGGGGAACGAAATCGATGCGAGCCAGCTTTGGCCGGGGAGTGTGGACTATCTGAAGGGCATGCTTTTCGCTGCCGCGCCAGAGGACACGGCCAATGCTGAAACGCAGCCAACCGGCGGCCCGCATTGGCTTGCCCGCTCCACCATCGACGTGACGCTGCGCCTAAAGGCAGGCAAGCTTCTAACGGGGGGACAGCCGCTGCGCGACGTCGACATGGACGTCACAGTCGATCAAGGCCGGCTGTCGATGTCCGCCTTGAAATTCGTAACCGACAATGGCTTGGCATTCGAGCTGGATGGCGATGTCGCTGATGTTTCGGGCAAGCCGCACGGGGTCCTTAGATGGGTTGTCGCGGCAGCGGCGCCGACTGCTGCCTCGGCTTTTATCCGGCTACTGGATTTGCCGGAGGACCAGAATGAAACAGCCATGCGTCTCGCCGATCTAGCACCCATTAGGATTGCCGGCACGATCAACCTCGGCGATCGTAACGACGGCACTGCAGACATTTTCTTCGATGGTACCGCACAGGGCGGCCGCGTCGTCGCGACCGCGCGGCTCGATGGAGGCTTGCGGCATTGGCGAAAGCAGGGCATCGATTTCTCCGCGTCCGTCGAGAGCCGTCACGTTGCCCGGCTGCTAGCCAGTCTGAGCGGACGAGAGATAAGTGTACTCTCACAAGCACGCTCCGGTGAGATCTTTGTTAAGGCAGTCGGCACGCCGGTTGATGGTCTGCGCGCCATGGCGACGGTGAGAGCCCCCGGTCTCGCGCTTGCCTATGATGGACAAATCGCGCTGCCGTCGCAGGGTTCAACAAAGATCGATGGCGAGGTAAACCTATCATCGCGCGAGCTGGGCAGCGTCTTGGCGCTCGCTGGTCTCGGCGCCGGCCGCGGTCTGCAGGGTACGATGATCGCTGGTAAACTTGCGGTCGGTTCCAGCAAAAATGCGATCGAGTTCATACCTCACAAATTGACAATCGGCGGCAGCAAGGTGGGTGGCCGCATCGCGCTGGAGTATCGCGACAACGGACCGACAATCGTAACCTCCGATCTGGTTGTGGATCGGGCTTCGATCCCTGGTCTACTTTCAGCCGTTGCTGATCGCGGCGCAGATCCCGCAGTTGAGACCGATCGGGTAGAGCTGGAGGAGGGCGAGCCGGCCACCGGTGGAAAAAGCATCTGGCCCGAGCAGCCCTTTGACTTTTCCGCGTTCAATGGGATCGAAGGTAAGCTTGCCATTAGCTTTGGCACATTGACGCTCGAACAAGGCATGGCGATCAAGAAGGCGCGGCTTGAGGTAACTGTTGCTCCCTCAAGGTTTGAGGTCACCAAGCTTGAGGGTAACGCTCTCGGCGGCAAGGTGCGCGCTACGCTCGCGGCGGAACGGGCAGCCGGTGGCGCTTCTGTTGCCGGTGACCTCAAGCTGACGGATGTGCAACTTGTGGGCGCGGCGTCGGGTGCGGCAAAGACGACGAAGGATGCATCGGCCTCTTTGTCGCTTGCATTCTCAGGACGCGCGTCGAGCCCGCGCGCACTGATGACAGTAGCGACGGGCAATGGTGGTATTACGCTGGCGGACGTGAGCATGCGTGCACCCACGGCGCTGGCCGTTGTTACCACGGCAGAGGCTGTGCTGAGCGGAGAGGCTGGCGGAAGCGGGGAGGAGTTAGATAAGGCCCTACAGATGCAGCTGGCATCCAGCGACGTGAAGGTTGGGCCGCGCACGATTGCCATAGAAATTGCCGATGGGGCTGCCAAGTTCGCGCCGGTCACGCTGCAATCCCAAGCGGGGCGCACCACGGTCAATACAACGGTTGATCTCGCTTCGCTCGTTGTCGATAGCTCTTGGCAAGTGGAGCCGCGAGAGCCCGACGTTGTGCGGCCCGATTTGCCGCGCAAGGGCGCGCTACCAAGCATTAGCGTCGTGTATGTGGGGCCACTCAAGGACGCATGGTCGCTCAAGCCGCGCGTCTCGACCGGTCAGCTGGAGCGCGAGTTGGCGATCCGCAAGATGGAACTCGATGCTGAGCAACTGGAGCGGCTGCACAGTCGCGATGCGGAGAGGGCCCGGCAGGAACAGGCACGCCGCGAAGCACTCGAAGCAGAACGTGCCGCCAGTTCCGCGGCGGAAGCTGCAGCGGAAGCTGTGCCCGAGCCCGAACCGGCCGTTTCTCCAGCCTGGGTCGTCGTTCCGCCGGAGCAGCCGACGCCCGCTACCCCTGGCCATGACAGAGCACCACCGTGGGCCGAGGCGGCCGATCCCAAATTGAACATACCGCCGATCCAGGGGCAGGATGTGCAAACAACGGTCCCGGCCACGGACCAACCGCCGCCGGATGCGACGGGCGAAACGGTCGAGCCGCCACGCCCGACCTACCAGCAGCGTAGGCGCGCAGTGGGCCGCTCCTTGCCCGCAGGAGACGAGATGATGCGGTCGCTTCGGGGCACCAACTAACTTTTTTGCCTGTGGCTTACCGTGGCACGCGGCCGGGCTGTCGCGCGCCGTCATTATATCCCGCTGCTTGCCGACGGTAATAGTCGAGCACCCACACCCGTACCGCACTCGAAAGCCCGGCATCGCCGCGCTCAGCGTCGATCGTTGCAACGAGCGCTGCGGGCGTAACGTGTTCGGCAGCTGCAATTTGGCGCAAGGCCTCCCAAAACGGAGCCTCCACCGAAATCGACGTTCGGTGTCCCTTGATCGTGAATGAGCGCTTCACCGGACGCGTCATTGCGAAATCTCATAATCGCACACTACTTCGGGCCGAGCATCCTTTTGGGATCGACGATCTCGTCGAATTCGGCTTCGCTCACGTAGCCGCCGCTAACGGCTTCCTCACGCAACGTGGTGCCATTCTTATGGGCTGTCTTGGCGATTTTGGCCGCGTTGTCGTAGCCGATCTTGGGCGCGAGCGCCGTGACCAACATTAACGAGCGCTCAAGCCCAGCCTTGATGTTCTCATGGCGTGGCTCGATGCCTGTCACGCAGTTGTCCGTGAAAGAACGCGCTACGTCCGCCATTAGCCGCACCGATTGAAGGAAATTGTAGGCCATCACCGGCCGAAATACGTTGAGCTCGAAATGACCCTGGCTGCCCGCGACTGTCACCGCTGTGTGGTTGCCGAAAATATGCACGCACACCATCGTCACCGCCTCGCACTGGGTCGGATTGACCTTGCCCGGCATGATCGAGGAGCCTGGCTCGTTTTCGGGCAAGCTTAACTCGCCGAGACCGGAACGAGGGCCTGACCCTAGCAGGCGGATGTCGTTGGCGATCTTAAACAGCGAGCTGGCAACCGCATTGATGGCGCCGTGAGTCATCACCATCGCATCGCTGGCAGCTAAGGCTTCGAACTTGTTCGGTGCGGTAGTGAAGGGCATGCCGGTGATGGCAGCGAT
>CAZURR010000076.1:0-11460 GCA_964622715.1 uncultured Hyphomicrobium sp. | reverse complement strand
ACGACACGCCCGACAAGTGGATGTTCAACCGGTCTCGGCGCACGTTGAGCCACGGCTGCTTACGGCTCCGCAACCCAATGCGCATGGCCGAGCTTATGTTGAAAGAAGACAAGGGTTGGGATGCTGCGCATGTCAACGATGTGGCTGAGAACGGTCCGCGCAGCAACACAATTAAGTTGGATCGCAAAATTCCCATCCATCTCGTCTACTTCACCGTCTGGGTGGATGATAACGGCAAGCTACATACGTTTTCTGATGTCTATGGCCACGAGAAGCGCATCAGGCAGGCGCTTGCCGGCCAATGGGATCAAATCAACGTCGGCCGCGATCACCTCGCGCCCGTTGAGCCGGTTGCAACCGCCCCATCGTCTCGCTCCCAGTCTGCTCAGCGCCGTGCAAGACAGACGCAACCCACTGTCAGTGATCTTGTGAATTCATCGCTTGGTGGCGGGTTCTGAGCCGAGCCGAATGCGTTGACCCTGGCCGTCAACGCTCCGGCGTATGTTTCCGCCGGGCGCGCTAAGTATGTTTTGAGACGCGCTGCTGAGAGGAAATTTTTCGATCTCTGATGCCTAAAAGTTTTGCGCCGGGGACGTCAAATCCCCGGCGCGAATTGAGCGGTTCGGCTGTCTGCCTTCCCCGGCTTTGCCAGACTAGTTGAACTTGAAGCTTATCGCACCACGCACGACGTCGATGTCGTCAAATTTCACAAAGTCTCCCGGATCAGCGTCGGGTATCCGCCCGGTTGTTGATGCGCTCGTACCCACGTCGTAGCGTAGATACTCGGCCCGCACTAATACGGCGTTGGTGAGTCCAATCTCTAGACCCCCGCCGTAGACGATTCCGTTTTCATTAAATGAAATTTTTCCAGACGGGGGAACAATTCCTGGATCGCGGCCGCTAAACTCGTACCTAGCCCAACCCCAACCGACCGTTCCATAGGCCATGATGTTCTGCCACGCCCAGCCTAACCGCCCACGGATGCTTGCAAGATCATCCATTTTCGCAGTTAACGTTTCCGGAAGGCTCGGGTCAAAAGCGGCCTGCCCCGTGACCAAGGCGTAATTGTTCAACCACGAGTAATCGGCTTCAATGCCGAAGACGAACTGCCCCGTTTGATAGTTGTAGCCGGTCTGAACGCCGCCGAAGGCTTTATTAGGGTCGATATTAAAGCCCCAGCCACCATCGTTTGAATCATTTGTGCCGCTCACATCGCCCCAGCCAGCCCCGACATGCCCCCCCACATAGAACCCCGTCCAGCTAAAGACTTTAGCAGGTGCAGCAAAGCTCTTGCCCACTGGTTCGTATTCATAGTCATAGCCGTCCGCGACGGCTCCGCTACTCGCCCCACCTGCCACCACAACAGCCGCAACCAACGTCTTCCATGACTTCCGCATTACCAACTACGCGCTTACAGTACGCGCCCTCTACTAGATTTATCACGCTACGCATTACTCCCTTACGCTTTACTCACTACAGTGCGCGCCAGCGTTACCAACTCTCGCGGACCAATGCCGTCTCATCCCGGCCACAACGCTCAGTATTGCGCCTTTTTCCCCAGGAAGATGTTGCGCTGCACCTGGACACCTCATTGCGAATCGAAGTCCGCACCCGATCTGACGAGCAAATAGCGCGAGACCCATGTCAGCGTTGGGAAAAGTGGGCAGGGGCACGTGCATCGGAAGCGTCGGCTTTCTCCCAGAAACGGACATAGCGCAGCACGGCAGATACCAGCGCACCGGATGCTGCGTTTCTGGCCTCAATCCGCCTTTTATGGGCTGCCCAGAACCACCTCTCGTCAGTCGACCAGCCATCTCGCGCCGGTGGCGGCGGGCTCCTTCAGAATGGTTAATCGTTCGTTAATGATGGAGGGTGATCATAGGACTCGCGACGAACCATGCGAGGACGCCATGAGCCTGCATAGTTACGTGATGGATATCGAGGACGCCGCGGAAGCTGCCGCCCTTCAAGCAAAGGCCATCTATTATTGTCCGGCGCACCCCGATGTGCCGATCAGTGCCGAAGATCACGAGGCTGAGCGCCATGCCTACGCACTCATGACCCTGATGTGGAAGCAGCAAGGAAGCGATGATGATCGAGACCTCTGGATGGATGCCCTAGCGGATTACATGGGCCAATCCACAAACGGCTGTCCGGCGTGTGAGATCTGTGCGGCAGCCTAACGCCCGGCTTCATGCCTCCAGAACATCGCAACAAAAGTTGGGTGTTCCCTTCGCGACAGCCCGGACGCCTCGTTCCTCCTAACTCGTCCTAAAGAACACTGGATGTCAGTGACAGGACTGTTCTTAGCGCGACGGAGGAGCGCGGCATGCGTGACGTGCCCGAACTAGTCAACGGCTATCGCCAATTTCAGGCCGGCCTGCATCCGCAGGGTGCAGAGCTTTACCGGTCGCTAGCCGAAACCGGCCAGGCGCCCAAAACGATGGTGATCGCGTGTTGTGACAGCCGCGTTGATCCCGCAGCGATCTTTAGTGCGGGGCCCGGGCAGCTGTTCATCGTGCGAAACGTCGCCAATCTGGTGCCACCTTTCGAGCCGCATGGCGACTACCACGGAACCAGCGCTGCACTGGAGTTCGCCGTAACCGGGCTTGAGGTCGAGACGATCCTCGTGATGGGCCATGCGCGTTGCGGCGGTGTGCGTGCGTTCTTGGAGGAACACCACAAACAATCCGGAAAACGCTGTTTCATCGACCGCTGGATGTCGCTGTTGACTGCAGCGCGAACCAAGGTGTTACGAGACACCGCCCGCCGGCCGATCGAATCGCAGCAGCAAGCACTCGAACATGCGGCCGTTCGCTGCTCGATCGAAAATCTGAAGACATTTCCATTCATCAAGGAACGGTTGGCCAGCGGCCGGTTGCGTCTGCGCGGCGCCTATTTCGACATCGCCGACGGCAGGCTGCTTGCGCTCGACCCTGAAAGCGATCGCTTTGGATCGCTGGACGTCTGGAGTGATGCGGCACCCGCAAGCTTGAGAGATGAAGATATCGAGTTCACCAAACCACTTGCTGCATGAGGGAAAATTTTGCGTCTTAACGCCGGTTAAGCCGCCTTCCCCACTTGCGCCGCGCCAGCGCGCTTCAAATCTGGCGGCACCGCCTCGTCGGCCAATCCTGCAATGGCCTCATCAAGCCCCATCACCTGCTGGTCCTGGCTGCCCAACCGGCGCATGGAGACCTTGCCCTCTTCGGCCTCGCGCTTGCCCACGACCAGCATCACCGGCACCTTGGCCATTGAATGCTCGCGCACCTTGTAGTTGATTTTCTCATTTCTGAGGTCGACCTCGGTACGCAGTCCCGCCGACTTTAGTTTTTCGACGACCTCAAGCGCATACGCGTCGGCGTCAGAGACGATCGTTGCCACCACGACCTGTAGCGGCGCCAGCCACAGCGGGAAATGGCCCGCGTGGTTTTCAATCAAGATGCCGGTGAAGCGCTCCAGCGAGCCGAAGATGGCGCGGTGGATCATCACCGGCGTCTTCTTTTCCGAATGTTCATCGATGTAGAACGCGCCAAGCCGTCCCGGCATGTTGAAGTCGACCTGCGTGGTCCCACACTGCCAAACCCGCCCGATGGCGTCGCGCAATACGTACTCAAATTTCGGTCCATAGAATGCGCCTTCGCCCGGGTTGACCACGGTCTTGTTGCGACCACCGCCACGCTTGGCGATTTCCTCCAGCACTCGACCCATGACCTCTTCGGCGTGGTCCCACTGCTCATCTGAGCCCACGCGCTTTTCCGGCCGCGTCGACAAAGCCACCACAACGTCAGTGAATCCGAAGTCCTCGTAGATCGATAACAGTTGATCGTTGATGGCGAGGCATTCGTCCATCAGCTGGTCTTCGGTGATGAAGATATGCGCGTCATCCTGCGTAAAGTGGCGCACGCGCATCAGCCCATGCAATGCCCCGCTTGGCTCATAGCGGTGCACCTTGCCAAACTCGGCAAGCTTCAGCGGTAAGTCGCGATAGCTTTTGAGGCCGTGCTTGTAAATCTGCACATGGCCGGGGCAGTTCATGGGCTTGCAGCAAAAGACACGCTCATCCTCCGTCTCGGTGACGAACATATTTTCGCGGAACTTCTCCCAATGGCCTGACAATTCCCAAAGCCCGCGATCCAGCATGTCAGGTGAATTGACTTCACAGTAGCCAACCGCGTTTTGGCGCCGACGCATGTACTCGATTAGGTTCTGGAACAGCGTCCAGCCCTTCGGGTGCCAAAAGACAGATCCCGGCGCCTCCTCCTGGAAGTGGAACAGATCCATCTCGCGGCCAAGCCTGCGATGGTCGCGCTTTTCGGCCTCCTCCAACATCTTCAGATAGGCCTGCAAATCCTCCCCGCTCGCCCAGGCCGTGCCGTAGATGCGTTGGAGCATCGGCTTGTTAGGATCGCCGCGCCAATAGGCGCCCGCAATTTTTTGCAGCTTGAACGCCTTGCCTACCTGGCCGGTAGAGGACATGTGCGGGCCGCGGCACAAATCGAGCCACTCACCCTGCTTATAGATCTTGAGGTCCTCGCCCTCTGGGATGGCGTCGATGAGTTCAACCTTGAACATTTCGCCATTCTTCTTGAAGAAGTCCTTTGCTTGCCTGCGACTCCACACTTCCTTGGTAAAGGGCGTGTTTTTTTGGACGATCTCGTGCATCCGCTTTTCGATCTTTGCCAGATCGTCGGGATGGAAGGGCTCGTGCTTGGCAAAATCGTAGTAGAAGCCGTTCTCGATCACGGGGCCGATGGTCACCTGCACGTTTGGCCACAGCGACTGCACGGCTTCAGCCATCACGTGCGCGCAATCGTGCCGGATCAGCTCTAAGGCCTCTGGATCGGTGCGCGTGATGATTTTGACTTCGGCGTCGGCGTCGATTGTGTCGGCAAGATCGGCAAGCTTGCCATCAAGCGTGATCGCGACGGCCTTTTTGGCGAGGCTCTTGGAAATGCTCTCGGCCAGAGCCTTGCCCGAGATGCCCTTTTCCACTGCGCGCTGTGCGCCATCGGGAAACGTCAAAGTGATCTCGGGCATCGACTTATCTCCTCTCAATCGCTGCCAACCAAGCAGGTAAGATGCCCGGTATATAAGGGAGGACGAGCCCGATGTCATCCGGTCGGATGACGCAGCCCTTTCCAGCGCCCATAGCGCCAGGGGGCGAATGGGTGACGCTCGGCGCTGATGTCAGGCACCGGATCGTACCCCCGCGTTCCCCAGGGGCGGCAGCGCGACAATCGAGAGACTGTCAGCCAGAATCCTTTCCACGCGCCGTTCGTGTCGATCGCTTCGAGCGCGTATTCGGAGCACGTGGGCACGTGCCGGCAATCCCAACCGACATAGGGTTTCAGTGTCCAGCGATAAGCATGGATCGGCGCCTTCAGAAGGGACCGGACGACACTCATACGTAAGGCTCGCCATTTCTGCGTATAAATGTGCGCTGGCCGCTCCGCTTCTCCTCTCGACCTTCAATCTCGGCCATGGCCTGTTCGATGGCCTCAAACACCAGCATCACCGAGCCGTGCCGCGCCTTGTAGTGACGCACGGGCTCCAGTAGGGCGAGATCAGCAAAGCGCCCCGTCGGCGCCGGCCCCTCCTCCTTGAGCATCCGGCGCAGCGCCGCGCCGGCCTCGCGCAGCTCCTGCGACGTCGCCCCGATAATATTGCCCCCCACGATCGCGCACGTTGCTTGTCCAAGCAGGCAAGCCTTCACTGTTTGACCAAAGCTCGTCACCCGATCCTTTTTCATCGTCAGATCGATGCTGACCGTCGAGCCGCACAGCTTGGAGTGAGCGGTTGCCTTCGCCTCAGGCGCCGTCAGCCGCTCAGAATGCGGTATGTGGGCAGCCAACTCTAGAAGCTTTGTGTTGTAGATCTCGTCCAGATCAGCCATTGCAATGCCTTAACCGGTGGAAGGGTCTAATGCCCTCCCAGCTTCCCAATTCTCATGCCTCAGCCAATAATATAGGTGAGGACGGCCCAAAAGGGGCATATGCCAAATGCAATCAAGGCGCCGGTGACACTTAAGTATGCCGGCGAAAGGTCAATTGTGAAGAAAACCGCAAACATCCTGGCTGCAAGCCCGGTTCAGCGGCGCCCCCCGCGCCACGAGGCGGAAGAAGCGGTGCGTACGCTGCTTGCCTGGGCGGGTGACGATTCAAGCCGGCCTGGCCTGACCAACACGCCCAAACGCGTCGTGGACGCTTTTGAGGAGCGCTTTTGCGGCTATCGTGAGGATCCGGCGGCGGAGCTTGCGCGCACGTTTGAGGACGTCTCGGGTTATTCCGACATGATCTTGTTGCGCGACATTCGCGTCGAAAGTCATTGCGAGCACCACATTGCACCCTTCGTTGGGGTGGCCCACGTCGCTTACGTCCCCGACAAGCGCGTCGTCGGTCTGTCGAAGCTTGCACGCGTAGTCGATATTTATGCTCACCGCCTACAGGTTCAAGAGTCACTCACCGCGCAGATTGCGAGCACCATCCAGCAAGAACTCGCTCCAAAGGGCGTCGCTGTGATGATCAGCGCTGCACACCAATGCATGACTTTGCGCGCCGTTAATCAGCCTGGCACCACGATGGTGACGACGCACTTCACCGGCGTATTCGAGACAGCCGAAAGCTGGCGCGACCGCTTCCTCAAAGCCGCGCAGGGCCCCCATGCCCAATGAAGCGCCTTCTGCGTCCTTGCACTCAGCGAACACTTTCAGGTGAGCATTTCCAATGCCCGATAAAACAACTCCCAAATTCGCGCCGCGCGGCAGCAAGGAAGCGATTGAAACCGGAACTACCTTTCAGCCGAAGTTCGATGCCGATGGGTTGATCCCGGCAATCGTCACGAACGCTTCGACGGGTGAAGAGCTGATGTTCGCCTGGATGAATGAGGACGCACTTGCGCGCACCATCGAAACGCGCGTCGCCTATTTCTGGAGCCGCTCGCGCAGAGCCTTATGGAAAAAAGGCGAAGAGAGCGGCAACGTACTTAACGTCATCGAGTTGCTAATCGATTGCGACCAAGACGTGGTCTTACTGCGTGTCGATGTCGAAGGTGATGGGCTTGCTTGCCATTCGGGACAGCGCAGTTGCTTCTACCGCTCCATTCCACTTGGCGCTGCACCATCGCCGGCTTTGCGCCTTACGCCGGCCGGTGAGAAAACAAAGGCGCGTTGACAAGGTTACACTGTAAAAAAAACCGACGACGCACGCGACGGTCATTTATCCCCGACTCAGCAAAAAGTGTTAGGTTAATGTTGACTCCCTATATGTAGGGAAAGCGACATTTGAGGTGTGCGCAAATTGGCCGACGTCGGCGAACGGCACACAAATTGCTGCCGCAAAGCGACAGGCAAATGGTACGCGGCACAAATCGGTGATCCACTATGGCTAAGGCTAAAATTGGATTGGCACTGGGAGGCGGAGCGGCGCGTGGCTGGGCCCACATCGGCGTCGTCAAAGCGCTTGCCGATGCTGGGATCAAACCGGACATTATCGTGGGGACGTCCATTGGTGCGGTTGTGGGCGCGTGCTATGCCGCCGGCCATCTCGATGCGCTCGAGGAATTTGCGCGCGAGCTGACCCGTCGGCGCGTGTTCGGATACCTCGACTTCAATTTCGCAGGCACGGGCCTGATCAACGGCCAGCGGCTTTGCCAGCGGCTCGACCAGGAACTTGGCGACCGCCAAATCGAGGAATTGGAACCGCGCTTTACGGCGGTCGCGACCGAGATTGGTACAGGACATGAGATCTGGTTGTCGCACGGACGCGTCGTCGACGCGGTGCGCGCTTCTTATGCATTGCCCGGAATTTTCAAACCGGTGAAGATCAACGACCGCTGGCTGTTCGACGGCGCACTGGTCAATCCGATTCCCGTCTCGGTGTGCCGCGCCCACGGCGCCCGCTACGTCATCGCCGTCAATCTCAACTTCGACATGTGCGGCCGCGGCACCATCGTGCCCCACTTTGAGCCCGATGTCGTCGAGGCACCTCCTGAGCCTGAGCCTGAGCCAGAGTCTATACTGGGCAAGAATGGCATTGCAGTGCGTAGGCTTCTCCGGCGCCAGATTTTCGGCAAGGGTGATTCGGCCCCTGGCATATCGACCGTCATGATCGAGGCCTTCAACATTGTGCAGGACCGCATCGCGCGTTCACGTCTGGCTGGCGACCCGCCAGATTTGATGATCAACCCGCGGCTAGGTGGGATTGGTCTGTTTGATTTTCACTGCGCCGATGAGCTGATCGAGCGCGGGGCGACGGCCGCTAAGCGCGAGCTTGCGGATATGACGCGCGAGATCGGAGCGCGCCGGCGTCTTGCTGGCGCCAAATCAGATGCCGTGCAAAGCGTATCCTGAACCTGTTTTGCTTGAACGCATCGACTGCGTTGGGCGAATTTAGCCGGTCGCGAAGTAACCGCGCATCGCGGTCACCTCCATTTCCACCTCGGCAATATGATTCTTGACGACATCGCCGATGGAGATGATGCCGACCAAAGCACCGTCTTCGATCACGGGCACGTGGCGGAAACGGCCCTGCGTCATGAGTTCCATCATCTCGTCGATCGTTGTCGACTCCTGACACGTGACCACGTCGCGCGTCATGTGTTCGGAAACGGTATCGTTGAATATACCGTTATCGGACTTGGCGAGAGCCAAGATCACATCACGCTCCGAGATGATACCTGCCAGCTCCCCCTTCTCACCAACGATGACGATCGCACCGATCCTTTTCGCCGCAAGAGTGGCGATGATGTCGAGCATCTTTGCGTTGGGTCGCGCAGTTGTCACTGCCCGACCCTTCGCTTTCAAGAGTTGAGCGATATTCACGGCCCTTCCTCCCAATACGCTGCGCTAACGAGCCGAGGAATTGGATGCAAGCACATCACCCTCAAGAGGACATGACGACCTGCGGTCTCGGCATGCGATGCACAGACGTTTCGCTCTTGGTCAGGAACATCAGTCGACATCCCTGACGACTTATGGTGCTGCAAACATGAAAAATTCGCAAGCACTCAGTGAAGAACTTGCTTGTCTAGTGAATGAACCTTTGGTTTTGGCTCAAAAAAGCCAAATGCAAAAAGACCAGCGAAGTACCCGCCAAGATGGGCTTCCCAGGCGATTCCGCCCGCCATTTGGCCGCCCAGACCAAACATTGCGAGCACATTCATGAGTATGAATATTCCACTCACGGCCAATACCCGCCGATCATTGAGCATCTGCGAAATGGACATCAACGGCACACGTTGAGGAGCCTCGCGCAGCAGCCACAACCCTCCGTGGTCAAGCGCGCTGAATAGGAACCGCATGGTCCCGCCCATAAGACCTGCTATCGCGCCGGAGGCGCCGACAACCGGACCCATCAACCCTGGATTAAGGATTAGAAACGTAAGTGCGCCTGCCACCGCACAGAATGCGAAGAACAATAGAAAACGGATAGCACCGATCCGAATGGCAACGGCCCCGCCAAACACAACAAGCCAAGCCGCATTGAAAATCAGGTGAAGAGAGTCACCATGTACGAGCGTGTGTGTGAGAAACGACGTTACTGAAGCGATTGGGCCGCCTGGCAGCGCTTCTGCAAACCCAGCATAGCGCGCAGGGATGAAGGCCAACGTCAGCGTCAGCCAAGTCGCCCACTGTGTCGGCACCAGTTGAGAGACCATATGAACGCCAACCAGTAGTGCCGCTAGGGCCACTACAACGCTTGGCACATTAAACATGGGTTCGTGCTGGTGCACAGTCCCTCCCATTTGCAGGAAAATCTGGTCACGGCTGCCGGTTTAACCAGCAACGTGAACCCGCGGCGGCGGGCAAAGTTAACGATCCCCGCCTCTAGCCACAACCTTGATCTCTGCTGAATGCCTCGCCGCTGCGTATTGGCACGGATACTGCTGCGTGACGTGTCGGCAGCGGGATGACCATTGTGGGTTGTGCCGATTTGAAACGCTGCTCGACGCCCATCCGTGCGTCCGGCCACCCACTTTGGACAAGGAGCCTTGTAGTCAGCCACTATGAGACACGAGACGAGTGAAAAGCTCTACGCCTACTGGAACCATGTGCGGGGAAACCGCCTTGCACCCAAACGGCCTGAAATTGAGCCATCGAAGATCGCCGGTATCTTATCGAGCACATTTATACTGGAGCGGCTTAGCGCCAACTCCTACCAGTTCCGGCTGGCTGGAACGCGCATGTGCGAGATTGTCGGAAAAGAGCTGCGGGGCACTGACTTTCTGGTTGGTTGGGTATCGGAAGATCGCCCGCTGTTGATCCGCAATCTTTCTGTCCTCACTGACCAAGCAGCAACCGCGCTCATTCACTTCCAAGCAAATGCAAGAGGTGAGCAGGCGATTGAGTTCGAGCTCTTGCTACTTCCCCTGTTTCACACCCAGAGAAGGATCGACCGCATTCTGGGTTGCTGCTCCCCACTCGATGTCCCAAATTGGCTTGGCAACAAGCCGCTACTGACCAAACGACTCACCGCCAATGACCTTGTTTGGCCCAATCGCGAACTTCAAGGATCGGTTCGCTCCCCCTCGGCCAGCTCTGCCATGGATCTGCGCGACGGCAACACGCGCATCGTTCGTTCGGCGCAACGCAAATTTATCGTCTTTGAGGGCGGGCTCAGTCGGCCTGCTGGCGAAAAGGTCTGATCGCTCGCCCCGCTGCCTTCATCTCATGGGCTCAGGTTGGATATGCCCCTAGGGGCTCCCCTGCGATATCCGGTCAGAATTGCTGCGTTAGTTAGCCATTCGTTAACGGCCTGCCTTGCATAGTTCCACATCGAGCAGAGCCTTCAGCCTAAGCGATTTCCCCTGGCTCGCACATCGCGCAGGCCGCACATCGCGGCACATTCGCAGGATTGGCATATGCCTAGGAGATTGGCGCCACGGACGCGCCGCCAACTGAATGCCGCGGGCCTCATCGGAAGCGATAGACGACCTCACGCGCGCTTCGCGTTCGCACGCAATATCAGCGTCGCACAGGCCCACAAACGCGCATCCCCAATCATCGTCCACGCCTGCCAAGGCACGGCCATCATCCTGGCCAGCTCGGCGAGGGCCACGCAGGGGACATGCGTAGACCGGTTCAACGCCGACGTTCGCAATCAAGACAGATGTATCAAATCTGATTTCGTTAGCGAGTGTCCGGAACACTTAACAGCTTCACAATATTACTCGCCGCAAGGTGACCAGCAGTCGAATTAAGAGGTGCAAAGAAATCCCTAAAGACTGCACGCACTTTTGGTTCAATTCCTGAGGCTAGCCTTCAGAGTAAATCGAGTACTGCCGAATATGTTGAGAGGAAGGAGTAACGGGAAACTTCGTCATGCAGAGTGTCCGATTTAGCGCGGTATTACTTTTCGGAAGCCTCTTGGTGTCAGCCGAGGCTGCCGCACAGGAGGTTACGGTCTATCGATCGACAGCAAGTGCCGCCGCCTTTATGCGCATCTACGGACCTGCCTCCCC
>CAZURR010000075.1:9551-12034 GCA_964622715.1 uncultured Hyphomicrobium sp. | reverse complement strand
AATGAACAGATGCGGGCAATTGTTGAGGGCTTGGAGAGGGCAGATCTGAGGGCGTTGGCCGCACATTTCTCAAAACTTGAATGGCCGAACCTGAACCAGCCTGAGGCCCCACCTGACGTTGAGAAAAAGGCGAAAACGGCGAGTCTTGCGATGAGCTGCACTGTTTGCCACCAAGGCGAATATGAAGGCGACGGCACGACGGGCAGGATCGCAGGTCAGAGCCGCGCATACCTCGATAAGACAGCCAACGATTTTCGCACCAAAGAGCGTGTAAACAATCCAGGAATGGCCAACGTTTTCCGCTCAATGGAACAAGACGACATCGATGCGCTCAACGAATACCTCGCAGGGCTTCGTTTGCAATCGTCAGCCGGCCGGCGCTAATCGTCAATTGCTGCGGGTGAGCCGTGCGCGTAGCGCATCGGTGGAGGCAAGTTCACTAGCCGATTTGCCCTCGCTGTCCACGAGGTTCACGTCAGCGCCGTGACCAAGCAGCGCCTCGACAACTTCATCGTGGCCGAGTTCCGCCGCAATCATCAATGCGGTGCGCCCGCGATCGTCCCTGTCGTCGATGCGTGCACCACGTGAGACAAGCAATTCCATAACCTCGACGGCATCAAGATAGCCAGAGTCTGCGGAATGACCAGCAGCCCACATCAACGCCGTTAGGCCGTTGCCGTAGCGAGCATTGACGTCGACGCCGCCGTCGAGAAGTACACGCACCACATTGGTGAACCCTCGACCCGCCGCATAACACATCGGGGACTTGCCGAACTGATCGACAAGGATTGGGTCGGCGCCAACCTTTAGAAGAAGCTCAACCATTTCCGGGCTGCCCATGTAGGAAGCAGCCGCAATCACGCTATTTCCTTTTCGGCCACGAATACGGACGTCGGCGCCTCGATCGAGCAGCATGCGAACGATGTCGAGACGGTCCGCAGCAGCAGCGCGAAATAGTGCGGTTGAACCGCGGACATCTCGTGAGTTGATAGGCGCACCGCGATCAAGAAACAGCGTTACAAGTGCGACCCACCCATCTTCGGCGGCCCGGCTTAAAGGCATTGCGCCTGAACGGTCCCGCGCTTGAAGCGAAGCACCATCTGCCAAAAGGCGCTTGGCCAGATCTTCGCATCCTCGCCGCGCCGCTGAAAAGAGTGCGCGATTGACCTGCAGCGTATTGGCGCCGGCTCTAATCTGTTCGTACCCTTGTGTGATTTCTCTGCAAATTTTCTGGTCAACCGATCGTGCCGCCTGAACAGATGTGAGACCACCGGCCCACATCACGGCGATCATAACCGCAACCCACAATTGAGTTCCCTTAATGGGGATCAAATAACTCTCCGACGCCATGACCTACCACATGAGCTACGCCAGACATGATGAGCCTACGGAGCCGTTGTGCGAAGGGGAGGCTCATCGCAAACGAGATATCATCCAAACTTACCCGACTTCTAATCCAAGCGGAATTACTTGGTGCCATCAAGATGAGAATCCAAGCCATACTGCTTAGTCGCGCTGGTTGAGCCCAATCGCGACAAGTGCAGACGGTCAGTCTCGATGCGTAAACAGTATTCAAGTTATTGCGCCGCTGGTCGAGGTTCTTCCGCGATACGTTGCCAAGTCTGCCTTGGATAGTATTTCAATTTTGCCACGCGTTGTGCGAATCCAGCCTGCACGCTCCCGCTCCCCCAAGTAGCGGCTGACGACCTCGCGTACACTGCCTAAGTCAAGGGCGAGCTGTTGATGAGTCCTTCTTACGGTTCCTTGCGCATCGGCCTCGGCGAGGAGTCGACGTGCAAGCCGCTCATCAAGGCTGCCGAACGTGACCTCGTCGATGAGAGAGATCATGCTGTTGAGCAGGCGCGCATAGTCATCAAGCACGAAGCGGCGAAAAGGCGGCGAGGCTGTCATCAAATGGTGAAATATCTTGGCAGGTATGCAGGCCAGACGGCCCGGCGACTCAGCCACACTCTCGGCGGGGAACGTGCCACCCGCCAGGAGGCAGGACGTGGTGAGGACACAGGTCTCACCGGCGCTCACTCGATAGATCAGAATTTCGCGGCCCAAATCGGACGATTTGAAAACACGCGTTGTTCCTTCGACGCACATCACGTAGTTGGGACATTCCCACCCCTGATGGTAGGCAACCGCGCCGGAGGCTAATTCGGCAAATCGAACGGCCTCATGTGCTGTGGCGAGATGCTCGGGGTTCAAATTCCCGAGAGCAGGAAAAAGTTTCATCCATTTATCGATCAAGGCTGGTTCGGGCATCTCAGGTCATCACGCATGGGTTAATGGGTCAAATTCTCGATCGTCCGAGGGCAGCTGCTCAATGCAGATTGTGCGCCGCTGCGATAAGCGTCAGTGACAGGTCGTGAGCGTACTTGTATAATTTAGCGCTGATGGTGACTTGGGTCACATACGACTTTTCCCGGGATCACTAATGTTTCTGGGAGGAAGTTGCGGCGGGATTTGGGGAGGTT
>CAZURR010000075.1:0-9451 GCA_964622715.1 uncultured Hyphomicrobium sp. | reverse complement strand
GACATGAAAAACCTCGACGACGCCAAAAACTTCGACAAGGTCAAGAACTTCGACCGCGCCTACCGCAATTGATAGTGGCCCTCGTCCGCATCAATTAGGAAGACGTCATGGTCGATACTCTCTCGCAACACGAGCTACTGATTCGGCTCATGGCCTTTGCCGGCATCTTTGTATTGATGGCGGCATTGGAAATCTTTGCGCCACGCAGGGGACAGAAGATCGGCCGAAAGCGGCGGTGGCCAAGCAACATTGGGGTCGTTGCGCTCGATACGCTAGTGGTTCGTCTGCTGTTTCCCTTAACTGCGGTTGGGCTGGCACTGCTTGTCGAATCCAAGGGGTGGGGCCTCTTCACGTTGTTGGACCTACCCACTTGGTTGGCGATCGTGCTTGGTCTCCTCATTCTCGATCTCACAATCTACCTGCAACATGTAATGTTTCATGCCGTGCCGGTGCTCTGGCGGCTGCACCGCATGCATCACGCAGACTTAGAATTTGATGTGACGACGGGTACGCGCTTTCACCCCATCGAGATCCTGATCTCGATGGGCATCAAGCTCATCGTTGTGGCGGCGTTTGGGATGCCAGCGGTCTCTGTTTTCATCTTTGAGGTCTTGCTCAATGCCACGTCGATGTTCAATCACTCCAACGTCGGCATCCCCTTAGGCATTGATCGCGTCCTGCGCTGGATGGTTGTGACACCTGATATGCACCGTGTGCATCACTCGATCGTAACCCGCGAGACCAATTCCAATTTTGGCTTCAACCTACCCTGGTGGGATCGCCTGTTCGGCACTTACCGTGACCAACCGGCAGCCGGGCACGAAGGGATGACCATCGGCATCGAACAATTCCGTCATCCGAGCGAGTTGCGCCTTGACCGCATGCTGGTTCAGCCGTTTCGCGAAGATGCGGGTCACTATCCGATTGGGCGCGAAGATGGCGGCGACGGCGACTGCGAGGCCGAGGCGGCTAGAGCTCGCCGCACTGACGATGAATGAGCCCCTTTCCAGTCCTCCAGGTCGCCACCCATACATATTATTGGACGATCAAGCTGCCGCTGCCCGGCGCGCAAAGCCTGCCTCGAGGTCGGCCTTGAGATCCTCAATATCCTCCAGACCGACATGAAAGCGCAGCGCTGGTCCCGCAGCTTGCCAGCGCGTAGCCGTCCGGTAGGAGGTCGGGTCGAAGGGGATGACGAGGCTCTCATAGCCGCCCCACGAAAAGCCCATGCCGAATAGTTCCAAATTGTCGAGCATGGCGGCCAGCGCTTTCTCGCTCGTGGGCTGCAAGATCACGGCAAATAAGCCTGTTGCACCGAGGAAATCGCGTTTCCAGATCTCGTGCTGCGGGTGGCTGGGGAGTGCTGGGTGTAAGACGCGCGCCACTTCTGGACGTGCCTCGAGCCAGCGCGCCATCTCCAGTCCGGATTGCTGATGTTGGGCGAGGCGGACCGCGAGCGTACGCAGGCCGCGCTGACCTAAGTACGTTTCCTCCGAGCCAGGGCAGACGCCCAAGACGTCCTTTGCATTCGCAACGAGTTTAGCGGCCCGCGCATTTGAGGTGATGGCGCCCAGCATCGCGTCCGCATGTCCCACGATGTATTTGGTGGCTGCCTGGATCGACACGTCGACGCCATGGTCGAACGGTCTAAAGTAGAGCGGGCTTGCCCAGGTGTTGTCGAGGAGCAGCCACAACTTATGCTTTTTGGCGACGGCAGCGATGGCCGGGATGTCCTGCACCTCGAAGGTCTGTGAGCCTGGGCTTTCGGTGAAGATCAACCGCGTGTTAGGGCGCACGAACTCGTCGATGACTGCTCCAATGACAGGATCGTAGTACGTCGTCTCAACGCCGAGCTTGGTTAATAGGCGGTCGCAGAATCGGCGCGTAGGATAGTAGACGCTGTCGGAGACGAGGATGTGATCGCCAGATTCGACGAACGCAAAGATCGCGGTGCTGACAGCCTGATAACCCGACGCGGTCAACTCAGTTGCCACGCCGCCTTCAACTTGCGCGATTGCCTCCTGGAGCGCCTTGACCGTCGGCGTGCACGTGCGACCATACGTATATTCTTGGGCACGCTTCCAAAGTTTCTCGACCGTGGGAAAAAGCACGGTCGACCCGCGGTAGACGGGCGGATTTACGAACCCGTGCGTGGCGGCGGGGTCGCGCCCCGAATGAACGACT
The DNA here is from genome assembly GCA_964622715.1 of uncultured Hyphomicrobium sp. GTDB lineage: Bacteria > Pseudomonadota > Alphaproteobacteria > Rhizobiales > Hyphomicrobiaceae > Hyphomicrobium_A. The sequence continues at coordinate 7,267 of CAZURR010000075.1, read as the reverse complement.
TCGGTTGCAGGGCGCTGCGGGGATTTCTTTTTGGAAGCTGACATCGAGCGGATCCTGATCGCCGCAGTAAGCCGCCCCGTGTGAAGCAACTTTTGCGCCCGGTCAAGACCTTGACCGCCGGCCAATAACGGGGGATTTGTGCGGGTGGCGCCATTCACCGGGGCGCCTCCTCAATTGCCCTCCGATTTGCCGCAGCATCCTGTCCCTTGCACCTTCGTGGCTGCCGCCCCACACTGAAACGCAACGTGATGATAACACCTCCGCACACCCGCCGCTCCATTGCCGCGACCATTGGGCTGGGTACGCTCCTATCATTGATTGGAGCGTACAGTGCCGATGCGACGACGCTTGAGACAATTCGATCGCGTGGTCACGTTTTATGTGGCGTTGGTCAGGATCAGCCGGGATTTTCGCAGATCGACGAGGAGCGTCGGCGCAACGGTATTGATGTGGAGTTTTGTTCTGCGCTGGCCGCGGCCATTTTCGGTAAGAGGGACGCCGTCAAGTTTTGGCCGCTGAGGTCAAATGATGGCTTCAAATCGCTCCAGTCGGGTGAGGTGGACGTGCTGGCGCACGCCACAGCCTGGACACTCAGCCGCGACACCGAGCTTGGTGCGCATTTTGCCGGCGTATTATTCTACGATGGCCAGGGGTTCCTCGTGCACCGTGGCAACGCATTGACGAGCGTGCTTGAGCTTTCCGGGGCTTCCGTGTGCGCTCTGCCGGGCGCTGCGGGAGAGCAGGCCGTTGCAGAATTCTTCGGCGCAAAGGGCATGCCTTTTCACAAGGTCACCAAAGCCAATTGGGACGACCTCGTGATGAATTACACTGCGGGGAGTTGTACCGTGTTGACTGGGGACATCACCGCATTGGCGCTCGTGCGCAGCAAGCTTCCAAAACCTGATGATCACATCATCTTGCCAGAGCTCATTACAAAAGAGCCATTGGGACCGGCCGTTCGCGATGATGACGAGCAGTGGTTTGGGGTGGTGCGTTGGACTCTCATGGCGCTCGTCGCGGCCGAGGAGCTGGGACTAAGTAGCACCAACGTTGACGCCAAGCGTACCTCTACGGTTCCCCAAGTGCGCCGATTCCTGGGGCTAGAGGCCAATCTCGGCCAGGCGCTGGGCTTGACGCGCGATTGGGCCTATCAGATCGTGAAAAACGTCGGCAACTATGGCGAGGTTTACGAAAAATCCGTGGGCGCAGAGTCGCCAATGAAGATGAAGCGCGGCCTCAACGGTCTGTGGACCAGTGGCGGACTCATGTACTCTATGCCCTTCCGATAATGTGTTGAACCAGTGCGCGACAATTCTATGCGAGTCCGCTAAGCCGCACAGGCCGAATTAATTATGGGGCAAAGTCATGGGGGAGGTGCTTGCGCAGGTGGGGCCTGCCTGGATACTCGTTTGCGCCGCGGGACTGGCCGTGGTGGCGCTGTTGGTCATTCTTGCGGCCCAGCGGCGTCGCCGCAAAAAACCTCCGGGCGAGCCCAAGCGTCAGCCGCGGAGTCCGATTGATGCCATAGCTGATCTTGATACGCCTGCTGTTGAGAGGGCCATTCGCGAGGCAAAAACCAGAGGGCAGCAAGATCAGCTACCGAGCCTCTACTATGTCCTGGCGCACCGCACGATCGAAACTGGTGAGACGGCCAAGGCCCAGGAGCTGTTGCGAATGAGCATTCGTAGTGCTGAGACAGCCGGCCAGGGGCAAGTCCACGCTCAAGCCCGCGTGACACTCGGTGATCTGGCGCATACAGAAGGCGATCTCACCACCGCTTGTGAGCATTGGCAGACTGCGCGAGCAATCTTCGTTGAATTGAAACAACACGTCGACCATGAGGCCGTCGAGGCGCGCATGCTGCGCAACGGGTGTCCGACCGATTGGGTGTTGACCGACTTCTAAACCGCGCGAACTGGCAGCGCTGCCTATCTCATCAGCACTTCGACTTGGATAGTTTCCCCGCTCGCCAGTGTGAAATCTCTCTTGAAGGCGCGTGTCCCAGATCTGGCTATGATGGTGTAGGTTCCTGGCGCGAGGATGTGGGTCGGCAAGGCACCCACGCTCCGCTTGATGACTTGCCCCTCGGTTGTCTGAACCGTCCACTGCGTGTCGGGTAGCGCCTCGCCACCCTCTCGCATCACGAGCTTGAAGGTAACGCGGGCTGCTGCATGCGATACAGTGGCCTCGGTGAGTTTGCCGGCTTCGACAGTGACGTCGGCCTCCATTGTCGCGTTGGCGTCCCCATAGGTCGAGACGATATGATAGATGCCCGCGTTAAGACGCATGATGAGATCCGTCTTCGCTCGGCTCATGATCTTGGCACGCTTACCGAACTGATCGCGTTCGTCGGAGTAAATGTCGTAGGTGACGGAATTTGGCACTGGCGCTGCACCCTCAACGAGGGCCTTTACGCGTAAGCCGCCGGCATTGAGGACAAACTGCTCTGTCGCGGTGGTGCCGCTTTTTACCGTGATTTTTCGTGTTAGGTGAGCACGGCCAAATGCGGCATTGACGATATATTCGCCGGGCGCGAGCTTGAGGGTTGGGCTCGCAGCGTGCTCGGTCTTCAAAAGATTGCTTCTTTGGTTGGGCGCATTGGCGTTGTCGTAGACGCGCCAGACGATACCGCTGTCAATGCGCTGGCCGTCGGCAGTAAGCAGGGCGATGAGCTTAAGGCCGCTAGCCGTTCCCGACTGCGCAGAAGGATCATTCAGAGTACGTGGAATGACCGTCGTATTGGTGGGTGACGAGTTGTTGGGCGAGGAGTTCTTGGGCGGAGCTGTATCGTCGCCGGGCAGTGCGGGAAAAGCTCCGCGCAATTCAACGTCAGCGCGCCAGTTGTCCGGCTGCTGTGCGTATGTGGGCATGAGCAGTCCGAGCACGAACGCCGCCGCCACGACAATGCGTGCCAAGAGCGGCAAACTCATAGTCCTTGTGTTTCTCGCCATCACTGTCCCACCTGAGGCCCCACGTCGCCAGTGATATGCATCTGCCGAGAACGGCTTAGGAGAATGGTCGAAATATGGCTGCGACGGGCGGAACGAGCCAATGTCCCGTTATTGCCGCTCAACCGTCAGCGTTCGGTCTTCTCCAGCCTTCAGCTCGAAGGCCGTTCGGAACCGCTGGTTGCGGGTTTCCGATTCGACGACATAGCGCCCCGGGGCCAGAAAAGCGCTGGGCTGAGGGCGGCTCGTGCGCAAAATGGTACGCTGATTGCCGTCTTTGATCTCCCAGAATACATCGCCGGTCCCAAAACCAGATTGGTTGCCGCCCAGCTTGAACGTGACGCGCCCAGCCTGGAGCTTCAGTTTGATGTCATGCGATTGCCCGGCGGTGAGCGTGAGCTCCTGGGATGCTTTCACATTCATAGCGCCCAGAAGCGCCTCGAACCGGTAACGGCCCGGTGAGAGCTCAAACTCAGGGTTGCTTGCAATGGTGCGAGCGATTTCGCGCGGATCGCCATCGAGGCGCATTACTTCGTAGACAATTGGCATGTTTGCCGGAGGAGGCGCGTCGTCGAGTTTGGCGGAGAGCTTTACGCGCGAAAGGTCGAGCGGCAGGATACGCGTGACGAATTCACCCGGTCCAAGGGCAATTTGCTGGCGCACTTCGGCAGCCGCCGTTCGCGCGGTGATGTAATAGGTTCCAGCAGGCAGCGTAAATGTAGGTGAAGGTGCCGCAGAACGAGCGACTTCCTTGCGTCCTTTGGGCGATTCCGGGTCGTCCTCATAGACGAGAAAGGTGATGCCATCGCTCATCGGTTTGACACTGCTCCTTCCGCGCGATGCCGACAGTTTCAGGCGGCCGGTTGCAAGTGCGGCATCGAATGTGGTGGCGGCACCCGGTACAACCTTTACGGTCTGCTCCTGGTAGGAGGGGCCGTCCTGCGCGCGAACAATGTAGTCGCCCTCGGGGAGCACGATTTCCGGCTGCGACTGACGGCCGATCCACAGTGGCACGGGCGTCTTATCCTTGCGGGCGTTGTCTTTGGCGGTCACCGTAAAGACCGGACCAGCCAATGGCCGCGCATCTCTCGCCGCACGCGCCACCATCTTGAGGACGCCCGCGTTCAAATTGATGCGAGCAGGGGTTGGCGCGTCGGCTTTGACCTCGATGGGCTGGCGAACGGTAGCAAGACCGAGCTTCGCCTCAACATCGTAGGCACCTGGAGGCAGGTTCTCGGTTAGCGCCGGTGCTGTCGCCTGGCGGATTAAGTCGCCGTCCTCGCCGGCTTTTGTCACGCGCCATTGCACGGGATTTTGAAGCGGGTCGCCGTTTGGTTTTAGCGTGGCCGTCAAATAGAGGCCAGGACCATCTATGGCCGTTGGGGCCAACGAAGGAGCGCCAGGCGTATTCGTGTCGGCGGTGGTTGCTTCGGCCCCCTTTTCCAGGTGGGCAAGCTTGATGATCTGATTGAGTGCGGAGGTCAGCCCCTTTGTGTCGGGCGCGTTGTAGTGTTTGCCGCCCGTAAGCTTGGGCAGGCAGTGCATTGCGTTGGCTTTTGACCTCTCCAATCCAATGCCGACCACGTGTACGGCGAGCTTTGGGTTTGACTTCGCTATCGCGCTGGCAACCAAGCAGACGTCTTGTCCGCAATTGTCGACGTCGTCATGAATGAGAATTATGTTAGCCGGGGTCGAATTGCCCACAGCTTCGGTCGCCTCGAGCAAGCCTAATACCAGCGGCCCTTTGCCCGTGGCGCTCAATTTGTTGAGTGGCTCGATGACTTGTTCCACGTTGTCGGCGGCGGGCGGCACGATGACCTCCGCATCTCGACAGTTAGACTTGCGGCGGTGCCCAAAAGACACCAACCCCAGTCGGACCTCCGGCTTGATGCGTGGAAGCACCTTGTTCAATACGTCACGCACAACATCAAACTTCGCCCTCTTGTCACCGCCCATCCGGCCCCACATGGAGCCGGACCCGTCGAGGAGGATCATGGCGGTTGGTGCGTCATCGGCGGCATGCGTGATAGCCACGCCACCGGAGCTGAATACCGCGACAAGCAGAAGTCTTGAAGCAAGGGGGAGCAAGTGTTTGCGCATGCGGTTTCCGTGATTCTAAGGCTGGTTCGTATCGCGTTCAAGGCAGTCTAGCATAACTGTCTGAGTGACAATTATGGCGGCATATTATGGGCTCCTTTGGCATTGAGCCCACAGCGAATTTGGGCTAGCGCAGGCGGCGAGCTTCCCGCTACGAGTAAACTCATGGACAATCCCGTACTCGAGCTACTTTCGACGCGGCGCTCAGTCAAGCCCGATAAGCTCGCAACTCCTGGGCCGAGTCCGGCTGAGCTTGAGACTATTTTGACAATTGCTGCCCGCGTTCCCGACCACAAAAAACTGACCCCGTGGCGGTTCATCGTCTTCGAGGGGGATGCACGTGCGCGCATTGGAGAGTTTATTGCGCAAGCCTGCATCGCGGTGGAGAAAGAGGCCCCGTCGCCGTTGCGTCTTGCAATGGAGCGCGGACGGCTGACTCGTGCGCCGCTCGTCATTGCGGCCATCTCACGCGTTGTCGAACATCGGAGCGCGCCGGAGTGGGAGCAGGTCCTGTCCGCGGGCGCGGCCTGCTTCAATCTTTGTCTCGCCGCGAATGCCATGGGTTACGGCACGTCCTGGATAACCGAGTGGATAGCCTATGACCCTCAAGTGCGTGTGGCATTGCGCCTTGCCGACAACGAGAGGGTCGCGGGCTTTATCTATATAGGAACGCCTGTCGAGACGTCGGGTGAACGCGAGCGGCCTGCTTTGTCCGACATCGTGACCCGCTGGCAGGATTGAAAAGGTAGCCGTTGGCCCGGTCGATCTGTCTATCCTGCGGAGGTCGGTCGCCCATCCAGGCAGCGACCTTGGAGGAACAAGTTTTCATCCCTCGCTCATCTGAGGAGCGTACGTCGCGTTCGTCTGGGCCGGTCTCGTTATAGAGTGTAGCCATTCTGGTACGTTTGAGATGTGGCAGCAGCTGATGCGAGCTTTCGCGTGGGTTGCCGCTTCAATAGCGAAATTGCTCGGCTAGCACCCGCTCGTCCAGACTGTGGTCGGCGTCAAACATCAAATAGAGCACGATATTACGAGCCTTTTCCACCTCCACACGGGCGACGCCGCGCGTCTCATAATGATCGGCGACCGCGCTGACAGGGCGTTTGTCGGCTTCTAAAACGTCGATGGAGATTCGCGCCTTGCTGGGCAGAAGCGCGCCGCGCCAGCGGCGCGGGCGAAATGGGCTGATGGGCGTTAGCGCCAACAGCGGCGCATTGATGGGCAAGATGGGGCCATGTGCTGAGAGATTATAAGCGGTCGATCCCGCAGGCGTTGCAACGAGGACTCCATCGCAAACCAACTCTTCCATGCGCACAGTGTCATCGACGGAGATTCTGAACTTAGCCGCTTGATGCCTCTCGCGAAACAGCGAGACCTCGTTGATAGCTAATCCCTTGTGGGCCTTTCCGGCGCGATCGTACGCCAACATGGCCAGGGGATGAATGCGGCTGACGTCGGCCTCCGCCAAGCGCTGCAATAGTCCATCCTCTCGATATTCGTTCATGAGGAAGCCGACGGAGCCTCGGTTCATCCCATAGATGGGTATACTGTCATTCATGAACCGATGCAGAGTCTGCAGCATGTGGCCATCGCCGCCGAGTGCGACAATGGCGTCCGCATCCGCAATATCGACTTTGCCGTAACGGGCAACGAGTCTGTCGCGGGCCTCGGTCGCTTGGGGCATGTCGCTTGCCACAAATGCTATTTTCTCGAATTTCTGTTTTGTCTTTGGCATGGTGGCTGGAAGCTCAATAGGCGGGACGAAGCGTGGAGGCTGGCTCAAGTGCAGGAAAACGACAAGCCCGTTCTCATATATTCTACGTTTCCCTCAGCGCAGGCCGCCGAGAAAGCTGGCGAGCAGCTGGTCGATCTGCACCTTGCGGCCTGCGTCAACATCATCGCGGAAATGACGAGCATTTATCACTGGGAGGGAGCGCGTCAGCGCGATAGCGAAGTGGTCATGATCATCAAAACAAGTAAAGGACGCGTGGATGACGTGCTGGCGCACGTGACGCGCGGCCACGCCTATTCTAACCCCGCCCTACTTGTGATCCCCGTGGAGGGCGGCTCGGCTGACTATCTCGCCTGGCTCGCCGCTGAAACCGCGGTAAAATAGCCGGCGCCCAAAGGCGATTGCCTGACCACTGTGTGAAAACAAGGGACTGATTTGCGTCAGTAGCCGCCGCCGAGGCTCAACATGAGATTACGGCGCCGCGCTGCAT
>CAZURR010000074.1:0-12233 GCA_964622715.1 uncultured Hyphomicrobium sp. | reverse complement strand
CCCTTTCAGGGGAGCAGACCACGCTCTTTAGGAGGCTGCGCTCGCTGGTTCAAAAGAGGCAGTTCTTCTTGTTGACCCAACACGGTTGGCGCGTACTTCCTGGCGTGTTTGTATTGGGCGGCCAATTGCGGGGGAGCCGCTCCTTTGCGTGACAATAGGTGCGCCGGGGCATGTTGTGGCAGTGCCGGTAGCTGCGTGCGTGCACAGGCTGAAAAAGCCTGCCGGCATTTGGGACCTTGGACTCTCCGAGCGCCGATATGCCACCAAGTGGTGCTGCGTGCGCAGGCATCGCCAATGTCGTGGCCGCTCCGAGCGCAAGCGCGGTTGCAAACAACCAGTGACGAATATGCATTTTGATTCCTCAAGTTGGTTCGACTTGTCGCTGATCTCGGCCGCGAGCGGGTCCGCAAACGCAGCGCTACTCTTCGGCCGGCGTCTTTCGCTTTCCGGTCAGTCTTTCGACCAACTCCGAGCTTTGGTCGGGCTGTCTGCTCGCCCAGACGGCCAAGGCGAAAACCGCGGCAAGGAACAGTGCGAACCGTGCAAACGTAAGAACGGACCAGAATGAAAAATCGTCGATCATGTGAAGACCTTTTCGATGTGGGATTGCTGACTCAGGCGGCGACCTGAGCGCCAGCGGCGTTGGCTGCTGGCGGCTCGACGTGCGCGAGCCGGCCAAAGACTTCGATGGGCTCGACCCAGTAGGCAAGGTTCGGGATCCCCGCTTTGATGCGAATGTCCTCCAGTAGCGCCGCCAGACGTACGCGCGGTATGATTGCGGCGAGGACGCCACGCGTAACGCGCCCGCGCACGCGCTCCCGTACACTTGCGTTCGAAAAGTCGTGGCCGTGGCCTTCCGCTTTCCAGGTCGTGAAACCAGTGAGCGGAGGCTGGGCACTCAACATCAACTCAACGATGCAGTCCTCGGCATCAGGCGGATAGATGAGCGTCAGCTTGCAAGGGGATTGGTCCATGAAAGGCTCCGTTCTTCGGACTGAGAGTGCTTCGCTGCGACGCCGAACCGGCGAAACAGGATCGGGAGAAGTAAGAGGGTGAGGGCGGTCGACGTAGTCAGACCGCCGATGACCACGATGGCGAGCGGCTTTTGGATCTCGGAACCGGGACCGCTGGCAAACAGCAGCGGAACAAGGCCGAAGGCCGCGATACTCGCCGTCATCAGGACGGGACGCAGCCGTCGCAGCGATCCTTCGAAGACTACGTCGTCAATTCGTGTGCCGGTGGCGATAAGCTGGTTGAAGTAACTGACCAGAACCAGACCGTTGAGGACGGCGATTCCAAGCAGCGCGATAAACCCGACCGATGCCGGCACCGAGAGGTACTCGCCCCAAAGCCAAAGCGCGAGGACGCCGCCGACCAGCGCGAACGGCACGTTGGCTAGGATTAAAATCGATTGACGCATCGACCTTAGCGTCGCGAACAGCACGAGGAAGATTAACCCGAGTGCAATGGGAACAACGATGGCGAGGCGGGCAGCGGCGCGCCGCTGGTTTTCGAACTCGCCGCCCCATACCAGGCGGTAGCCAGGCGGAAGCTCCACCTCGGCCGCGACGGCCTTCTGTGCGTCCTCGACGAAGCCTACTAGATCGCGGCCCGAGACGTAGGCCTGCACGATGGCAAACCGCGAAGCGTTCTCGCGGTCGACTTTGACAGCGCCTGCGGTGCGATTAAGGCGTGCAACATCGCCGATACGGATGAGGCCGCCGTCGCCGGCCGCCAACTGACTTTGCGTGAAGATCTCTGGCGTTTCCCGAAGCGTTTCGGGACCGCGGATCACGATGTTCGTGCGCCTTTGAGCTTCGGCGACGATACCGGCAGGCGTCCCCTCCAGGAGGGCGCGAAGCTCGTCCTCGATGCGCGTAACGGAAAGACCCGTACGGCCCGCGGTTAGGCGGTCCATTTCAATCTGCAAATAGTCCACGGTGTCGTTGGAGGCGGTGAAAACCTCCGAGGCACCGTCGACGTTTTCAATCGTCGTCTGGATGCGGCCAGCAAGATCGGCAAGTACCTTGAGGTCTGATCCGAAAATCTTGACTGCGAGATCGCCACGCGCGCCCGTCAACATTTCGGATGTGCGCATTTCGATCGGCTGGGTGAAGGCAAACTCGATTCCGGGCAGTTCGGCCATTGCCTCGCGCAACTGCTGCAATAGCCATGCTTTGTCGGGCACACGCCATTGGTCCTTGGGCTTGAGGACCAGGAAGGCATCGGTGTCATTGGGGCTCATGGGGTCAAGCCCCAGTTCGTCGGAGCCGACACGCGCCACGATGTTCTCGACCTCAGGCACCTTCTCGCGCAACGTGCGCTGAATGAGTAGATCGGTCGCAACGCTTTGTCTGAGGTTGACCGAGGGCAGCTTAGTGGTCTGCATGATGACCGAGCCCTCGTCCATCGTCGGCATGAACGTTTTGCCGATGGCGAGATAGGCAAAGACCATCGCACCGACCCCGGCGAGTGCCACCGCATAGACCGGAAAGGGATTCGTCAGGCAGAAGCGGAGCAGCGGACGATAACCTCGGCTCAGCACGCGCATTAGTATGGGTTCTTTGTGCGCGCTGCCGCGGAGGACCAGCGACGACAGGACAGGGATCAGGGTCAATGACACTGCGAGCGAACCAGTAAGCGCGAAAATGATCGTCAGCGCGACGGGAGCAAACAGTTTGCCTTCCAGCCCCTGCAATGACAGAAGCGGAAGGAAGACCAGGCAGATGATCACGATGCCGGAGGCGACCGGCATCACCACCTCGGCCGACGCCTGGTAAATCTGATGCAGAAGCGGGACGCGACCATCGCCGGCATGATGGTTGAGGCGCTCGACCGTGTTCTCGACCACGACGACGGCCGCATCGACGATGAGGCCGATTGCAATCGCCAGACCGCCGAGGCTCATCAGGTTCGCGGACATACCAAACAGGCGCATCATCAAGAACGTGATCAGCGCCGCCATCGGCAGCGTGATCGCCACCACGACCGAGGCACGCAGGTTTCCAAGAAAGGCGAGAAGAAGGATGACGACGAGAACCGTCGCTTCGAGCAAAGCATTCTTGACCGTGCCGACGGCGCGCTGGATGAGGTCGGAGCGGTCGTAGAAGACCTCAAGCGTCACGCCTTCTGGCAGGCTCGGTTTCAGACCCTCCAGCCGTTCGCGCACAGCATTCACGATTGCGCTCGCGTCCGCGCCACGCAACGACAGCACGAGACCCTGCACGGCCTCGCCGCTCCCATCCTTCGTCACCGCGCCGTAGCGTGTGAGGCTGCCAATGCCGACGGTGGCGACGTCACGGATGCGCAAGACCTTGCCGTCTTGCGACTTGAGGACGACCTGCTCTAGGTCCCCGGGCGCGCGGATTGCACCTTCCGCGCGCACGACCAAGGCCTTCTCGCCGTCGGAAAGGCGGCCGGCACCATCATTGCGATTGCTGGCTGTAATGGCTTCCTTGATGTCGGTGACGCTCAGGCCGGCTGCAGCGAGCGCCGCACTATCGGGGACAACCTCAAAAGTGCGCACTAGACCACCAAGCGCATTGACGTCGGCGACGCCAGGTATCGTTCTCAGGGCTGGACGGATGGTCCAATCGAGCAGGCTGCGGCGATCCTCAAGGCTGAGATTGCCGCCTTCGATCGTGAACATGAAGACGTCGGACAACGGCGTGGAGATCGGCGCTAAGCCGCCGGAAACGTTCGATGGCAGTTCACCAATCACGCCTGCCAGCCGCTCCGATACCTGCTGGCGGGCCCAATAGATGTCGGTCCCATCCTCGAAATCGATCGTGATGTCGGCGATCGCGTATTTTGCAGATGAGCGCAGGATCGTTTGGCGCGGGATCCCGAGAAGCTCCAGCTCGATTGGCGTGATGACCCGAGTCTCGACCTCCTCCGGCGTCATCCCCGGCGCCTTCATGATGATCTTGACCTGCACTTGCGAGATATCAGGGAAGGCGTCGATGGGGATACGCAGGAATGCATAGACGCCGGCGGCGGCGACCAATACCGCGCACAGCAGCACAAAGGCACGCTGAGTGAGTGCGAATTCGACCAATCGGCGCAGCATCATCTACTCCCCAGCAATCATGTTTTCGAGTTGGGCCAGGCCCGAGACGGCGACCTTTTGGCCGGGGGTGAGATCGGCCTCGATGGTCGCGCCTTGCAGCGTCTTGCCCTTTAGATTCACGGGCAGCACGGTGAATCCGGACCCGGTGTGCACGAACACGCTCGGCGCGCCAGCCACCCAGACAACCGATTGCGCCGGTACATCGAGACCAGCGACGGTGGCTTCGCGGTGGATGCTGAGCGTCACCATCTGGCCCATGACGAGCCCGGCTGAGGCTGGGATGGTGCCGATCAGCGTGGCAGAGCGCGTCTTGGGATCGAGCGTGTGCCCAACTGAGAGGACCTTGCCGGCTACGCCGCCATCCAAGTAGATGCTATCGCCCGGGCGCACCTTGCCAATCAATGAAGCCGGTAGTTGCGCTTCGACCCAAAGTTCGTCGCTGGTGTCCAAGACAACGGCCGGCGACATAGCCTCAACGCTCGCACCAGGCCCAACGTTTGCCTGTACGATGCGCCCCGCCCTTTGGGTGACCAGCGTGTAGCTGCCGTCCGGATTGGTCCGGATGTTGCCGAGAGAAATGAGCCGGCGATGCTCTTCGACGACCGCGCGCGCGTGCTCGCGCTGAGCTTCAGCCTCCGTTGCGCGTGTGGGGGACGCAATTTTCTTATCGACAAGCGTGCGATAGCGATCCGCGAGGGCTGCGGCGGCATCAAGTTTGGCTTCGGCTTGGCGCAATTGCGATAAGGTCTCGAGCAGCTCGCGGCTGGTGATCGTCATTAGATCCTGGCCCTGCTCGACCGTCTCACCAGGCAGGATGCCGACGGAAACGACCGTGCCCGAGAACGGTGCGGGCACAGCAATTCGGCTGTTCATCGGCGGGATGATGGTCGCCGGGAGCAGCGCTACGGCCTCATCCGTCGCCGGGCGTACGTCCTGAAGCTTAATCTCCAAGCGCTCAAGCTGAGCTTGCGTGACAACGATATCTTCCGCAAACGCTCGCTGCTGCGCCGCTCCCAAAGTGATCAGCGCCAACATCGCCGCGAAAACCTTGTTTAAAGACATGGTTCGTAACCTCCGGTGCGGTTACGGTTCTCGCGCACCAACCTGAAACCAACCTGAAAAGCCTGTGCGACCACTTGGCCCCTGCCTTGCCACACGCGGGCTTCCCACCATTCAGGTTGGCTTCAGGTTGGTGGTTTAGGCCCCATGGGGTTGCTCCTGGGAGATTCGCTATTCGCATTCTGTTGGTCGAGGACGACGATGACATTGCCGCGCGGCTGGCCGCTGGGCTGCAGCCGGCCGGCTTCATCGTGGACCGCGCGAGCAACGGCGAAGATGGTCATGCGATGGGCGCACACGACCAATTCGACGCCGTCATCCTCGACCTCGGTTTGCCAAACATCGAAGGGCTCACGGTTTTGCGCAAATGGCGCGCTGAGGGTCGCGACATGCCCGTCCTCATTCTGACGGCCCGCGGCACGTGGACAGAAAAGGTGGAAGGGTTGAATGCTGGTGCCGACGACTACATTGGCAAGCCGTTCCACATCCCCGAAGTGATCGCACGACTGCGCGCGTTAATCCGCCGGAAGTCCGGCGCCGCGAGTGCCACGCTCACGCACAACGATATCAGCCTCGATACAGTGTCCGGCAAGGCGACTGTCCGCGGTAGGCCCGTGGAGCTGACAGCGTTCGAGCTGCGCATGCTCAGTTATTTCATGCACCGCTTGGGGCGCGTCATCTCACAGAACGAGCTGACGGAGCATCTCTATACGTTGGAGGAGAGCACGGAATCGAACACGATCGAGGTTTACATCAGCCGACTGAGACGCAAGCTGGGACGCGGCGTCATTACGACGGTGCGCGGTCTCGGCTACCGAATGGATTGAAGCAAATGTTCGCAATGCGTAGCCTCAAAACCCGGCTGATCTCCGTCACCGCCATCTGGGTCGCAATAGGCGTTGCCATTGCCGGATTACTGCTGTCAGCGGTCTTCAAAGACTTCCTCGTGGAGCAGTTCTACGAGGAGCTCTACGTTCATCTCGACGAACTCGAAGGGTTGATGGAAGTCAGCGACGGAGGCCAGATCCAGTTCGCGCGACCGCTGAGCGATCCGCGCTATCTCACGCCGCTGTCTGGATTCTATTGGGAGTTCCAGAAGAACGGCGATAGCGTCGCCCGCTCTAGCTCGCTCGAAGGCCCAACGCTGAAGGTACCGGCCGATAGTGGCACCGATGCCCAGGTCCACACCCACAGCATCGCGGGCCCGACCGGCGAGCTACTGATCGCGGAGCGGCTTCGCTGGCTTAGAGGCGAGAAAGAACCCCTTCGCATCATCATTGGTACCGACAAGCGTCACCTCGATACCGTCGTCAACGAGTTCAATACTGTACTCTTCTGGTCGCTTGGCGGGTTCGCGCTGTCGATGATCTCCGCGGCAGTCCTTCTGCTCCTCTATGCGATGGCTCCCTTCGGGCATCTGCGCACAGCACTCGCAAATTTCCGAAGCGGCGCTGCTGCCAACCTGCGCGGCAGATTTCCCGAAGAAGTGCAGCCGCTCGTCGATGATCTCAACAGCCTGATCGCCGCCTCGGGCGAGCAAATGCAGCGCGCGCGGGCCCAGGCAGGCAACATCGCCCACGGCCTTAAGACTCCATTGGCGATACTTGTCGATGAAGCACACCGGCTCGAGCAGAAGGGTGACCCTCAATCGGCATCGGTTGTCCAAGAACAGTGCCGTCGTATGCAGGGCCAAATCGACTACCAGATTGCCCGAGCGCGCGCCGCGGCGTCGATAGTCAAATCCGGCACGGCGTCATCGCTTGGCGATACCGCGCGGGCCGTTGCGCGTGCACTGGAACGGCTCCACATCGAGCGGGGAATCAGAATCGAGAACGAAATTCCATTAGATGTGATGGTTGCATGCGAGGTCCAGGATCTGAATGAGATGCTGGCCAACGTCATCGACAACGCCTGCAAGCACGCAAAATCGCAGGTCGTGCTGCGGTTGGGAAAAGAGCCCCCGAGCGGGTTCGTTCGCGTGGCCGTAGAGGATGACGGACCAGGCCTGCCGCCGGAGGCGTGGGGCGTGGTCTTCAATATCGGTACGCAATGGGATAGCAGGTTGGGCGGATCCGGCCTCGGGCTGCCGATCGTACGTGATCTCGTGCAACTTTACGGCGGCGAGATCCGTCTCGATCAGTCCGATCTGGGAGGCCTAAAGGTCCACTTGGACCTTCCCACCTTCTCGCAAACGGATGGGGGCGTCCAGCCCGTCTAACCTGACCGGTCATTTTGGCAGGCGTTGCGAAAGAACCGGTTTGTTTGAGGTCGGCTTGCGATGCCGAAGAAGCAATTCCGCGCGGATCAGATTGTTTTGATTTTGCGGCATATCGACATGACAGCTGGACAGCGCGTGTTTGGGGGCCTTTGCGATGACATTGCTTGATTCAGCCGGGCACCCCAACGTCAAGGAGAGATGCTCGGTTGATTTCCAGCCACAAGTCGCGTGCTTCGAGCATAATAGGCCACGCCGCACATACAGTTGTCCGGACCAGGCCAAGCTGATTGTGTGCCGTGCTTCGCAAAGAGTCGACTGAGCCGTCATGGACCCCCAATCTCCCCAACCGGAAGGAAGCAGTTCTCCGTCGCTCTTCGCGCGAGTCGTCGATCTCTTTCTGCGCACCGATCTGGCGCCGCTCCTGATCGTCGCTGCGCTCATTGCGGGTGGTGCCGCGGTCTATCTCACACCGCGTGAGGAGGAACCGCAGATCGTTGTGCCGATGGCCGATGTGGTCGTCTCCGCGCCGGGCTTGCCGGTGGAAGAGGTGGAGCGCCAGATTGCAACGCCGCTCGAGAAGCTGTTGTTTCAGATCGACGGAGTCGAGCATGTTTATTCGGTCTCCTATCCCGGCCGGGCCATCGTCACAGTGCGCTTTTATGTGGGCCAGGATCGGGAGGACAGCCTCGTCAAGATCTACAACAAGCTATTTTCCAACATCGATGTGATCCCTCCCGATGTCGCCAATTGGGTGGTCAAGCCTGTTGAGATCGACGATGTGCCGATCGTCATCGCCACCTTGTGGAGCGACCAGCCCAACCTGATCGACGACCATGCGCTCCGCCGCATTGCCGAAGAAGTCGAGATCGAGCTTCAGGCAATCCCGGACACCAATCGCACGGAGATTGTCGGCGGCCGGCCACGCGTCATTCGCGTCGAACTCCAGCCCGAGGCACTGTCCGCGCGTACGACGTCCCCGCTCGACGTTGCCTTCGCGCTCGGCGTCTCGAATGTGCGCCGGCCCGCGGGCAACTTCGATCAAGTCGACCGCAACTTCACGGTCGAGGCCGGTAACTTCTTCGGCGGGGTGGCGGAGCTTAAGCATACCGTGGTCAATGTCGTCGATGGGGCGCCCGTGTTTCTTCAGGACGTGGCACGCGTCGTCGACGGTCCGCAGGAGCGTACGAGCTACAGCTGGATCGGCTTTGGGCCTGCCGAGAAAGGGGAGGCGATCGCAGCGGAATTCTTTCCCGCCGTGCATGTCGCTATTGCCAAGCAGAAGGGCTCTAATGCCGTATGGGTTTCCCAACGGATCAAGGACCGTTTGACCGAGCTAGCCCAGACGCACTTCCCTAACGGCGTGCGTTATCGCATCACGCGGGATTACGGTGAGACCGCCAACGACAAGGTCAACGAGCTGCTTGAGGCCCTTGCCGTCGCCATCCTGATCGTGGTTGGACTGATCGCTTACAGCCTTGGCTGGCGCGCGGGGTTGGTGATTGCCGCCGCAGTACCGATCACTTTTGCGTTGACCCTGCTGATCAACTACTGGGCCGGCTACACCATCAATCGGGTCACGCTGTTTGCGTTGATCCTGTCGCTCGGTCTGGTGGTCGACGATTCCATCGTTGGCGTCGAAAACATTCACCGCCACCTCGCCATGAAGCGGGAATCTGCATTGAATGCGGTTCGCTCGGCGGTTAATGAAGTGCTTCCACCGATCGTGATGGCGACGCTCGCCGTTATCGTCTCCTTCCTGCCGATGATACTGATCACCGGCATGATGGGGCCGTACATGCGACCCATGGCACTGAACGTTCCCGTCGCCATGGCTATGTCGATGTTGGTGGCCGTCACCATAACACCCTGGCTCGCCTACCGAGCGCTGCGCAGCAGCGCCGCTCAGGGTGGTGACGCAGCCGAGGAGGGGGCCGAGATCCCTTCCGGACTCTACCGGGCGTACGCTGCCACGCTCGGGCCCTTGCTCGATAGCCATGCGAAAGCGTGGACACTTTTGGGGCTGACCTCGGCATTGTTCCTGGGGGCGGCGCTGCTTGCGGCAACGCGAGCCGTGCCGCTCAAGATGCTGCCCTTCGACAATAAGAACGAACTCCAAATCCTGATTGATCCGCCCGAAGGCACAACTTTGGAGCGCACGGACGCGATGGTCCGCCGCTTAGCGGAGATCTTGCGCCAAGCACCTGAGGTCACGGACGTCACGCTCTATGTCGGACTAGCCTCGCCGATGGATTTCAACGGGTTGGTGCGTCATTACTATTTGCGCAGAGGCGCTCACGTCGCAGAGATTCGCGTCGGTCTCGCAGGCAAGCGTAGTCGCGAGATGCAGTCGCACGAGATTGCGTTGCGACTGCGGAAAGAGCTGGAAACGATCGCGCATGCGGAAGGGGCACGTGTCAAAGTCGTCGAAGTTCCGCCTGGTCCACCTGTGCTCGCCACGGTGACGGCGGAGGTCTATGGCGCGCCTGGAACGCCCTATGCGAAGCTGCGGCAGGCAGCGCGCGCGGTGGAAGCGCGGTTGCGCGCGGAGCCCGGCGTGTCCGATGTCGATACGACGGTCGAGGACGACTCCGAACGCTTTCTGTTCGTTGTGGATCAAGAGAAAGCGGCGCTGTCGGGTGTGTCCGCGGAAGATATAGCAAAGACGGCCTCGATGGCCCTTTCGGGATATGACGCCGCCCGGCTGCATGAGCTGGGCGAGGCAAAGCCGTTGAATATCCGCCTGCGGCTGCCCCGCGATGCGCGCTCCGGGCTTGCGCCCCTGCTTGGGGTCGCGGTCAAGGGGCGTCCCGGAATTGCGAAGCTGCGTGAACGTGGCGGTGTACGCGACGCGCCGATTCCCATTGTTCGGCTCGGCGAGCTAGGCGCGTTCCAATCGCTTCCAACCGAAAAGGCGATCTACCATAAGGATCTAGAACCCGTAGCATTTGTCTACGCCGAGTCTGTGGGCCGCGCGCCGGCGGAGATCGTCGCGGACCTCGCGGCTGATCTTCACAGCTCTGAGGCCGAAACCTCCGACGACAATTCCCGCCCACTCTCGAGGCGCACATATTTCTTCAATGGAGGCGGCATTCCTTGGGCCCTGCCATCAGGAACCCAAGTGCGGTGGCTCGGAGAAGGTGAGCTCAATATCACTGTGGACGTGTTCCGCGACCTCGGCATCGCCTTCGCCGTGGCGCTCGTCGGCATCTATTTCATTCTCGTCTATCAAACCGCGAGCTATGCCATGCCATTTATCCTGATGATCTCGATACCGTTGACGTTGATCGGAATCATGCCGGGTTTCTGGCTGTTGAATGCGCTTGGTAGCGGGTGTATCGGTGGTTATCTCAACCCAACCTTCTTTACCGCGACTGCGATGATCGGGATGATCGCGGTTTCGGGCATCGCAGTACGGAATGCGATCCTCTTGATCGAGTTTCTCCACATCGCGCTTTCCCGTGGGCACAACTTGCGTGAGGCGCTGCTCCAAGCTGGCGCGGTGCGGACCCGAGCGATTTTGCTCACCGCTGGCACGGCGATGCTGGCGGCCGTGCCGATCACGCTCGATCCGGTCTTCTCAGGCCTCGCCTGGGCGCTGATCTTCGGACTGCTGGTCTCGACCGCCTTTACGCTCCTTGTCGTGCCCGTGACCTATTTCCTAGTATATCGCCGCAAACCGGGTCATGGCCTCCCCGGTCACAACAGCGAAGAAGCAACCCAATGACGCCACGCAAACTGGTCGCGGGTATCATCGTCTTCATTGCGATTTCGCTTGCTGTCGCATGGCTCTCGGGTTGGTTCGAGGAAAAGATTCAGCCCGGCCATGCCCAGTTGGCCCGAACGCAGCTCTCGACCAACGCCTCAATAGCTGTGGTGGAGCGCGTGGTCGATCCTGCGGTCGAATGGGCGAGCGGGGCAATTGAGTCCGCCCGGCGTACCACCGTCGCGGCACGCATCCTGGCGCGGATCGAGGATGTGCACGTCGGCGCCGGCGACGAAGTCGCAAAGGGCGACGTGCTGGTCACCCTCGACGCGCGCGATCTGCAGGCCCGCGTCCAACAGGCGCGCGAATCGCTGAAGGCGAGCGAGGCACAGCGTGACCTCGCCCGTCAGGAGCTTGCGCGCACAGAAGAACTCCTAAAGCGGCGGGTTGCCACGCAACAACGCTTTGATCAAGCGAGCTCGAATCTGCGAGTCGCCGAGGCTCAGGTCGATCGCTTGTTGCAAGGGCTTAATGAGGCGCAGACGGCCTTATCCTACACCGAGATCCGTGCGCCCGTTGCCGGCCGGGTGATCGATCGGCTGGCGGAGCGCGGCGACACCACTGCACCTGGCCAGCCGCTTTTGCGACTTTACGATCCCAGCGTGTTGCGCGTTGAGGCGCCAGTGCGCGAATCCCTCGCGCTAGGTTTAAAGGCCGGCGATATTCTGCAGATCGAAATATTTGCCCTTCAGGAGACATTGTCAGGGCCGATCGATGAGATCGTGCCATATGCCGAACCTGGCGCGCGCACGCTCCTCGTAAAAGTTCGACTGCCGAGCGATGCCCGGGTATTCGCTGGCATGTTCGCGCGCGTCGCGGTGCCTGCGGGTGAGCGCGCCCGGCTTCTTATTCCAGCAGATGCTGTTATGCGAATTGGTCAGCTCGAATTCGTCACCATAGTGAAGGACGGCCAGACGGAGCGCCGTATGGTCACGACCGGAGGAGGCACGGTCGATGGCCGCTCGGAAATCCTCAGCGGACTGAAGGAGGGAGAGCGGGTGATGAGATGATCCACGCCATGTTGCTAAGCGTCTCGGTATGTGGCTTGGCCTCCCACGCGAAGCAATAGGGGCTTAGTAGCGCCAATCCGGTGCAGTAATTTCCCAGCTCTCAATGTCCGCTTT
>CAZURR010000073.1:0-12526 GCA_964622715.1 uncultured Hyphomicrobium sp. | reverse complement strand
GGCCGACGCGTGAAAAAGCCTCCCGTGCCGTTCGCGACTATCTCGCGGCGCTCGACGCGGCGCGCAGCGATGAGGACGGCGGGGGCGGAGAGGACAGCGGCTCGAACAAAAGCGGTAGCGGCGGCAAGACCATAAAGGAGCTGCGCAACGCCAGCCGCGCATTCGATCTCCGGTGAGTGCAAAAGGTAAAACCGGATAAACGATCCCACGTACTCGATCGTCGAAACCGCTGCAAGACCCCCATCCCTTCGGATACGAGCGGTCAGCCGCTATTCCTCGAACGCGAAGATTTGCTTCCAGTCATCCTTCATGTCGATCACGACCCAGCCGTTTGGGCCCGCCTGATCGAGCGCCTTGTCGAGTTGCCCGAACTTGGAATCACGGTCGTAGGCATACTCGCGCTCAGCATCGGTGTGATGCACGATTGCGCCGAGGCGCGGACCGTCTCCTGCCGTGGTCCATTGCAGCATCTGCAAATCGCCATCGGAATTGCCGAATGCCGCTATCGGACGCTGGCCGATATGCTGGTTGATGCCGACGGGCTTGCCGACTTTGTCGTCGATGAAGTTCATCTCGGCCAGGCGCACCAGCGTCGGCTTTCCGTCCTTCATCTCAAACTTCGTCTTGATGCTCGACCCGACGACCTGATCGGGCGGAATGCCGTAAACGTCCTGTGAAAAGGCGCGAAGGAACTCAATCCCGCCGCCCGACACGATGAACGTCTTGAAGCCGTTGGCGCGTAGATAGGAGAGCAGCTCGAGCATCGGTTGATAGACAAGCTCGGTGTAATGCTTCTTGAACCGTGGATCTTTCGCCGTAGCGAGCCAGTCCTTGGAGATCTTCTTGAATTCCGTCGGCGTCATTTCGGCATGGGTGGCCATAATAAGCTCTAAAAGCCCTTTCTCGCCTGAGGCCGCCAGCGTCTTCATGTCGCCCTCAAGTGCGGCCTTGAAGGGTTGCGTGTCCTTCCACTCGGGATGCTTCGGAGCGAGCTGTTTGACGCGATCCAAGGCAAATATGAGCTGCACATAGGCCGGCTGTTCGATCCACAGCGTACCGTCATTGTCGAAGGTTGCGATGCGCTCGTCTGGCGGCACGTAGTCGTCGCCGCCTTCGTCGGTCACCTTCTCTACGAAGGTCACGATAGCATCCTTGGTGGCACCGTCATTCCACGACGGCAACGGGTCATCCTTGGCACTGGTTCCGGAAACGAAAACGAGAGCACCGATGATGCTTGTTACGATCAGTGAAGCGAGCGCACGGGTCCGCATAGCTTAACCTGCTCTGAAAAATTGCATGTTGCAGAGACGTGTTCGCCCCGTCGTAAGACGGGGCGAACGATACGCGTCTCTCGTTAATTACCGGTCGGCATTCCGATGTTGAAACCATCCTTGGCCAATTGTTCCTGGATGAACTTGAAGTTCTGATACTTCGTGATGGTAATCGGCCCAGTGTAGGTTTCGCTCTGCAGTTTGCGCGGCGGGTACTTGACGTAAGTCTTCATGAGTTTCCCAACCGACTCGTTGGCCGGGACCACCGCCCAGGTGCTCTCCGTGAAGGTAGACATGAAGATGTCGTAGCGCTCCTGGGGATCGGCCAGCAGATCAAACACTTGGGGTACCGTCGCTACGTAGCTAGATGCCCCTTTCCAACCGAGGTTCGTGTCGACGGCCAAACCGCCCGTGTGCGCGCCGTCATCGCCGCGCAGATTGAACACGTACTTGAAGTTGCCGACGCGGACAGCGCCCGGCGACAGCTCGTCTTCCGTGAAGTAGAACCATTGCTTACGATCCGACTTCCCGGTGCCCGTCCAGACTGGTGTCATGTCATAGCTGTCGAAGATGATCGGCTTGCCTTCTCTATCTTCAGTGGGAAGTTCCGTACCGGCGATAGAGGCAAAGGTTGCCATCAGATCGAGACCGCCAAGGATGTCGTGGCTGACGGAACCGCCTTTGATCTTGCCCGGCCAGCGGACCAACGTAGGAACGCGATTGCCGCCTTCCCGGACGGTCCCCTTCGTGCCGCGGAACGGTGTATACCCGGCGTCGGGATAGACATCCTGCCAGGCGCCGTTGTCGACGGTATAGAAGACGACCGTGTTGTCAGCCAGGCCCAGCTCGTCGAGCTTTTTCATCACGTTGCCGATGCGTGTGTCGAGCTCCAACACGGAATCCGCGTATTTGGATTTCGAGATCGATTTATTAATGAAGTCCGGGTGCGGCAGGTTCGGCTGGTGGTTCTTCATGAAGTTGATGTTGATGAAGAATGGCGTGTCGGGAGACTTGGCCGCGTCCTCGAGGAACTCCATCCCCGCCGCTTCAACATAGCCATCGAGATAGGGGATGCCGACAACACCCTTGTCCGGCGTATCAACGTATTCACCGTTGACCTTCCAGTCCTCCTTCGCCTTCTCGCCTGCATTGCCCGACAACGAACCCGTCGTTACTTTCTCGAACTTCGCGCGCAACTCGGGGCTCATCGCCGGGAACCACTTCGGGTCGGGGTACGTGTAAGCGTTGAGATGGTACAGGAAGGCATGCTTCATCACGTCATAACCCTGGGCGTTCGGCAGCGCGTAGTCAGACTCACCCAGATGCCATTTGCCGGTGAAGTAGGTTTTGTAGCCGCCCTTCTTCAGGACGGACCCAAGCGTCCATTCCGCAGCGGGAAGCCCACCGCCTTGGCCTTGGAAGGCAACAGTGGTCATGCCGCTGCGATTGGGGATACGTCCTGTTTGGATCGCAGCACGACCGGGTGTGCAACTCGGCTGTCCGTAGAAGTTGGTAAACGTCATGCCTTTGGCAGCGAGACGGTCAATATTCGGGGTCTGCATGCCCCGCCCGACACCGCCAAGGTAGGGACCCAAATCCCCCCAGCCGGTATCGTCCGAAACAATCAGCAAAATGTTGGGCTTCTTGTCCTGAGCAGCCGCGTCGGTGGCGATTGGAAGGACAAGCATTACCGCCATCATCGCGCCGATTGCAAAGACGACGGTGGCTCGAAGTCGTGTTATCGCTGAGTGAATTCCGATCTTACGCATGGATAACTCCTTACTCATAGGCGAGTTCCTCAAAGACCCCATTGGGCTATACTCTGCGACGTAGCTTAGAATCAACCTGCCTGCGGTGGTGTCGAGGATGGCGGCGCGGTAGCTCCGCACGCCTACTTCCACCGGGATGACAGCATCCTTTTAACCATGCAGGTCGAGAACCGGGGCCGTGACGGAGCGGATATTGCGCGAATGCTTGAGTCGAGCAGGGTGCGAAGTCGACTTTGGCCCCGCACCCATTCAGAGGCGAGGTCTATGACGTGATAGTGGATTTAAATGATGGGCCGAGGGGAAACGAAAAACTTGTTCCCCGTCAGCAGCTGTTGGACAGAATGGCGTGATTGAATAAGAGGGTGTTTCTGGCTCATCGTAGCCCCGGGAGGAGCGAAGATGAGAGAAGAACGACACAGGCAATCAGACAGCGCATTTTTACCGAATTCGCTAACGGGAATTCCCCGCGGGCTATAGCCAAAAGGTTCAATGCCGAGGGAGTTGCAGGCCCAAATGGCAGGGAATGGCGAGATACAACAATTCGGGGCCAGGTCGAAAGGGGAACCGGCATCCTGAATAACGCACTTTATGTGGGGCGGATTGAGTGGAACCGTTGTTCCTATGTGAAGGATCCAAGGAGCGGAAAGCGCGTGGCTCGACCCAATCCAAAAAGCTTATGGGAAATTGTCGAGGTACCTGAGCTGCGGATTGTTGATGATGATTTATGGAACGCCGTCAAAGTTCACCAGCACCAAGCATCATTCAAGATGCAGCGTGACACCGGCGGTAGTGCACTCAATCGAGTTCATAGGCGCCAGTTCCTACTTTCGGGTCTGCTCAAATGCGGGATTTGCGGCGGCGGCTACACGATCGTGGCGAAGGACCGCTATGGCTGTGCAACACGCCGCACGAAGGGAACGTGCAACAACAGCGCTACGATTGACCGGAGAGAGATTGAGGCGCGCGTTTTAGAGGGTCTGAAGGATAAGCTGATGGCGCCCGAACTCGTGCGCGAATTTGCTCGCGCCTTTCAGGCAGAAGTGAACCGAGCGGCGGCACAGCGCGATCAGCAAATCAACTCCGATCGGCTCCAGCTCAATGCAGTAGAGCGCAAGATGGCGGCGATCGTGGAGGCCATTGAGGACGGCAAATACAGCCGCCCGTTGGGTGATCGGTTAGCAAAGCTTGAGATCGAACGGGAGTCGCTGCAGATTCGCCTGAGGGATACGCCTGCCCCAGTCGTGCACCTGCATCCGCGAATCGCTGATCTTTATGCCGAGAAAGTTGCGCGACTCGAAGAGTCGCTCAGCGACCCCGAAATTCGCGAGCAGGCCGCAGATTTGCTCAGATCTCTGATCGCTCGAATTGATCTGCAGCCCCGGGATGACGGCAGCGGAATTGACGCCGTGCTGCATGGAGATCTGGCCGAGATTCTCGCCCTTTGTGATGCCTCAGAGCAGGGAGGCAAACCTTTCAAAGGGACATCTCCCAGGAGTCAACTCTCGGTGGTTGCGGGGGTAGGATTTGAACCTACGACCTTCAGGTTATGAGCCTGACGAGCTACCGGGCTGCTCCACCCCGCGTCACCAACAGATCCCGAACGGGCGACCGAACGAATGCGAGCGGATCGACTCATCGGGAATTCAGAGTATCGGCTCCGGCCACTTTGGGCCGCCTTGCCGATAGGAAAAGCCGCCCGTTCTTGTCGAGCGGCTTTCGAATTCGCGGCTTATAGCACAAATAGACCGCCTGTGAAGCCCGCGCTCCGAACTGTCCGGTGTTATTCGGCTGTGACCCCTGATGCGCTGGCCGCCTCGGGGTGGCTCCCGTCCATCCTGTTGGAGCGAATGAAGTAATTGTTGCGGCAGGGAGCCTCTATTATATGCGCGATGAGCCCACACCGGCACTGGCATTGCGGTGGGGTGCCCGCCTGCCTGACCGCTTGGAACTGACGCGCCCATTGACGCCTGGCACGATGGATCCTCATCTTCTGGCCGTCTAAGGAAAATGCAAAGCGCCTAACCGCTCAGCGTTCGCCATGTCTCAAAAGATCAGTGAGCGCGAATTGCCAGTCGGAAATAAAGCGCACTGGTACGTGACGTTCTACGCGCTGTCGGGGTACAAGGGGCGATGACGTCAGCCGACCAAATCCGTCAGGCTCCTGACCGCCAGACGGAGGAGTCCACCGCACTTTCCGAAACGTTCGTCCTACTCGACAACAATTCAGGTGCGGGTGCGCCCTCGTTGTTGTTCACCGATCCGGTGGAGATCATTGCCGCGGATACACCCAAAGAGGTGCCGGCCGCGCTCAAACGCCTCGAAGCCGGCTTGGAAAAAGGGCTGCATGCAGCAGGCTTCTTCGCCTACGAGCTGGGCTATGTGCTGGAGCCGAAGCTTGCCAATTTGATGCCGCCCAATCGCAACGTGCCGCTCCTTTGGCTCGGGCTCTACGAGGCGCCAGCGGAGATGACCAGCACGGAGGTCGAGAACTGGCTCGCCACCCACACGCGCAGCGGCTCCTATCACTTCACCGACGTCACTCACGCGTGGGATGAGGCTCCCTACCTGGAGCGCTTCGCCGAAGTTCAAGAGAAGATCCACGCCGGCGACATCTATCAACTCAACCTCACTTTCAAGACGCGATTCCGGCTCTCGGGCTCGCCGCTGACCTTTTTCCTCGATCTGCGCCAGAAGCAGCGCGTCGCCTACGGTGGCATCGTTGACACTGGCGAGATCACGGTGCTTTCGGCCTCGCCTGAGCTCTTTATCGAGCAGGACGGACGCACGATTGCGACACGCCCAATGAAAGGAACCGCCCCGCGTGCCGGCGCGCCGGAGGCCGATGCGCAGGCGCGGCATCAGCTCGCCACCGACGTAAAGCAGCGCGCCGAGAATTTGATGATCGTCGACTTGATGCGCAACGATATCGGGCGCATCGCTGAGATCGGCAGTGTTAGAGTCACCGACCTTTTCACAGTCGAGACGTTTCAGACGTTGCACCAGATGACGTCAGGGGTGCGTGCCACGCTAAAAGACGGCATCGGCATGACAGAGCTGCTGCTAGGCATCTTTCCGCCCGGGTCGGTGATTGGCGCGCCTAAGATTCGCGCAATGGAGCTTATTCGCGCACTGGAGACGGAGCCGCGCGGCGTTTACTGCGGTGCCATCGGCCACGTCTCGCCGGAAGGCAGCGCGCTCTTTAACGTTGCTATCCGCACTGCCGTCGTCTTCCGCGACTCCGCGGGCGAGATGGGGATCGGCTCAGGGGTCGTGTTCGACTCTAGCGGCCCCAAGGAGTACGCCGAATGCCTCCTGAAAATGAAGTTCCTCACCGATCCGGCAAAGCCGTTCGATCTTATCGAAACGATATTATTTGAGCCAGGAACCGGCTTGGTGCTTTTGGAGCGCCACATCGCGCGGCTGGAGTCATCTGCACGCTATTTCGGTTTTGCTTTCGATGAAGCGTCCGTCAGACAGGCGCTGTCTGGCGCCGTCGATGGACAGGCGGAACTTCTGCGGGTCCGAATGCTACTCGGCGAAACAGGCGCCGTAACGGTTACCACGACACCCCTGCCGGCGCCCAACCCAGATGCCGTTATGCGCTTCGTCGTTTCTGAGACGGTGCTCGACAGCGCCAATATTTTCCTGTTCCACAAGACTACGCGCCGCGAGCTCTATGATCAGGAATGGCAAAAGTATTCAGAGACGGTGGGTGCGGAAGAGGTGATCTATCTCAACGAGCGCGGCGAACTTGCAGAAGGCAGCCGCACGACGATTTTTCTGGAACGCAACGGGCGCCTAGAAACGCCGACGCTCAGCTCGGGGCTTTTGCCCGGCACGCTGCGCAGCGAGCTAATAGCTCAGGGCCGTGCCGTGGAAGCCGTCCTGACACTTGAGGATATCAAGTCGGCCGATGCGATTTTTCTGGGTAATTCCGTGCGAGGTCTTGTGCGCGCGGTCGCAATCACATGATGCGCGTAGAACGCTATTGAGTTCAACGATTGGTTACTTGATGACCATTTGCTCGGAGGCCACGGGGCCGAGCTTGGAATTGCGCGTGTCCGTTCCGCTAGCCGCGAGCGTGGCGATTAGAAACGCAATGGCGGCAAACGTCAGCACCGCCGCGATCGCTATTTCGGGCGATGATCGCCGCACACGGTGCGTGTATGCACCCTTTCGCTGAAGTTTCGATCTCATATAGCGATTTAGCCCTCCAACGCGCTCTTCTCGCCAGGGCACTCAGTGCCGCGCGACACAAGAGCACAGAGATCAAACGACTCGCTCGCCCCTCAAAGCCCCCGCATCACGCAACCCAAAATAAGGATCACTTGGGCGAGCAGCAGCACCCAGAATTCGTTGCCGATGAAAAAAGGAATCTCGGCTCCAAAGAACTTCATGATGAGTACAGTGACCGTCAGGACGATCGAAACCAT
This sequence comes from uncultured Hyphomicrobium sp., assembly GCA_964622715.1. Classification (GTDB taxonomy): domain Bacteria; phylum Pseudomonadota; class Alphaproteobacteria; order Rhizobiales; family Hyphomicrobiaceae; genus Hyphomicrobium_A. The sequence continues at coordinate 5,053 of CAZURR010000073.1, read as the reverse complement.
GAACGTCAAGATTCCAGGCGCCTTAAGTCCCATCGTTCCTACTCCCTCAGTGCCCCATCGCGCGCAGTCGTCTTCGTGAGCCTCGCCGACCAGAGCAACTGATTCGGCAAGACACGATGGGCTTATAGCAGGACCCAAACTTTCTGGCACGCGATTGGGGCAACGTGTTGTGGACCGAGCACATCGAAGCGAAAAATCGTAGCGCCTGTTAAGCCGCCGCCTTGGTGCGCCGTCCGGCGAATAGCAGCCGGCGCAGCATGAGGAGTAGAATCAACAGCACAATCATGCCTGCGACAATCACCGCCGGGTGCTTTTCCCACAACAGGATCGGACTGACGCGCCCGCCGGAAACGAGGGCGACATCTTCCACAATGGCTTTGGGATTGAGCGCGGCATCTGAGCGCAACATCATGCCCACAGCGGCCGTCTGGTCGGCGCTGGCCACGACGGCCGTCCGCACCCGATCTGATGCGAGCGATTGCATCTTGGTCGGGTCTGCCGCAACCGCCCGTAAAATGCGCTCGCGTGGCTCTTTCTGGAGACCGGTCAGGTAGCGCGCGAGAGTGGCAAGCTCGTTCTCCGTCAGGCTGCGAGCCAGGCTCTTTAGCTCGGGCGTTGGGAGCTCGAAGAGTGTGTCGCGGGCGTCACGGTCGACGCCGACAAGCCGCGTAATGGCGAGGCGGTCGTCCAGCGCCAGAATGCGCTGTAGGGAGGCCTTCGTCAGCATGTCGGGAGCGGTGCGCCGATGTATGTCGAGATCGAGGACCTGGGGTAGTTGATCCCCCGCCAGCGCATACCATTGGAGCCCTGTGTCGATGGAACGGGTCTCTCGTGCGATCTGCATGGCTGGAGCAGGCAGTACGTTGATCGCCTCGTTGAGGCTGCCGTCATCGAGGCGTTTGAGTAGCCCAGCTTCGCCTTCTGAGGTGACGACCAACGAAACCACCTCATCTAGGCGCGCCAGTTTTTCTGGCGGCTGCGAGTCGATGAAGGCCTTGAACTGGTCGTTACGCGCGGCAAGCTGCAGCGCTTGCGCGTGCGCGTTGCGGAATTCGCGCCAAATGTCGACCACGCGGTCTGCCGTGGCTGCGCCGATCTCGTCGACATGCGCGGAGATCTGCTCCGCGAATGTCTTCGCCAGCTCATCTTGCACCTTTTCCTTGCTGTCCTTGGATTTCATCTCGGTTGCGATGATGGGTAGAACGCCATGGCGAAGATCCCAGATGTCCTTGGCGATGAGAACCAGCCCTACCCCGCCAGCGACTATCGAGACCAGACGCGCCAGCACGGCGCCGACGATGCGCTGACCCACGCGGCGCGTCATATTGGCCAGCTGACGGCGCATAAGGAGAATGGCTGCTCCCGCGATCCCTGCACCCGACTGGCGCAAGACGGCACCGGGCGAGACCTGGGCGGCGGCGTCATTGGGATCGAATGTGTTTCCTTTGTTGGCGTCGCCAGCAACTGCGCGTGCAACCGTTGCGCCATACCGCGCGCCAACGAATGCTTTGAGACAAGCAAGCGTCGGCTCTGCGGCATCCTCTGTCGCAAATTGAATTTGCTTGCCCACTTCCCTGCCGACGCCAACTGCGAGCGTTTCTAGCGCGGTCTTCATCGCGTCGGAACGATAAACGCGTTCGGCGATCGCGGTCGCGAGCTCCTGCGCCTTCTGCTGGCTAGCCAGGGACTGCAGCAGATTGGCCCAGCTCGTCTCCTCACGAACTTCCCCCACCGCGAGATCGACGCGCTTGTCTATGATCTCGTCGAGGCCGCCGCGGCGCCATTCGTCACCGACAATGGCGCGGAAATCGACGTTGGCGATGCCAGATTTCAGTGCCCGGATTGAGATGGCCTCGATGGCGGCACGGAATGCCGGCTCGTCGCGCGCTTTGCACGCTTCATATTCCGACTTGGTGAGGGTTTCAGCGGCAAATGCGGGGGCGACCTGGCCCACGGCCATGGCGATAGCCACAGTCCAGGAGATGAGTGAGCGCGCGTGACCCAACAACGAGAGCCCTTCCACTGACACTTGCCCTGGCGCGCGCAACCAATCAAAAAGGCACGGCGACTGCAAACACGGCATCTAATCACCTCGACTATATAGTGTCGATTGCGCTCGAACCGTGACGCGTCGCCGCCGTAGAGGGCCGGCCGCTGCCTGATGAGCCCCCTCCGGTAGGTGAGCGCCGGGGTGTCGCCATTGGCGCGAAGCGGCGAAGAGGGAATGGACGATGAATCCCGTTTTGATCGGCGTACTGTGTTACGTCCTGATCCAGTTCGCTATCGGCGCGTGGGTCGCGCGCCGAATATTCACCGAGCGAGACTACATCAATGCCGGTCGCAAGATCGGTATCGTCATCGCCTCGTTCTCGGTGTTCGCAACATGGTTCGGCGCCGAGGTGATCGTTGGCGCCGCCGGCGCCGTCTATGTGGAGGGCCTGCCTGGAGCAACGATCGATCCGTTTGGATACGCTGGGGCTCATTGCCTTTGCTAAGGCCCTGCGCTCGACGACGATACATGACCTGGTCGAGACAGCTTCGGCCATCGGCAGCGTCGGCCTCATTGTCGCGGCGCTGTTTGCCCTTTTCACGCGATTTGGCGGCCCTGCGGCTGCCACGGCTACGCTGGTGACGGGCGCGGTTGTCTGGCTCGCCGCTATCAAACTGGAGTTCACCAGCGTTCCTTATGTCCTCGCCGTTGACATGGCCGCCGTGGCCTTATCGGCGTCGGAATACTGCTGCGCCGACCAGCGTGACATCTTGGCGCTGTGGGTGGGCGCGCCTTGGCCTTTCGTCTTATTTCGCAATTGGAGATTATGGCAGAAAGACGGCGCCCGCCAGCATCAATTAACAATGTTTTCAGCGCATTAATTTGCTCGCTGCAAAAATCGCGTAGATTAATTGAACAGGTGTGAACCTGAGGAACCGGTGTAATTTCACTGCGTTCCACCGTTTTGTGGTGTACAAATATGAGCATCAGAGCGTTGCATCTTACGTAGTGCAGTGGCATGGGCGAAAGGGCTGAAGGGCGAATGTTCAATGCCTTGTTTTTGCCACACGACGACAGCAGAAGGCCGCCGCCGCTGTTTCAGCCCGGTGTTCTTGGACGCCTGATTGCAGTTTGATTGCGGGTTTCAGCAGAACGGCGACCGGAATGGACGGGCAAGAGGGATTGCTGACGACGAGCGTCTTTAGAAGAGTGCGGCACGGTGCCATATCGCCATGCGCGGCGGTTCGCGCCAGTGAGACCCCCTCCCCAACTCCTGCATCGCTCCGATGTAGGAGCCACCCGGTGACACAACCAAAAAACGGTAATTTCGAGCGTCCTTGCGGCGACATCGAAACCTGGCTTGAGGAAACGAAGAAGAGAAGGTTTGAACCTGAGCGTCAGTAACGCGTGCTTCAAAGGCGCCGTGACGATGCTGGCCGAGTACGAACGTCACACCAGTATGCGAGCGAGTTAAGTCAAACCTATGAAAATCCAAGACAAGATGAAGATTGCATGGGGTAGCCTCCATGTTCCCGGAGGCCGCAAAGGCGTGCTTCTTGTACATAGCCTCGGCGGATCGCCGATCGAGCTGCGGTTTCTTGCGCACGCGCTCGGCAATGACGGATACACTGTCTATTGCCCGATGCTCCCCGGTCTCGCCGGCGGGACCGACATTTCGGGCCTGTCGAGTTGGACGGATTGGTATGCGGCGCTGGAAACAGCGCACGACGAAATCTCCAAGCAGTGCGACACGGTTCTCGTTGGCGGCATCTCAGCCGGCACCATGCTAGCGCTGAGGCTCGCGGCCACGCGCCCCGACGGCGTTGCCGGATTAATGTTGTTCTCACCGACGTTCTGGCCCAACGGCTGGGCCATACCCTGGTACTTCAACCTGTTCAGGATCGTGAGACACAAGTGGGCCGCACGGCTGTTCCGTTTCAAGTCGCGTGAACCTCATGGCATCAAGGACAATCGGCTACGCAGCTTCATTCTGGATGCGCTGCAAGGCGACAGCGACGCGATCGAGGATCTTTTCGGACGCGGTGGCGGTCTCGTGCTGGAGTTCCGCAAGCTCGTTCGGAACGTCAAGCCGCTCCTGGCAAAGATTAGGCAGCACACATTGATCTTCCACCCGCGCCATGATGACCAGAGCGATCTCAGCAACACCATTGCGATCCAGCGCAATTTGGCGGGATTGGTGGAACTTCATGTTCTCGACGACTGCTATCACATGGTGACACTCGATCGTCAGCGCTCAATCGTGGTGGAGCGCACGACAGAGTTTGCCGCGCGTCTGACGAAGCGCATTGAGGATGCTCAGATGGTTTCTTCGCGAGGCGAAGGCGGCCTCAAAGGACAACAGGGCAGCGCCAACACCTGATCGGAGATTACGGCGTCGTGGGGCGAATGGCCGGCACGGGCGAGGGTGGCATTAGGCGACCCTGTGGCTGGCGCGAGACTTGAATTTGCGCCGCCTTCTTGAAGGGCAATGGTGGCGGCTCCGCTTGAGACGGAAGGCTCGCCTCCCGTTCGGCAGGCTCAGTGCTACAACGCGGCAAATCGTTCGGCGCGCGCTTCCATGTGAAGGACTTGCTGAAAAGCTTGATGCCCTTATACCCGGTCAAAATCAGCCGGTCGCGGGAGGCTAGCTTGATGGCTGCGTCAAAGGTCTTGCCCACTTCGGGATCATAGACCCAACCATCGTCCCATCCGCCCCCGCGCATGCGCCTGAGCGAACCAAGAACGGGTAGTCCGCAAATGGGCCGGCCGCGCAGCGACGACCTCGTATTGCGGCCATCTTTCAGTGCCTGGCCATTCTTTCCGTTGGGGTCTTTGAGCCAGACAATATTGCCGCAAAGGCGGCTTTTACTGTCGCCGCACGGGCGAATTTCCACGGCGCCTTTGCCAGAGTGGTTATACCAAAGGCCAATTTCAGGTGGCGCTGGGGCATCGCCGGGGGCGGCCCCAAGCCCGGTCAGCGCGGCAGCGAACGCACAGCAAAGACCCGTAAGGCGCTTGGGAAAGATAGATTTAGGAGTGTGCTGAATATGACGCATGGTAGGA
>CAZURR010000072.1:0-12616 GCA_964622715.1 uncultured Hyphomicrobium sp. | reverse complement strand
GTGTCATGATAGCCGTTCTCGAACACGAACGGCATGAGAAGCATGATGCCAAATAGCAAGGCGTAACTCATGAGGCTGCCGGCGTTTGCCGTCGCAAAGGCCAATTGCTTAAAGAGTCGAGGATTGAGCAGTGGTGCTTCAGCTCGCCTTTCTGCTTTGACGAAGAAGAAGAGCAGGGCCAAGCCGACGCATGCGGCGGCGACAAAGGCCGGTGAGATGACGCCCCACGCGTGGCCTTCGTTCAAGACCAGCATGAATGCCGTGAGCATGGGTCCTAACAGGAGGGCGCCGCGCAAATCGAAGCTCTTGTCCTTCGATAAGTTCACCGTCTTAGGCAGGATGAACCAACCGGCGATGGCGCCGACGATCCCGAAGGGGACGTTGATCCAAAACACCCATTGCCAACCAAGTGTATGCAACAACACGCCGCCGATCACTGGACCGGCACTCAAGCCCACCGCTTGAGCTGCCGCTTGTACACCGACGGCGCGGCCGCGTTCTCCCGGTCCGGCAGCGCCCACGACGATCGCGACGCTGTTTGCCGACAATAGCGCGCCGCCCACCGCCTGCAAAATTCGAGCGGCAACGAGAAGAGCTAAGTCGGGTGCGAAACCGCAAAGCGTTGAGCCGACGGTGAAGACAACAAAACCGCCAATGTAGAGAAGTTTGTGTCCGACGATGTCGGCGAGGCGCCCGATAATGGGCATTAACGCTGCCATTGTCAGGAGATAGGCGACGGCAACCCAACTCACTCCGCTGAGAGTTGCGCCGAAGGTGCGCTCAAGAGAAGGCAACAGCAGCTGGGCAATGCTCGCATCCACCTGCCCCATGAAGGCGCCAATGGATACGACCCCGACGACCAGCCATCGGTAGGAGGCAAGCTGCGCTAGCGAAAGCGCCGGTGCGGGCTCGCCCCCTTTTAAAATGGCGTCGCGGATCGCTGAGATGGACCATGCGCTTGCATCCATGCCGAGTGGCCTCGCTCGAGCTTGCAGTGAGAAGCGCCCTGCGCCGGCCGTCAGTATGGCATTGGTGTCTTCAGTTGCGCGTTAACAAAGCGCGTGCGGCTAATGGAAAAAAAGCCTTCCTCAGATTCTCACGCCCGGGACAAAAGGCCGTTACCGAGGCAACGAAGGGGGTCGCTCTTTGGCCGAACGATCTGTTACACTATAGCGGTGACGCCGCCTGGCATGGGCCGGTGCACCCAATGAACACAGGGGCCGCACGCGCCCCTTAAGAAATACTGCGGAGTAAATGGATGAAGAAGGTGCATTTCACGGCCATTGCGGTTTCCCTCTCGCTTGCTGGACTGGGCAGCGCAGCCGAGGCTGCCAGCCTGACCTCCACCAAAAAATTAGAGGTCAACGTCGATCCCGATAAAGTTGCGGCAGAGACCGCAGCGCTGTGGAAACAGTTCGGTGATTGGTGTGGCATCGCCGAATGGCATCCAGCGGTCACGTCTTGCGAGGAGAGCAAGGAGGGCGACACGGTCTATCGCATGCTGACGCTTGAGGATGGCGGTACGATCAAGGAGAAGCTCGTCGATCAGTCGGGCTTTAGCTACCTCTACGAGATCATCGAGAGCCCGCTCCCGGTGAAGAACTACCAGGCGCAGTTTTCCATCGTGCCAGACGATGACGATCTTGACGAGGTTAACATTGTTTGGGCTGCGACGTACGATGCCGCCGACGGAAAGGACGATAAGGAGGCGCGCAAGACCATAGACGGTATCTTTAAGGGTGGAATTGAGAACATCGAAGAGGTTCTGGGCGACAAAGCAGTCGACAAAGACTGAGGCCGCTCGACGAGAATGCTTGGTACGACCGCTCATGGGGCTCGCGAGATAGATCGCGGGCCCCTTGCTCTGCGCTAGGTGAGATCGTGCGCAAAGGCGGACACGGCATCAGCAGCCGCGGCGAGATTGCCGGCGCGGGTGAAGTGGCTGCCACGGCTCGGAGCCAAGTCATGATTGCCATCTCCGGCCCATACAAATGCGATTGCCGATGACAATGCATAGGTTTCGACCTCCGCGCGGGTGCCGAAGGGATCGCGCTCGCCTTGCACAATAAGCGCGGGACAGTGCAGATGTTCTAGGTGCACGGTGCGCAGCTTGTCGGGCTTGCCCAGCGGGTGAAACGGATAGCCAATACAGGCCAAGCCTGCAATATGGTCCTCAGCACAAAGTTGGTCCGCACACAGACTGGCGATACGCCCGCCCATGGATTTGCCGCCGATCAAAAGCTTCTGTCGACGCGGAAGATCTTTGCGCAGCTCAGCTATCACATCTATGTACTCGGGGATCATTAGCTCCGCTTTTGGCGGCGGGCGGCGCTTTCCATCTTTGCGACGCTGCGCCATGTAGGCAAACTCGAAGCGGCTGATGCGTAGGCCCCGCTCGGTGAGCAGCTCGGTCATCATCTCAAGGAATGGGCTCGTCATCGGCGCGCCAGCGCCGTGTGCCAGGACCAGTTGGGCGGCGGCATCCCTAGGTCCGTTCATTCGAATTTGGCTCATCGAAGGTTTGCGGTTCTGAACTGAGCGAATCGTTGCCATAATTCTCCCCCGCCGCAACCCAATCGCACATGGGCCAAGCGACTTTCTTAGGCTGCTTTGGCGATCTTAAGGGTGCGGGTCGCAATTTGGCCGAAGAGGCCTAATATCGGGGATCTTCGCCATTGGACGGGGGCATCCCTATGCGCCGCAATCTTACCCATTCACTGATCGCGCCATTAGCCTTAATTGTTTTTGCCGCACCGGGTTTAGCTGTCGAGCCGACAGATACGATTTCTGTGCCCGTACCGGTGGAAGTCAAGAGGGGGGCGGTGCCCGTTCCGCCGCGTAAGCCTGAGCCTCCGAAAGAAGCGCTAAACAAGAAAAAGAAGAAGAACGCAGTCGCCAAATTTTTGTTTGGCGCGAAAAAGACAGCGGCCGCCCTGAAGCCGCGCTCCATTGGTTGGTATGCAAAGGGCTGCCTCGCCGGTGGCGATAAGCTGCCCGACACGGGCCCCGCATGGCAGTCGATGCGACTGTCGCGCAACCGCCAGTGGGGTCATCCCAAGTTGATCAAACTGGTGAAGCGATTGGCGGTGGAGGCCAAGGAGCATGACGGTTGGCCAGGTCTGCTCTTGGGCGACATTTCTCAGCCGCGCGGCGGACCGATGATCACGGGACATGCAAGCCACCAAGTCGGTCTCGATGCTGATATCTGGCTGACCCCGATGCCGGATCGCGTGTTGACGCGGATAGAGCGCGAGCAAATTTCGGCGACGTCCATGCTCGACAAGACGAGCCTTGCGGTTAACGAAGAGGTCTTCACCGACGCGCACGTTGCAGTGATTAAGCGAGCAGCTTCATACCGGGAGGTGCAGCGCATTTTCGTGCACCCCGCAATTAAGAAGGCGCTCTGCGAAAAGGCTGGTACGGACCGGAAGTGGTTGGCAAAGGTGCGCCCGCTTTGGGGGCACTACTATCACTTCCATATCAGGATGAGGTGCCCCAACGGCGGATGTCGGTCGCAAAAGCCGGTTTCCGGCGATTACGGCTGCGGTAAGGAAGTCGACCGCTGGCTGAAGACGATCGCGGCGTCGTTGAAGCCAAAACCGAAGCCGAAGAAGAAGCCCACCAAAAAATGGATACCGCCAAGCGAGCGGCGCAAGATTACGATGGCTCAGTTGCCGCCAGCATGCCGCCAGGTACTCGAAAGCGCGGGCACCTCAATGGTGGCAGAAGATATACCGATCGCCAATCCAGTGAAAACGACGGCGAACAAATAGCTAGCCAGCCGTGACGCCGGTAGGGAGCGGGCAGGCAACGCCAGTTCCGCCCAGGCCGCAGTATCCTTGCGGGACCTTTGACAAGTATTGCTGATGGTCGGTTTCGGCGAAATAGAACTCAGGTGCCGGTATGATTTCGGTGGTGATGGCGCCGAAGCCGCCCTGTGTTAGCATCTTTTGATATTCGGCCTTTGAGGCCACCGCCGCTGCGCGCTGGGCTTCACTAAACGTATAGATGCCGGAGCGGTATTGTGTCCCCACATCGTTGCCTTGGCGCATGCCTTGCGTGGGGTCGTGGCTTTCCCAAAAAGTTTTGAGCAGCCGCTCGTAGTTGATGCGCATCGGGTCGAAGACAACAAGAACCACCTCGTTGTGCCCGGTTAGGCCGGAGCAGACCTCTTGGTAAGTGGGATTGGGCGTCAGCCCGCCTGCGTAGCCGACGGCTGTGATCCAAATACCGTCGGCGAGGCTCCAGAACTTTCGCTCCGCGCCCCAAAAGCAGCCCATGCCGAACACGGCCATTTCGCTGCCAGGGGGATAGGGCCCCTTGAGAGGGCGGGAGAATACGTGGTGCTCCTCGGCGGTGCGAATGGGCCTGGCACGGCCTGGAAGGGCTGTCTCAGAGGTCGGCATTTCGTTCTTCTTCCTGCGAAAGAGCATCGCGATCGCCTAGGCTTTTGAACGGTTACGATCCTGATATAGTGGCGGGATATTGCACGTGAAGGCCCGTGCCGCCCTCATGTTATCGTGATTGGCGGCCATGGTCAGCCGAGACTTGAGTATAGGGGAGTTTAGCCGATGGCCGATGCGTTGGCAGCAATGGGACAGCCTTCGACAGTGACGACGGCGCCGAAGCCGAAGCCTGAGCGAACGGTTTACGAGGCCGGTGCCGGGCGCAAGCTGGCCTTCTCATTCATATTCCTGTTGTTGCTTCCCTTCTTCGTCAGTTTGCCGCCGATGCTCTTTTGGCGCCTTTCCCAGGGCCATTGGGTTGGCACGATCGGGTTGATGGTCTTGGCGGCCGGATTCGCCTTCGTCATGTTTCTGGTGATCGTTGAGCTCGTGCAGTCGCTGCGCTCCCGCGTCGAGATGGGCGAGAAATCGGTGAAGATGACGCTGCCCTCCGGTCGCGGACCAACGCCGTTGATGCGCTACGCAACGCACGACATCCCCTACGATCAAATTCAGGCGGTCGAGACGCGGCGTGAAATATACGGTGGCACCGTCGCGCCAGTGCTGCTCAAAGGCGCACGTCTTATTCTGAAGGACGGAAACACGGTACAGCTCGGTTATGTGAGCGAAGCAAACACCGACCCGTGCTTGCCCTTCCCCGATATCGCGCATCAAATTGCCGAGCGCGCCGGCCTCACCGTAAACGATCGCGGCAACGTGCGCCGCTCGATGCAAAAGAAGTTTCTTGGCTTTAAAAAAGAAATCGTGGACGAGGACGAGGGGCCGGTCGATGAGGCAGAGATCGAGGCGCTCAACAAAAGTCATCACCGTTGGGTGATGCGGTTGATCGGTCTTCTCGGCGTTCTCGTCGTGCTCGGCATCGCGCTGGACATCATCTTCCCGCCGAGTAGCGGTCTGCCGCCGGCACTGACGAGCCTCAAGACGTACATTATTCCCGCCGGCACTACTCCCGGCAACTAGCAGTCGAGATGTGCCGCGTCGACCGCGCCGTCAGTTGATGTGGACTTTGAGTTGTTGACGGTGGCGGCCAAGATAGCCGCTTAGAATCGCCAACAGGCCGAACAAGACGAACGTCGGCAAATTCAAGATACTCATGATCACGATATCCCAGACCCATGCGGGCGTGGATTGAGTCACAGCCTTGCGCGCGGCCTCGAGCGAGACCGGGGCGAGCTCTTTCCAATGACCAATGACGCTCGTTGTATCGAAGGGGCCCGTGCCATTCCAAGCGGGAGTGGCGTCCGTGACGAGCGCGACCACGGCAACGAGAGCAAAGAGGGCGGCGAGAAAACGCAATGCAGCCATAAGGCGCAGTTCTCCTTTGCAGTTCGCCTAAGCCCCGTGCGAGTTAAGGCGTATTGCCTGCGCCGCGCAAGAGTTCAGTTGATGCCCAAAGTCTTGTGCAAACTTTGTAGCGTGGCGATGGCATCCAGCCCGGCAAAAAGAAAATTATCGACTCCGGCGGCTTTTAGCGCCTCGGCGTTATCTCCAGGACGACCCGCCATCAGCACCGCAACAGCACCCGCAGCCTTGAGCGCCTTAGCGGCTGCCTCGCCCTGGTCTGCGTAGATCGTGTCGGACGAGCACAGACAGGCAACGTCCGCGCCTGACTTTTTGAAGGCTGCGGCCGCAGCGGTTGCGTCCTTGTAGCCATCGCTGGTCAGCCCCTTGATGCCGCCAGCGGCGAGGAAGTTCCACACCCATGTTGATCGCGTGTTGTGTTCAACAATCTCGCCGAGGTTTGCCAAGAACACGCTCGGTTGCTTGCCCGTTTTTGCGAGAGAGGCGTCAGCGGCGTCGCGCAGCGCTTCGAACGCCTCGCCCAGACGATGCGGTACCAACGGGCGCACCTGTTGCTTTCCGGATATCGCGGGCGCATTCGGGTGCGGCGTGACCTTGACGCCGTTATCGGTCGGAAGCGGAAAGACGGAGACGCCAGTTAGCGGTGCTGATCCCTTTGCGACGGCCTTGCTGCGCGACTCTGCGATGCGCGCGATCTCGTCTTGAAGGTAACCGGAGGAAAGGGTTGCTGCGAGACCGCCCTTGGCCTCGATGTCCTGGAACAAGGCCCAAGACGTTTTGGCCAGCTCGTCGGTGAGTTTTTCCACGTACCAGGAGCCGCCGGCGGGATCGACAACGCGCCCGAGCCAGGACTCTTCCTGCAACACGAGCTGTGTGTTGCGCGCTATGCGCCGAGCAAAACGGTCCGGCGCGCCCAACGCCCAGGTGTAGGGCAGAACGGTGATTGCGTCGGCTCCGCCGAAGGCCGCGCCTGCGCAGGCTGCCGTGGTGCGCAACATGTTGGTCCACGGGTCGCGCTTGGCCATCATGCGTTCTGATGAGACGGCCGTGATGTGCATGGCGGCCGGCGAGGCGTTCGAGGCTTCTCCAATGCGCGCCACGATGCGGCGCGCTGCGCGTACCTTTGCAGCGGTGAGGAACAGATCAGTGTCGACCGACAGCGCGAAAGCAATCTGGCGAAGCGCGCCTGTGGCAGCAACGCCTGCCGCCTCGAAGGCGCGCAAGTAGGCAACGAGCGCGGCTGTTAGAAAGGCCAGTTCTTGGGCTTCGCTGGCTCCTGCCTCGTGCGGGATGGTGGCATCGACGAGTACGCTCGTAAGCTTGGACTCGCGTTCCGTTGCCGCGCCGGAGAGTTTGACGGTCTCGGCAAGTGCAGTCTCAAGCGGCGCCCAGGTGCTGCCGAAGCGTGCGAACGTGCCAAGTGGATCGACGTTGAGATGACCGGCAATGGTTCCGGGCTTGGCGCCAAGTGTGGGAAGCGCGTCCAGGAAATGACGCGCGGCATGCAGGCCGTTGAGGCCGCCCCTGAGTTGGACAGGGGCGTAGTCGAGATAGACGCTAGTAAGCGCGGCGGCCATGTCAGCGGGGCTTGCGATCTTGATCCCAAACTGGCCGGGTCCTTCGACTTGCAGCACAACGCCGCCTGCGCCGCCTTCCAACTCTTCGAGGATAGCGTTATTGGCCGCGGTCGGATCGGGCTCGCTCACGCGCTGATGGATCTGCCAGCCAAGGCCGTCGGGTTGCTTTCTCGTCCCCCGAGTGAAGGGCGCAGTACCCGGCATGGCCGTGGCCCTACCTTTGAGCTCATCGGCATGCGAATAGAGAGGTTCGATGCGCAAACCATCGGCCGTGCGCGCCACGAGCCGCTTGTCAAAGTCCGCGCCTTTGAGCGCTTTCTCGACGAGCTGGTGCCACACGTCGTAAGTGGCAGGCTCAAAGCCGCTGGCAAAGGCGCGCGGTGCGGAATTGTCCGTCATGTTTTCGCGATCCTCGCTGGTCCTCATTGTCGTTCGCCTGTGTCCGGCGTGCTCCAGTGCATTCTATAGTCGCTCATGGCGCGGCTTCGCACGCCCAAATTGCAAGTTGCCGCCTTCCGCGTCGCTTCAACGCGGTAGATGTTCATCTTCTTCGGCGTACTCAAAGTTTTCCCCAAGTCCGCCATGCAACTGATGTTTGCAAACACTTCCCTCTCATGCCAAGACGCGATTGAAGTGTGGTGAGTCGCCGCATTTCCCAATCCAGAGCCGGAGACAGCCATGAGCCAGTCGGTGATACAGGACGGTAGGATCTTTGTCGGCAAAAGCGTCAAGCCCGAATATCTCGATCTGCGATTGGCGAACCGGCATGGACTGATTACCGGGGCCACCGGCACGGGCAAGACTGTCACACTGCAAATTTTGGCGGAAGGGTTTTCGCGGGCAGGCGTCCCAGTCTTTGCCGCCGATATCAAGGGCGATCTGTCAGGCATTGGCGCCAAAGGCGAGCCCAAAGACTTCGTTGCGAAACGTGCTGAGCTCGTTGGGCTGGAAAATTTCGAATACGGGTCAAGTCCGACAGTGTTCTGGGATGTTTTCGGGAAGTTGGGACATCCCGTCCGCGCCACAGTCGACGACATGGGCCCGCTGCTTCTATCGCGCATGTTAGAACTCAACGACGTGCAGGAAGGTGTGCTCAACGTAGCCTTCCGCGTTGCCGCTGATGACAAGTTACCGTTGATGAACCTCGCCGATCTGCGCGCCATCATAAATCACGTGGCAGAGCGCTCCAAAGAGCTTTCGACTAAGTATGGGAATGTTGCGACCAGCTCTGTCGGCGCGATTCAGCGTCGACTGTTGGTGCTGGAGGAGCAGGGCGCCAATCATTTTTTCGGCGAGCCGTCGCTCGACATATGGGACTTCATGCGCACCGGACCGGATGGCCGCGGGGTGGTCAACGTTCTCGCCGCCGACAATCTGATGGAGAAGCCGCGGCTCTATGCAACGTTCCTGCTGTGGATGTTGACCAAGCTGTGGCAAACGTTGCCCGAGGTCGGCGACCAACCCAAGCCCAAGCTCGTTTTCTTCTTTGATGAGGCACATTTGCTCTTCGACGATGCACCCGACGCGCTGATGGATCGCGTGGAACAGATCGCGCGTCTGGTCCGATCAAAGGGTATCGGCGTGTACTTCATCACGCAGAACCCTTTGGACGTGCCCAATTCGGTTTCGGCCCAGCTCGGCAATCGCGTTCAACATGCCCTGCGTGCCTACACGCCGAAAGAGCAACGCGCGGTGAAAGCTGCGGCCGAAACGTTCCGCCCCAATCCCGAGATCGATACCGAGCGTGCGATCCTTGAACTCAAGGTCGGCGAGGCGCTCGTTTCGATGCTGGAGAACAAGGGCGAGCCCTCGATGGTGCAGCGAACAATGATGCGCCCACCGCAAGGCCGTATCGGTCCGCTATCGGATGCAGAGCGACGCACTCTCATTTCGGGGAGCCCGCTCTATGGCAAGTATGAAGAGGTCAAGGACCGCGAAAGCGCGCACGAGATGCTGCAAGAGCGTGCCGAGGAAGTGGCTCAGGAGGCAAATGGATCGAGCGGCGGCTGGTTCGATTCCATCTTTGGCAGCACGCGAGGTCCCACCGGCCGCAAGCGCCAGGGCATGGGAGATATGATCAGCCGCGACCTACAACGCTCACTTTCGCGTACGATCGCTTCGACAATCAGAAACATAATCAAAAGGTCCCTTGGTTTGCGCTGATCTGCGGTTTGACCGGCGTCAATACCGCGGTTTTGCTGCGCGCTAACATGTGTGGCGACCGGGGTACGCTCGAGGAACGTCTAATGCAAAATGTCGTCAAGGCGGGTGCAGCGTTGTGTGGGGCAGTGCTGCTGGCGGGCACAGCGTTTGCGCAAGATGGTGGTGGCACCATTGCCCAGGGCCGCGCGCTGATAGAAGCCAATTGTGCGCGATGTCATGCGTTTCGGCAGGACGATCAAAGCCCTCACGAAGCGGCGCCGCCGTTTCGCGTTGTCGTCTCGCGTTATCCGCCAGCAACGCTTGCCGAGGCGTTGGCGGAAGGCATCGTGTCAGGGCACCCGGATATGCCTGAGTTTGTTTTTAAGCCGCCAGAAATCGAAGCCATTATCGCCTATCTCGACAGTCTAGAGCCGGTCCCGGACGTCCCACCTAACAAAGATTGAGTTAAAGCGCCTTCGGGAAATGCAAACGGCGCCCCAAGTATTGAGGCGCCGTTTGAAATGACGATCTGTGAGGCGAAATGCGATGGCTTAGCCTACCAGCTCCTCCACATGCTCCCAGTTGACGAGGTTGTCGAACCAGGCCTCTAGGTATTTCGGCCGCGCATTGCGGTAATCGATGTAGTAGCTGTGCTCCCACACGTCGCAGCCTAGGATGGGCCGCGCACCGTGCATCAGCGGATTCTCGCCGTTAGGTGTTTTCATTACCGCGAGCTTTCCGTCCTTAATAACGAGCCAGGCCCAGCCGGAACCGAATTGCGTTTTGCCAGCCTCGATGAAATCGTTGCGGACTTTGTCGTAGCCGCCAATTTCGGCCACGAGCTTCTCAACCTTGCCTGGCAGCTTGTTGCCACCCCCGCCTTTCTTCATCCATTGCCAGAAATGGATGTGATTGAAATCCTGCCCCACGTTATTGATGATCGGGTGGTCCTTATTAGCATACGCTTCCTTGCAGATATCCTCGATGCTCTTGCCTTCATATTTCGATCCCGGGACTAATTTGTTGGCCATATCGACATAAGCTTGGTGGTGTTTGTCGTGGTGAAACTGCAGTGTTTCAGCCGACATGTATGGCTCAAGGGAGTCATAAGCATAAGGGAGGGGAGGGAGCGTGAAGGTCATATCTTGGGCCTCAGAACGATGGTCGGGGTGCAGGGATGCGTAAGGGGTGGAACGGCACGAAACGTAACGGCTCGCTGCTCTGAAATCAAACGCCCGCTGCCCGGCAAGATTTTGTACTTGATCCGTCGGCGCCAAAACAAGAAAGGGCGCAGCGACCCTGAGCGCTGCGCCCCCTTGGATCACTCCGGGGAAGATAGGAATTCAGGGTAGGTGCAGCCTAGGCTAGGTCACGTGAATGGCATCTGAACAAGCCGTTCACCAGCGCGACAGCGCGGGCCAATCCGGGGCAGGTTAACCATCGTGAGAAAAGGCCGATCTACTCCATAGCGACGGTTTCATGCATTTCTTTTTGGCTAAAATGGATGCAAAGGGATTGCATCTGTACTGGTTTCTAAAGTCAATTCTTTCACTCAATTACTTGCGAAGCCCGCCGTTCCCGCCAGGGTTGTGCGTCATCGTTCAGCTCGCTTCTAATGCTAATGGGCAATCTTTTTCCAATGACCTTGACAATTCCCGGGCGAAACGTAATTCAAAAGGCCTTCGAAGCATTCTGCCCTGACGGAAATGTGGACAGGGAATTAGGAAGGGAAATGGGATGGCCACAGTCAACATTGACAAAATGTCGCTCAAGGATCTTTTGGATCTCGAACTAAAGGTTCAAAAGGCAATCAATAACGCCCGCGAACGCGAGCGTGCCGAAGTAAAGCTGGCAATGGCAAAATTGGCGGAAAAGCGCGGTTTTTCCGTTTCGGAATTGTATGGTGGCCGCGGCCGAGGCAAAACCAGCGTCGCCAAGTACGCGAACCCTGCCAATCGTTCCGAGACCTGGACGGGACGCGGGCGCAAACCGAATTGGTTGGTCGCAAAGCTCAAAAAGGGCGCCAAGATCGAGAGCTTCGCTATTTGAGCGCTGCGTTGTTGCTTAGCCGAGCGCTGGAAAAAAGATCTGTGAATGCTGTCTCAAAGACCCGTGCCGCAGTGGTGGCGCGGGTCTTGTCACTTTGGAGCAAGTTTATTGGCGCGCACTTTTTGCAGCCGGTGATGCTATGAAAAATACCCACGTCTATGCAGGGCGTTGGCTGGGGGGATTACTCTATTTTCAACTAATCTCAACTGATTTAGGATCGCTTCATGCCAGCAATAGCCGACAGTCGAATTCCCATCATGGCAACGCGTGGCTACAGGAATCGACGCTCATTAGGCCGCGAGACGAACTCAGCGCACAGGGCGCAAAGGTAGACGTTGCTGCGCCAGAAGCCGGTGAAATCAAGGGCTGGCGAGACAATCACTGGGGCAGTTCCGTAACGGCAGATACGACCCTCGAAGAGGTAAAAGTCGGCGAATATGATGCCCTGGTTCTGCCAGGCGGACTGATGCTCCAAGATGCCTTGCGTATTGATGACACTGCTATCGCGATCATCAAAGCGTTTCTTGAGATGGGCAAAGTAGTGGCTGCGATGTGCCACGCGCCTGCATTGCTTATCGAGGCCGGCGCCGTCAAAGGACGCGAAGTGACATCCTACCTTTCGATCCGCACCGACATGATCAATGCCGCCGGTCGCTGGGTTGATCACCAAGCGGTGGCGGCTCAGGGCATCATTACGTCGCGCCATCCCGCGGATCTTGATGCTTTCATTGCCAAGATCGCCGAACAGGTGAAAAAAGCCCACAGCCACGCACCTCGTGAGCGGCCGTTCCTTGGCGGCGCTTAATCGGTCGTTAAGACCCTCGCTCCACATAAGGGCCTGACACTGCTAATTTGGCACTCCTATCTTGACAGTGCTAACAGCCGCGCGCATATACCGAGCACGGGTCGCAATTCCGGCTAGCTATTGGCCAAACCGGCGCTCGCTTCCCGCAGCCGCGGCGCCACCGGATTCCCGGTGAACGCTCATATCGACAGACAATAACTTTCTGAAATCATGAGGTTTATCAGATGAAGTTCCGTCCTCTTCATGACCGCGTCGTTGTTCGCCGCGTGGACGAA
>CAZURR010000071.1:0-12920 GCA_964622715.1 uncultured Hyphomicrobium sp. | reverse complement strand
CGCTTGGGACAGTGCCATCGGAGTTTTGCAACAAGTTCGAGGGTAAAGCGGACGTGGATGGCCGGCCGCGATACTGAGCGGGTCTATCGTTGATACAATTATCGCTTTGAGCGGCGGGCCATCAGGGCGTTGCAGCGAACGCATTGAGATTTTCGATCCCGCGTTGGCGCGATCAACTGCGCCCTTCTTGGCGTGGGCGAGCTGGCCCCGTCCTCGTCCCCCATCATCTCTCACCCCGTCCTCTATTAGACGTTTGGGTCATCACGGATCTTTCTGAGCTGAGTTTTGAAACGATTTATGTCGCCTCCTTCATTTCGCACGTACTCAGGCGCGCCCGCATGATCCAAAGTCGTTAGCAGTGAGAACGGGTCGATTCGCTTCCAAATGTGGAAGGCCTCCCAGCTCATATCGGGGCTCGGTATCAGGATACAGTTGCGTTCGAGAGCAAAGCGTTCAGCCCAGTCGAAAAGCATGCCCGCAAGCTTTCCGTCATCGTCAGCGCCTGCGATCTCGATGTAGTCGGTCATCCACGCGTTTTCGCAATCGAAGCAATCTGAGGCATAGGAAATGACGATCTCGCCTCCGACGAAGCCTTTTTCATCGATGAGTCGCGCACTCATCACTTTTTCTGCCACAGTCAGTTTCATCGGTGGACCTGTCCAACTCCTGCACTTCAAGGGCACGATAAACGGTCGATCGGCCGCAGCCAAGTTGGCACGCGATCTGAGAGGCTCCGCGGCCCACGGCCTTCATGAGGCCTTTGGGGGCAGGGATGGCAAACCTGGCCGAACTTGGTACCGCAGGCCTCGTAGGCGGCCGTCAACTCAACAATGTGACTCTCCCTTGCGGCCGGGGCCAATAAGCTCTATTCAGACGCATCGATTTTGGCCGGACAATCGGGCCGCTACGCCTTGGCACCGCCAGGCGCACGTTCATCGCCTCTCCAAACATCGACAAATACGGGCTTGAGGACGCGTCTCGGCGCGGTCTCTTTGCTCGTCCACAACCACGCAACGAAAGGATATTGCATGGAAACGGGTACTGTTAAATTTTACAACGATCAAAAGGGCTTCGGCTTCATCGCACCGGAAAACGGCGGCAATGACGTGTTCGTTCACGCCACTGCTCTTGAGCGCGCTGGCATGCGCAGTCTCGTTGAAGGCCAGAAGGTATCCTTCGACACTCAGGAAGACCGTCGCACCGGCAAGCTTGCCGTCAACACCATCGAGGCAGCATAGGTTTAGACGTCGCGGAGCAGGCTTGACGGCTCCAAATCGTCGAGCCTCTCACTCGTTGCGATGTCTCTGAATCGCGGAGCGGTGTCCGATTCTCCAAGAAGCGGACACCGCTCTCTTTTTTGCGTCCTCTGGGGCGAAGAGGCAGCAAGCTGCCATTTCTCGTTAGCCGTTCGTGTTTTTGGCTGTAACACCAACTCTTACAATGTAACGACCGCAGATTTTCTCTACGACGTGCGCATTCGTGTTGCGGCGGCGGCTAATCTATAGCCAGCTGGGCGAAGCCCGGGGGGCATCACAAGCCCCAGAAGCACGAAAGCCGCCGACGCCTACTTTCCCTAAACTAGAGAATCTTACAAGATGGTGTCGCGTTAGCAGTCGACGCTAACCGGCAAAAGAGCTCGCAGAGCTTCGGCGTTTCGATCATGAAGGCGGCGTAGTTTCAGTGCGGTCTCAATTGCCATGGCAAGCGTCGGTGCGTGGCGAGTCGGTTCTGTTTTGCAATGAACCGAGAATCGCCTTGCCAAGTGACGAATAGCGGGACAAATCCGCCGCACCGAAAGTTCCAGAGTTCATTGTAGTCGCTTTGCTGTGTCGTCAGCCACTCCATCGAGCGTGGCGGCAGGCCCCGAATTGTGATTGGCCGCAAGTTGGCCGCGTACGGGAGGGGAAACGTCAAGAGGCGCAACTGAGGGGGCACACATGGAGCGGATAGCGACAATCATCAATGTAATCCACGACGTATGTCTGTTGCTGATCGGTGCTGCGTTCTTACTGGGCGGGTGGTTGGTGGTTCAGCAACTCCTAGCGTTTGTGTGAGCAGATGCAGCATTGGGGGACACAGATGAGGGGGCCGAAAAACGAACTCGCGGACTACCAGCAAAGGGCATCCACCGACTATCTGAGGCTTGCTGAGGAGCGCGAAGAAGAAGCCAGAATGTATGGCAAGGACGAAATTCCTGGCAGCAAGTTCGGCATGATCTCAAGCCTGTGCGAATTTGCCGCCTTCGTTTGCAGGCATGCGGCGGATCAGTGCAGCAACGCAAGAAACGAAGATGAGGTCGATGCCATCAGATTTGCCACAAGCTTGTTCAACGACAAGCTTGACGCCGCGCTACGCATGGCTCCGGCTAACACAAGCGATTGGCCGCAATGAATGAAGCAAAGGGTCAGTGATGATGGAATTGATTTCTGAACCGTTGCTGCGTACCGGATTGTTGGAAATGTTGATGCTCACCGGGATTATTTTGGGTGGTCTATCAACATTCCAAGGATTGAATAGGGGGACGCGCAATGAAGTGGGCGCTGTTAGCCGCGCTGGCGAGCATATTGGCTGCTCATCCTGCCAGCGCCGATGAACTCGAAGGGCCAGAACAGGGCATAGAGGAGCTGAAGGGCGTGCACGATGGCGCTCACGATGCCCATGAGCTGAGACAGGTCAGAGACTCGGAAAATGACGCTGAAGAGTGTCGCCGGAATCACGCTGCTCAAAGCACCATCCACGCCGATAACCCTCGCCTAGCGGCGATTTTTGAGCGACGTCACTGCACGCTTTACGATGAGGTAGCGAAAGAAAAGCGCAAGGCCTACGAACAGCGCAGGCGCATTGCCAATCAACAAAAGAAACACTGAACGGGACGGTAATCGCAAGGGGGAAAGGCCGTGATAAAAACCATCGATGAAACGCTCGTCGAAACGTACAAGGACACGTCTTTTGACGACTTTGTCGACAATTACCTGGCCGAAGAGGATTGCATCCTGCTGAACGCATGTGCGTCCGACGCTCATCGCGAGGCCAACCGTGATCTCTACGAGATTGGCAAGGCTCTGTTCGGAGACCGGTGGGTGAACGATCCCGAAGTGCAAGAAGTCCGAAATTGTAAGTCGTGACAAGTAGCTCTTAGGTGCCACAAGCAAAGCTCATCTTGCTTGGCAAGTTCCCTCCGACGCGGCAGGAATTTAACTCCGAACGGCTCGTGAGCAGCGGCAGACAGCTACAAGCGGCAGCGAGCGAAGCCGCGGGAGTGCGGGGAGGTGTGGCTGCGCCGGTGGCGTGAGCAAGGTTCTCGAATGGTATGACTTCGCGCTCTACGACTATCTCGCGACCTTGTTTGCTGGGCAGTTTTCTCCCTCAAAAACTCTCCATCTCCTACCGGCGAACGTATGGCCTGCGTTCACTCGGGCGCTTTTCTGATCCGAATTCGTCGCTTGCAATCTGACGGTCGCGATCGATGCACCACGCGTGGACTTTGCCTTTCTGGTCGATCTTCTCTGACAAGTATTCAGCAACCATCTTCGCGTATTTGCACGCGTCCAATGTGTTAAAGTACTCCGTCTTCATCACCGGCCCGCTCGATGTGGCCAAGAAGACCATCAAAACGTATTTCATCGCCGCTTTCCTCTCGTGCTCACACCTTGCGGTGTGCAGCAGCACGTCCGCACGCTCGGTTTTGTCATAGATCGCCCAGAACGCACCGCGATTCGCCGAATCGTTTTGAGATTTTAGTGCGATTCTTCGCTCGCGTGGCGTGCGCACTTGTGGGTGATGCATCCCGTGCTGCCGCGCCAGCCGCCGCTCGTTCATGCAGCTATTGGTTGACGCAGGATTTGATGAGCGGAAATGATTTGGCCGCCGCACTAGGCCTAGCGCCAGATGCGGGGGTGTGGTCGAGAGCCGGGCAGAACAATGATCTGCGCGGCGCGATGCAGAAACGTGCCTAGCCCAAATGCTTCTAAGGGCCGATAGCCGATAGTTCAGCATCTATTACACTATCAAAATACATTGGCCCGCGTCACGTGTGCGGCCTCGCTCCAACTTGGCTATCGGCGTTATCGTGACGTCATGTGCCGCGTGGATATGGAGGCGGGCCTCATTGCATGGAGCTGTCGCCGATCTCGACGCACAATCAAATCTTTTGGGAGAAGAGTATGCGCTATAGAATTGGATATGCCGTTCCTTTGGCGGCGTTTCTCGTCATGGGAAAGGGAGCATCATTTGCTCAAGCCGCTGACCAGATTGTCCACGACGCAGAGTATTACGTGCTTGAGGCGCAGCACGGCAAGGAATGGGCGGCTGAGGACGTCGCATTACAGGCAAAGCTGGACGAGCTGAAGAAAAAGCACGGCCGGCCAGCCAACCTCATCCACATTATGTGGGACGACACGGCCTATGGTGACGTGGGCATCCCTGCGATCCAGAAGGTTCGCGGCCTGACCACACCCAGCCTCAACCGGTTGGCCGATGAAGGAATCCTGTTCACGCGTATGTATACCGAGGTGGGGTGCACGCCCAGCCGTGCAGCTGTGGTCACCGGGCGGAACGCGATCCGTAACGGAATGTACAATATCGGCATGCTCCTTGAGAGCCACGGCATGCGCGGCGAAGAGGTGACCATGGCCGAAGTGCTTTCCAAGGCTGGCCATGCCACCGCGTTCCACGGCAAGTGGCACCTTGGGGACATCGAGGAGAGTTACCCTCAAAACCAGGGTTTCGATGAAGCGTTCTTCACCGGCTACAACCAGATCCTGTCGCTCAACAACAAGCTTGCTGAAGGAGCCAATGCGTCCATCGGCCTGCATGAAGACGTGATGCCGCCAGACCCTTACAAGCTCGACGACACCTTCGTGACCAAGGGCTGGGTTCAGATAGCCGAAGGCAAGAAAGGCGAGAAGACCCGCCAGTGGGGTGATAATTCTCACGACACTTACGTGAAGATCGACCCAGAGGCCCAGCGGCGCACGCTGGAGTTCATCGAACGCAATTCCAAGGCCGGCAAACCATTTTTCGTTGCCAACTGGCCGAATCTTACCAGCTTCATCCCCAATCCGAACAAATGCGCGGTGGCGCGGAGCCTCCTTCAGGATGGGGTCCAATGCAACATCGACCCCTTCATTGCAAAGCTCGTAGCCAAGCTCGAAGAGCTCGAAATTGCCGACAACACGCTGATCATCGCGATGGCCGACAATGGCCCCATGTCGCACAATCCGCCGCCTGGGCTCGGTATGGCCGAAACGATATTTCGCGGTGGCAAGGGCGATTTCCTAGAGGGTGGCGTGCGTGTGCCGGCCTTTGCGTGGTGGCCGGGTGTTATCAAGCCGGGTCAAGTGGTTGGCGATATCATCCACGAGACGGATCTCTGTACGACTTTTGCCCGGCTGGCAGGCGCGACGCAGTACATCCCAACGGACCGCATCATCGACGGCGTCGACCAAACGGCTCTGTTGTTTGAAGGCTATACCAACAGCCGGCGCGACTATGTCTTCATTTATGCGGGGCCCCGGCTGGGCGCGACGGTTAAGGGCAACTACAAGCGCCATTGGATCTCTTCGGACCCAGGTGGAGAATCCAGCGGCATTCCCGCCGCGTTCTACTTCCTACCCGCCGATCCGCGGGCGAAGACGCCAATGCTGGTGAACCTCATCCATCTTAAGAGCCCGTTCAATCGTATGAAACTTCGCCACGAATTGTGGATGAAGAAATATCCTGACTCCAAGGAAGTCCATGGCATACCTTGGACCGGCATTGAGAACGCGTCGCCCGAGATCAAGGCCTTGGGGAAACCAAAGATGGACTCATCGAAGCTTCCCTTCGATCCGCTGGAGTATGTCGAGCACCTCGATCAACTACCCTTTGATTTTGATCCGAATATGGATCCACACGTCGGGCGGTAGCCGCGTACAAACTGGGGGCGGTTCTAAGCGGCCGCTTCCGGCTCAGCGCGCTGGTGCCCAAGCTTTGGCTCTCGGGTCAACAGCGGACATTGGAGCCCGCACCAGGAGTGTCCGCTGTACCCTTAATAAGCGGACCTCGCGACACACGACGGGGCGTTCAAGACACCTGGCTTATCACCAGCGTATATCGCCGCTGTAGTAGGGCACGCGGATACGCACGCGGCGGCGTTTGGTGTCGACATCGACCTTCGTGTAAGGCGCGCGCACCTTCACTCGGGTTTCCTTGTCGCCGCCAGTCTCGACGCGGGTGGTCGGAACGTCGACGATGGTCTCGCCATTTCTGTGCTCCACATAGTCGCCTGCATCTGCAAACGTAGCCGACGGAGCGGCCTCTGTTGGCTCCCGTGTCGTTGCAACGGCAGGTGCCGTTGCCGTATCGTCGGCTGAAGGCGCAGGCTTGGCTGGTGGAGTGGGCGCAGCGGCCGCCGTTGGCGCAGGTGGCGTTCCAGTCGCAAGTACCGTCGCCGTATAGCCGCCTGCTAGTGCAGGCGCATTGGGCGGACCCGCCTCCGTTGGCGCCGGTGGTGTTTCAGTGGCAGGTACCATCGCCGTGTTGAACTTAGGATCTATATAGATGCGCGAACCGAACCAACCGATGGCCGCAAGCACTAAAATGTAGATGATCACTCGGATGAATGTCATCATTGGTCGAGTTCTCCAACGCGGTGAACTAAGGCCAGCAGCATAGGACTTTCTGCCAGTTTGGACAATCCTAACGGCAACCGCGAAGAACGCTGAGATGCCCTGATCGGCCCCGGGTGCGAGAGGCGGGCAATAGTCGTCAGGGTAATCGATCGGTCCCAGGGCACTGCGGGCTCGCCCCATGAGGCGACGCCCGCTTCCAGGACAGGCAACGCGCAATCCCTATTGGGCGTGGGCCACTTGCAAGACTCCCAACGATCGATTTTGCTCTAGAAATTGCCAAAACGATTTTGCACAACAACATTGTGCCAACGTGCTCCGTCTAGACAATGGAGAGTCCTAATATGGCGATCGATCAACAAAAGCTTGAATCCATACTTGGTACGATGGTCAACGAGCTCGGTGCTGCAGCAAACGCGGCGCTCGTTTTGCTGGGTGACAAGCTTGGCCTTTACCGAGCATTTGCAGTCCATGGTCGGCAAAGTTCGGACGAGCTGGCGCAGCAGACGAATACAATGGAGCGTTACGTACGCGAATGGCTGTCGGCACAGGCGGCTTCAGGCTTCGTCACCTATTATGCCGCAGATGACACGTTCTCATTGTCGCCCGAACAGGCCGCGGTGTTTGCGGATGAAGAGAGCCCTGTGAACATGACCGGCGGGTTCTATTCATTAGCGGCTGTTTTCGCGGGCGAGCCGCAACTCACTGCCGCATTTAAGACGGGTGATGGAATCGGCTGGGGCGATCAGTGCAACTGTCTGTTCTGCGGCACGGAGCGATTCTTTAAGCCGGGATACAAGGCGCATTTGGTGGATGAATGGCTGCCTGCGCTCGACGGCGCCGTGCAGAAGCTGCAACTTAGCGCTCGAGTCCCCGACGTAGGCTGCGGGCATGGTGCTTCGACAATTGTCATGGCAGATGCGTTTCCGCACTCGCAATTTACCGGATTTGATTTCCTTGCCCCCTCGATCGAGACAGCGCGCGGCAAGGCGATCGGCAAATCTGACGTGACATTCAGTGTAGCGCGCGCACAGGATTTTGGCGGTGGGACCTATGACCTGATTACCGTCTTCGATGCATTGCATGATATGGGCGACCCTATAGGCGCTGCGGCACATATGCGATCTCAGCTTGCCGAAGACGGAACGCTTATGATCGTCGAGCCGCTTGCCGCTGACAGTCTTGAGGACAATCTCAACCCCGTTGGTCGTGTCTACTATGCCTTCTCGACCAGCATCTGTGTTCCGACCTCTCTCAGTCAGGAAGTCGGCGCAGCTCTAGGTGCACAGGCCGGAGAGGTGCGATTGACCGATGTATTGCGTCAGGCAGGATTTTCTCGCGTCCGACGAGCCATGGAGACTCCATTCAACATGGTACTGGAGGCACGGGCATAGTGTCGTCATGCGACGTTGATCTGCTTAGGCTTTAATGTCCGCCAAGTGCCATGTGTGGACATTGCCTGAGGAGGGAGGTCCGGTAGCGTTCACACGGTATCATTCGATACCCCCGCGCGATCGCGGGCGTCTACTGCCGCTGTCATTGCGCGCGCGCTAGCATCGTGCGGAAGCGAGCAAGCGCGATTGCAAGGAAAACCGCACCTAAAGCGACGAGCACCGCGATGTGGGGCCAGACAATATCAAGACCCGCTGCACGATACAAAACTGACTGGGCAAAATTCACAAAGTGCACTGCAGGAGAACCCTGAATCGCATACTGAATCGGCTCGGGCATGCTCTCCAGCGGCGAAAAGGCACCTGAGAGCATGTTGAGAATGAGAAAGACCGGAATTGCGAGTAGCGTAAACTGCGGCATCGTATTCGCTATCGTAGCGAGCAAAATCCCGAGCGATGCCAAAGCAAACAAATAGACCGCCGTCCCCGCAATAAATAGTGCGATTGATCCCTGAATTGGAACTTCGAGCACGTACTGCACGACAATGACGAGCCCGAGCGTCGCCGCCACGAGGATCACCAAACCGTTGGCCCAGATCTTTGCTGCGGCGATTTCACTGGCCCGGATCGGCATCACCAGAAGGTGCTCGATGGTACCGCGCTCGCGTTCCCGGATGACCGCAGCTCCCACAAGGAGAATGGTCAGGATGGCTAAGCTTTCCAGTACCGACACGACTGCCTGGAACCAGATGCCATCAAGATTTGGATTGAAGAACGCACGGGTGACTGCAGCCACGGGCAGCTGGTCCTCGACGCCACGTGAGTGGAGGTAGTTACGGGTTTCCTGCTGCACGATAGACTCAACGTAACTTCCTCCGACGCCGGCTTGCGTCATCGCGGTCGCGTCTATGTTCAGCTGTATTTTCGGAACGCGATCGCGTAGTACATCGGCCTCGAAATTGGGTGGGATATCGAGCACGAACGCGTAGACGCCATTATCCATCACATGATCGATCTCGGAGCGATCGATAATGTCGGGGTGCCGGAAATACGGCTTAAGAAGTCCATCGCGAATGCGTGCCGAGAGCACGGAGCGATCGGAGTCGACGATCGCGATCGCAGCGTTATTGACGTCCGTTCTTATTCCCGTTGCTTCGCTGTAGATGTTCAGCGAGAAGGAATAAATGATGAAGGCGAACAGCACTTTGTCGCTGGCAAGGCTCGCAAACTCCTTGAGGCCAAGACGGAACACGTTGGAGAGCCAGCGTCCCATCTTCACACCTCCTGCTTGCGTAGCAGCAGACTGGCGGCAACGAGGTAGCCAACTCCGAAAGCGATAAGGATCAGATACTCGGGATAGAAGGCTGCGAAGTCGCGGGCTTTGGTGATCGTCCCCATGCTTATGTTCTGGAACCAGAGAGATGGAAAGCTTCTGCCTATGAAGCGGCCCGCGCCCTCCAATGTAGCGGCAGGATAGAGATAGCCAGAAAAACTGACCGCCGGGACCGAGCAAATGACAGCGGTTGCGATGATCGCCGCAACTTGAGAGTGGACGAAGCTGGACACCAGCGTGCCGAGACCCGTTGCGGCAAAAACGTAGAGGACCGCACCCAAAAAGAGCGCCGCCGCCGAGCCCTTTATGCCTATGTCGAACAACAAACCGGCGAGCACCAGGAGGCTGACAAAGCTCACCAACCCGACACCGACGTAGGGCATTTGTTTGCCGAGCAAAAATTCGCCGACGCTTGCAGGCGAAGCGTACATGTTGCTGATGGAGCCCATCTCCCGCTCACGCACAACCCCAAGAGCCGTGAGCATTGCAGGGAATATGATCATGAATATCATGATCAATCCGGGCGTGAGGGCAAACACACTGCGGAAGTCCTGATTGTATCGGAACCGCGGCTCGATCTGAAGTGCTACGAGCGTGAGAACTTGCCCATGGGTCCGTAGCGCCAGATCTTGTGCATACGAAAGGACAATTCCCTCTACATACCCACGTGCGGTCTCGGCGCGGAATGGCATCGCTCCATCAAGGAAGACTCCGACTTCCGGTTTGTGTCCCTCAAGCAGGTCGCGCCCAAAGCCTGGCGGAATGCTGATTGCAACGCGAAGCTCACCGGCGCGCAGCCGCCGCTCGATATCGGTCTCGCTACGTAATTCTGGAGCCTCTCGAAAGTAGCGCGAACCGGTAAAGTTCTCGATGAACTGCCGACTTTCAGCACTCTGGTCGCGGTCGAGGACGGCAAACGAAAGATTTTCGACGTCGAACGTGATCCCGTAGCCGAACGTCACCAAGAGGATCAGCGGCCCCAGTAGCGCAAAGGCGATGCGGACCCGGTCGCGAATCAACCCAAGCATCTCGCAGCGGGCGAACGCCCAGATGCGCTCCAACGATTCTCGCAGGTCTTCGCGCCAACCAGGGTGGTCCCGGCGGGTGCTGGGCGTTGAAACTTGGCCGCCAGCCAGAACGGACTCAGTTGCCGAAGTGCTGGGGTCGACTTCTTCAAGGAATGCTACAAATGCATCTTCCAAGGTTTCAGCGGCCTTCGACTGGCGCAGCTCCTCCGGCGTGCCCACCGCCAGGAGTTTGCCCGCGTGCATGAGAGAGATGCGATCGCAGCGCTCCGCCTCATTCATGAAGTGCGTCGAGACGAAGATCGTCATGCCGTCTCGTCGCGAAAGATCGCCGAGCAGGCACCAGATCCTGTCACGGGCTGCCGGATCGACACCGGATGTCGGCTCGTCGAGGATCAGGACCTCTGGCCGATGCAGGCATGCTGCTGCAAGTTGAAGCCGCTGACGCAGGCCCAGGGGAAGCTTGGGCGGCATCTTGTCGGCCGCCTCGACAAGGCCGAAGTGCTGCAGCGCCTCCTCGACGCAGTGCTGCACTTCGTCCTCAGGCACGCGGTAAAGGCGGGCGTGGAGTTCAAGGTTCGCTCTGACCGTCAGCTCCTCGTAAAGTGAGAAGGACTGCGACATGTAGCCGACCCGCATGCGCGTTTTGAGATCACTCGCCTCGACTGCCTGGCCAAGGAGTTCCGCCCGGCCTTCAGTGATGCCCAGCAGCCCGGTGAGCATCTTCATCGTCGTCGTTTTGCCGCAGCCGTTCGAGCCAAGGAATCCGAAGATCTCGCCACGCTCGATGGTAAAGCTTACGTTTTCGACGGCGGTGAAATCGCCGAACTTTCGCGTCAGACCGTGCGCCACGATCGCAGGAGCCGTGCGCGTTTTCTTTCTTGGTGCCAAAACGAAGTTGCTGGTCGGTTTTCCTTGACCATCGCCTTGAAGCGACAGGTAGGCTTCTTCAAGACGGGCTGCACCGGCCTGTGCGAGAAGGTCAGCGGTGGGCCCCGTCGCAAGCACACGGCCAGCATCGATAATTGCGATGCGGTCGAAACGCGCAGCTTCCTCCATATAGGCGGTGGCAACCAAGACCGTCATGCCCGGTTGCTCTCGCTTGAATTCCTCTATCAGCGCCCAGAATCGCCGACGTGAAAGTGGGTCAACACCCGTCGTGGGCTCATCCAGGATGAGAAGCTCAGGGACATGGATCAGCGAGCAACACAATGCGAGCTTTTGCTTCATCCCTCCGGAGAGTCTGCCGGCAAGTCGATTGGAAAAGGCGTCAAGTCCAGTTGCTCGAAGAAGACGATCAATGCGTGCGTTGCGTTCAGCGGACGGTTGTCCGAATAGGCGCCCGAAGAAGTCGATATTTTCGACGACGGAAAGGGTTGGATAGAGGTTACGGCCAAGACCCTGCGGCATATAGGCGATCCGCGGCGCGTTGCGATCCCGTTGGGCACCTTTCGTAACGTCACCACCCAACGTGCGAAGGGTTCCAGACTGCAATCGCCGTACACCTGCGATGAGACCCAGGAGCGTCGACTTGCCAACACCGTCAGGTCCGACGAAGGCTGTCGTCGTTGTCGCTGGAATGGATAGACTCACATCATTGAGAGCGATGGCCTTGCCGTAACGATGCGATATGCCGTTAGCTTCAACGGCTGGCGGTTCAATTGGGGACATCGGGCAAGCGAGGCTCAAGGTGAGCGGGCCAAATGGCATCTGGGTCCAACCTGACGTAGGCGTTGCCCGTAAGGCCGGCTTTGACGTATTTGCGATAGGTCTCAAGGAGCTTCGAATCGATCGCGAGCTTCACGCGATACATAAGCTTTTCGCGTTCCTCTGCCGTCTCCACCGTTTTTGGCGTGAACTGCGCTTCCGCCGATACGAAGGAGACGGTCGCGGGGATGACATAGGTTGGGTCTGCGTCGAGCACGATGCGCGCCTGGGAGCCGAGCGCGAGGCGACCAGCCTGGCCGGTCGGCAGGAAGATCGTCATGAATACATCTGTCAGATCGAGAATAGTCGCGAGACGACCGCCCGCAGCAACGACCTCTCCGGGCTGTACGAGTTTGTATTCGACTCGTCCCGATACCGGGGTGTGCAATGTGGAATCGGCAAGTGTCACCTCGATCTGGGTGACCTGAGCTTCGGCTGCCGACTTTGCCGCTCTTGCATCTTGCAGCGCTGCGCGGGCTAGCAGGATTTGTGCTTTTGCGACCGCGAATTCTGCCTTGCGCCGATCGACCAAGGCCACTGTTCCGGCTTCGCGCCGCTGCAATTCGACGGCGCGCTCCAATTCGACCTCGGACAAGTGATGCTCGGCTTCGCGAATGGCAATTTCAGCCTTTGCCCGATCGATACTCGCGACAGACCGCTGCACGGAGGCCTTGGCAGCGTCAAGCTGAGCCTGCAGTTCGGATGTGTCGAGCTGGGCGATAATTGTGTCCTTCTCGACGAAGTCGCCCTCCTTCACACGTATCTCGTCTACGCGCCCCACAAGCTTGGAGGCGATATCGACCCGCTCCACCTCGATCCGACCGTTGGCTGAGGCAAACCCTGGAGGGAGGCGACC
>CAZURR010000070.1:0-13290 GCA_964622715.1 uncultured Hyphomicrobium sp. | reverse complement strand
CCAACGCCCTTAAACTTGCGCCGCCCATTCCAAACGCCGGGGGTGCAGACGTGCGCTGGCGGACTGTACGGACTGGGCCGGCGCAACAGGTCGGGGGCCGCAAGCTCTCCCCTCGTCAGAGCTGCCGCCAACGCGAAAATGTTGGTGTCGCCTCAGGGCAGGGATGCAACCTGAGGAATGGCGGCGGACAAACCCAAGTGCTGCGTGGGGCGGCGAAGGCCGCATCCGCAACGATAAAAGCGAAGTCCGGACCCGCCCCGCTCCTCGTTGTCATCCCCTCGGGCGTCAAAGCCGCGAGGCGCGCCCGCGCACTCTCCCCTTGAGCTGCATCAAAGGCAATCGCCTGACGGCAGGGTAGGTTGGGGCCAACCGCAATCACACGGCCGCGCCCTTAATCACAGGCACGGCTGCAGGGAGAATGAGCATGTTGAGCGCCCGCCGTGCCAACCTTCCCGCCCTTTGCGTCATCGCCGGTTTGCTTCTCAGTATCGCTACGCCTGCTTTGGCACAGAACAGTCCCGACCCGACGGTTATTAATGCCGGCAAGGACGACTTCGAGTGGCAGTGCGCGCCCTGTCACGGCGCCGACGGCACCGGCAACGGCCCCATGGCCAAGCTGTTGATCAAGCCGCCGAGCAACCTGACGCTCATCGCCAAGAATAACGACGGCACGTTCCCGTTCTGGCGCGTCTATCGCATGATCTCGGGCAAAAGCGAGGTGCGCGGGCACGAGACCTTCCAGATGCCGGACTTCTGGAAGCGCTTTGCCGGGGCAGAGAATGTGTTGGGCTACCTGCCGCCCCATGTCCGCGTGCTGATGTTGACGCACTACCTTGAGACGATACAAAAGGAGTAGGCGGGCGCAGATCGACACCGTGTTTCAAGTAGACCCCGTCTTTGGCGAATGGGCACCTGTCTACGGTGCCGCTGCAATCTGAGCGGGGCTGAGATGCTTGAAGCCATTTTGATGATCTGGTTCACGTTGACCGCAGCGTCGCTTATTTACGTCGCGCTCGACATCCAGCACACGCCGGCCAATCCCGTGCTCAAGTGGGGATTTATCCTGCTGACGGCGTATTTCGGGCCGATCGGATTGGCGCTCTACGTCTTCGGCTGCCGCAAACGCGACCCAGTGGAGCACGCGCGCTTCGTGGCCCAACCCTGGCGTCAGGTGCTGGGCTCCACCATGCACTGCGTGGCGGGGGACGGGGTCGGCATTCTCACCGGTGCTGTGATCGCAACGCTCGTGGCCTTGCCGCTGTTGGCTGAGGTCGCGCTGGAATACGTCTTAGGCTTCGCCTTCGGGTGGACGATCTTCCAGGCGCTGTTCATGCGCGACATGTTTGGCGGTTCCTACCGGAAATCGCTGGTAAAGACCTTCGTTTCCGAGCTGCTCTCCATGAACTGCCTCATGGGCGGTATGATCCCGGTGTCGGTGATGGCTTGGCGCGCTGTTCCCGAGGCGCATGATCCCACGCACGCGCTGTTCTGGTTTCGCATGTCGATCGCGTTGATGGTGGGCTTTGCCGCGGCCTATCCCATGAACTGGTGGCTGGTCACCAATCACCTCAAGCACGGCATGATCACCGTTTTGCCGCCGGGCGCGGCGCAAGCTGCCGCGGCAACGGACGACAAGGCGCCGGCAAAGGAAACGGGCGGCATGAAAATGGGCCCGAATATCTCGAAAGAAAAAATTTGGATGATGACGGCTGTTTCATTTGCGGTGTTGGGCATCGGCCTCCTGATCGCTTTTGCTACGAGAGGGTAGCGGAGACGGCCGTTTGAGGACTCTCTATGGCGGACAAACGCGTTGCACTGGTGACGGGGGCAAACCGCGGTATCGGGCTGGAAATCGTGCGGCAATTGTCGCGCGCCGGTCGTATTGCAGTGCTGGCCTCGCGCGATCTTGATAAGGGCAGGGCCGCCGCCGCCACGCTCGCCTCTGAAGGGTTGGATGCGCCCGTCGTTGCACTGGACGTCACTGAAGCCGATAGCATCCGCACAGCGGTCGCGGAAGTGCTGCACCTTTATGGGCGCATCGATGTGCTGGTCAACAATGCCGCCATTTTGAAGGAAGGGTACTCGCCCGAGGACTCAAGCGTTCTCGACGCGTCGAGCGATCTCGTCAACCTGACATTTCTCACTAACACCGTCGGCCCATTGCGGTTGATCCAGGCTACTGGTCCCAGCATGCGCGAGCGCGGCTACGGACGCATCGTCAACCTATCCTCAGGTGCCGGTCAGCTGGCCGAAATGGGCAGCGGCTTTCCCGCCTATCGCATGTCGAAATCGGCTCTGAATGCTCTAACGCGAATAACAGCGGCGGAACTCGGGCCGCACCAGATCAAGGTCAATGCCGTTTGCCCCGGTTGGGTGCGCACCGACTTGGGTGGTCCTAACGCAACGCGGACGGTTGCGCGTGGCGCAGAAACGGCCGTGTGGCTTGCGATGCTGTCCGATGATGGGCCCACCGGCGGGTTTTTCCGCGATATGAACCCAATCCCCTGGTGAGTGGCGCTCTTAAAGACCACGCACGAGATTGCCGACCATCAGCACAATGTAGGCCGTGATCGCCAGCCAGAATTCCTGATGGGGAAGATAGCGCGGCACGCCAACGAAGCCGAGCTTAGTGACGAGCGCCAATAAGGCGAGCGTCAGCGAAATTAGGAAGATCGCGATCGTCGGTGGGTTGAGACGCATGGAAATAATTCCCCCCAAGGGTTGCCTGGCGTTCACCAGCTCACTGCGCGGCTCCGCATTACATGCAGCCTATCATGAGACAGCTGGGAGGGCACAATAGGCAAGCTAGCGTACGTTTAGGCCAAGTCTAGGCACACGGCGGAAACGCGGGGACCTAGAGTGCCCGAGCCCGCTTTGAGGCCGGCGACAACGCCGGGGAGGCATCGTCCTCATCAATCAAGAAGCGGATTGGGTGGGCGTTCCGGTCGGATTCGTCCTGGGTCGTCACGAGCAGCAGACGCGCTGGTCGCGGAGAGGACGACGAAACCGGAATGATCTTACTATCGAGTTCATCGATCTCGACGACACGCAAGACTCGCTTGCGGCCACCCGATGATATCGTGACCCTATCGCCGATTGCGACCGGTTTGGCGGTGAGCGGCGAGCCCTTTTGGTCGACGTGTGTGAGCCAGAAGTCCTCGCTGCCCGCAACGGTGGTCGACTTTCCAGCTGGCCCATCCTGGCCATTGGACATCTTCGCCAGCGCGCGCTCGAAGCCGCGCTCGACGACGGCGTCACTGTTGCCGAGGGTCAGGGCTACACCGCCAAGGCCCGCAAGGGCGAGCCCAAGCGCTGCAATCGGGATATTGGTCAGCCGAAGGGCACGTCTCACCATATGATTCGCTCCGATTTGGCCCTCATACCCACGGTGGGACGGGGGAAAACTGGATATTTGCGCAGACGAACAAGCTACATTACCGAATGTTAGGAGTGGAGGAGAGACCGTCAAGGGTTCTCAACAGAATCCCGGGCCTCCCCCCCACGCACCTCGCCGCGGGGAGGCGTACTCGCGACAAAGGTGTCTGATAAAGGCAACATTAAGGGCCATAAGGATCGAAAAGATGGCCCCGAGCAGCAGGAATGCCGTGTTTTGGTCGGCCTTGTGCAACCCAGCGACCGCGCCCGACTGCTGCGCGGGGACCTCCGGTGCGACCGCGGCGGCGGCCATCAGTGGGTTATCGCCAAGGGAAAACCTGATGAAATCGCCGGAGCTGGCGCTGATGGACAAAATGTCGCCCAAGCGATTCGGGGCATCCGACACGCGATGATAGTTGCCAATCGCGACCAAAATAGTCACGAACAGGAGCAAGCTGATTAGGGCGTCGGCCACGGTGCGCATGAAACTCCTCGCCGCCCTTCTCTGAATCATCACAGCCCGCCTTTCGTTTGGTAACGCGTTATATCGTCCAAAGAATCAACTGGCTCTGTGGCAGGGTTAGGCCGAGATTGTGACGATTGCCGAGTATTGATTTGCCCAAGGTGTGGAGGTTGCGGCGCGGCTGCGATCGTGTGACTGAGGCTGAAGGGTTGGCTGGCGCGGAACTTGTGTTCCATGTAGGGGCTGTTGAACGACCTCATTCCATAATAATGAAGTCGCGAGGGACTCAGCAAAGGGTCCGCGCCGTTTTGCGTGCCCGGATGTGGTGCGTTTTCCAAGAAAGGTCTGGTGGCCATGGGCTTCATCTCCGACAGCATCAATCGAATTCAACCTTCGGCGACCATCGCGGTTTCGACCAGAGCGCGCCAGCTGAAGGCGGAAGGGCGAGATATTATCTCGCTTTCGGCGGGAGAGCCTGATTTCGATACACCAGAACACGTGAAGGCCGCCGCTGTAGAGGCGATGGCGGCTGGCAAGACGAAATACACCGACGTCGATGGCATCCCTGAGCTCAAGGCCGCAATCGTGGACAAGTTCGCCAGCGACAACGGGCTTCAATACAAGACGAGCCAGATATCCGTCGGCACCGGTGGCAAGCATGTCATCTATAATGCGTTGCTAGCGAGCCTGAACCCCGGCGACGAGGTGGTGATTTCCTCGCCATGCTGGGTCTCCTACGCCGACATCGTCATGCTTGCTGGCGCGCAGCCCGTGTTTGCCGAATCAAAGTTTGAGGATGGCTACAAACTGAAGCCCGAGGTGCTCGACAAGGCAATCACGCCCAAGACAAAGTGGTTCATTTTCAATTCGCCATGCAATCCAACCGGCGCCGCCTATACAAAGGAAGAGATCAAGGCGCTGACCGACGTGTTGCTGCGCCACGAGCACGTCTGGGTGCTGGCCGACGACATCTACGAGTATTTGGTGTTTGACAGGTTCAAGTTTCACACGTGGGCCGAGGTCGAACCAAAGCTCTTTGATCGAACGCTTACAATGAATGGGCTTTCCAAAGCCTATTGCATGACGGGCTGGCGGCTGGGATTTGCTGGCGGGCCCGAGCTGCTCATCAAGGCCATGCGCAAGCTGCAGTCGCAATCGACATCCAATCCCACCTCAATCACACAATGGGCGGCGATCAAGGCGTTGAACGGGCCGAAAGATATCATTGCGCGCAATAATGAGAGGTTCGTCGAGCGACGCGATCTCGTCGTGAGGATGCTAAATCAGGCGGCTGGCTTGCAGTGCCTGAAGCCGCAAGGCGCATTCTATATCTACCCGAGCTGCGCTGGCGCCATCGGCAAAAAGAGCCCGTTGGGCAAGCCGATTACTTGTGACGAAGACTTTGTCACCGCGCTGCTCGAAGAGGAGGGTGTTGCCACGGTTCACGGCGCCGCGTTCGCAGGCTCACCGGCGTTTCGCGTATCCTATGCCACGTCGCTCGACCTCTTGGAGGACGCGTGCCTGCGTATCCAGCGCTTTTGCGGCAACCTGAAGTGAGCCGCAGCGAGGGGCGCCTTGCTTCACTGGTGGAAACGGTAGATGCCGCACGACCGTTCTCGACAGCCGTGCCAGGCATGCCTGTTCTGGCGCCTGGGACTTCTTCTCGCGGCGGCAGCGCTGATCGTAGCGTGGCTGTTGAGCTGAGCGGCGGCCTCAAGCCGCGGCGCGGCCGCCCCAAGCACCGGAAAGCCACAAACGCAACCAGAAGCGGCGCAAGGCTCTTTGCATTCTCAGGACTTCTGGCGGAATGGGTGCAGGAAGTGACTGGGGTATGCGGGCTGGCAACGCCGGCCGAACTGGACTTGCTTCAATGACCGGCCGCGGGGGTTCGGCCAGATCTTCAGCCGCCATTGCAAACCCCGCAGCGTAAGCCGCCGACATTAACGTCATAATACTCATTACTGGCCTCTTGCCTCAGTGGCCGGAGTCCACCCGGCGCACGTCGCTAGTCCCATTGCAGATGAAATTGACTGTACGACCGCGACAACAAGATATTGCGACAAAAATAACTTCAATCAAGTAATTTTCCTTACGCGCGATCAATTTCGCGGAGTCATTTCTTGGAATTCGTTGTGCAACGCAATATTGCGTCTGCAAACAACTTCATGAACTCGCAGCCGTTTCAAAAAATTCGCAAGCTTTTCGCAAGAGGGCTTGCGCTGGGCCATGTGCAGCGCAAACATGGGCCTGTCGCGCTCCTCCTGAGGCGCGAGGTGCGCGGCTTTCGCACGCGTGCGCCTCCAACAAAGCGGAGGAACCCATGGGGCAATCGGGCGGCCCAAGATCGGGAGCGAATGGGGGCCACGGCTCCCGCTGCATCGCACTGATCGGTCCATACTTAAGCGGCAAGACCACACTTCTTGAGGCCATTCTCGCTCGAACGGGCGGGATCAAACGAGCGGGGACAATCGCAGACAAGTCGACGGTCGGAGATGCAAGCCCTGAGGCTCGTGACCACGGTATGAGCGTATCGCTCAATCTTGCCGACGTTAGCTTTCTCGACGACTCCTTTACTTTCATCGACTGCCCAGGCTCCATCGAATTCCCTCACGAAGGCACGCTTGCGCTCACCGCATGCGACGCTGCGGTCGTCGTCTGCGAGCCCGATGCCAAGCGCGTACCGGCCCTGCAGCTAATACTGAAGCAACTTGAAGATCACGCCATTCCCCACTTTCTTTTCCTCAACAAGATCGACGCTTCCGAAATACCAATTCGCGAACTCGTTCCTGTATTGCAGCCGGCAAGCACGAAGCCACTCGTGTTGCGTCAGATTCCTATCTGGGAAAACGGCGTTGCAACGGGTTTCGTCGATTTGGCGTCGGAACGCGCCTACGTCTATCGCACGCATGCTCCCGCTGAGCTCATCGAGGCGCCAGATTCGATCGCCGACCGTATGGGCGAGGCGCGTTTCCACATGCTGGAGCAGCTTGCCGATTACGACGACGAGCTTATGGAACAGCTTCTTTCCGACGTGATGCCGGAGCGTAACAAGGTCTTCGACGACCTTACGAGCGAATTACGCGACGGACTGATCTGTCCAGTGTTGTTAGGATCCGCACAAAAGGGCAATGGCATCCTGCGTCTTATGAAAGCGTTGCGCCATGAGGTTCCGATGGTCGCGGAAACTGCGCGCCGGCTTAAAGTGGAAAACGCACGGTCCGCGGCGTTTGTCTTCAAGA
Source organism: uncultured Hyphomicrobium sp. (assembly GCA_964622715.1). GTDB lineage: Bacteria > Pseudomonadota > Alphaproteobacteria > Rhizobiales > Hyphomicrobiaceae > Hyphomicrobium_A. Next base: position 6,213 of record CAZURR010000070.1, on the reverse strand, counting down.
CAATGCACACCGCGCATGGTGGCAAGCTGTCGTTGGCTCGCGTGCTGACGGGCGAGTTTCCTGATGGTGCGACGGTGGAGGGCGCGTCGGGCACAGACGAGCGGATTGCTGGCGTGTTTGCGATACGAGGCGAGGAGCCGGTGAAACGTGGGACCGCCAAGGCCGGCGATACGGTGGCCTTTGGGCGGCTTGAGAGTATCACGAGCGGTGAGACAATCAGTGCGGACAAAGGTGGCATAGTGCAGATTTCAGGCCCCGAGCCACCGGAGCCCGTGTTTGGGATTGGTCTCGGCCTGAAGGACCGCAAGGACGAGGTGAAGCTGACGACCGCGCTTGCTAAGCTGATAGAGGAGGATCCCTCGCTAAGCCTGGAAATCAACAAAGACTCGCATCAGATGTTGCTGCTGGGACAGGGTGAAATGCACCTGCGGGTCGCTTCAGAGCGGCTCCAGCGCAAGTATGGCGTGGCAGTCGAGCGCCATACGCGCCTCATCCCCTACAAGGAGACCATCCGGAAAGGCGTCGAGGTGCGTGGGCGCCATAAGAAGCAGTCGGGCGGCCACGGTCAGTTCGGCGATGTGGTGATCGATATCCAGCCGCTGCCGCGCGGCACGGGCTTCAAATTCGATGAGAAGATCACCGGTGGCGTGGTGCCGCGCCAGTTCATCCCATCAGTCGAGATCGGTGTGAAGGATTACTTGCAGCGGGGCCCACTCGGTTTCCCGGTGGTGGACGTTTCCGTCACGCTTCTCGATGGCTCCTATCACTCCGTCGACTCGTCCGACATGGCCTTCCGCCAAGCCGGACGCATTGGCATGACCGAGGGCATGCCCAAGTGCTCACCCGTCCTGTTGGAGCCAATCATGTCGGTGGAGATTACCGTGCCATCTGAGGCAACCGCGCGCGTCAACGCCATCATTTCGCAGCGGCGCGGCCAGATTCTCGGTTTCGATGCGCGCGAAGGCTGGGAGGGTTGGGACGCCGTGCAGGCGCAAATTCCCGCGGCTGAGATGGACAATCTGATCATCGATTTGAGATCGGCAACGGCGGGCGTAGGAACATACACCGCCAAGTTCGATCATCTGGCCGAGCTAACTGGCCGGCTGGCTGATCAGGTCCTTGCTGCACACAAGGAGGCGGCGGAGTAGTTGCTACGCTACGGATTCAAGACGTCGGACCCGGATGGGTTCCGACGTCTTGAACCAATGCGTCGCCTCATCGCCCCAAAGCTGCTTCAGACGCGCATCGCGGCCGCATGCGTAGCGGTAGTAGCGGTAGCGCAATGAATTCGTCTGGTAATAGTTCTGGTGGTAGTCCTCTGCTGGCGTAAATTCGCCCGCCTCCACAATCTCTACCGCGATCGGTTTGCCGAAGCGCCCGCTCTTCTCCAGTGCGGCCTTGCTTTCTTCGGCGAGCCGCTTCTGCTCAGGCGAGTGCGTAAAGATTGCAGGCCGATACTGATCGCCGCTGTCGCAGAACTGACCGCCGCCATCGAGCAGGTCGACGTGACGCCAATAGTAGTCAAGCAGCTTGCCGAAGCTGACGACCTTAGGATCGAATTTGAGCCGTACGGCCTCGGCATGACTCGTCCTTCCCGACGAGACCTGCTTGTATGTCGGGTTCTCGATTTTGCCGCCCAGATACCCCGAAATCGTTTCTTTGACACCTTCGACCTTGTCGAAATCAGACTCGGTGCACCAAAAGCAACCGCTGGCAAATGTCGCAATCTCCAAACCATCCTTTGTCTGCGCAGCAGCAGGCCGCGCGATGGGTGTCTGTTGTGCAAAGAAAAAAACTCCGCCAGCGGCAAGAAACTCGATTGCCATGAGTAGTTAGACAATGCGGGTCATGGTCGGTTTCCGATGCTCGATGCGGTGATCTGGGGAGTGCCCAAACGCGACCGCGAAACCGCCGCGAACGGTGATAATCCAGACGGCAAGATGACGGCTATGCTTCCGCTCAGCCTGTCGTGTTTGACGTCTCTGGAATGAACTTCATGGCAATGCCATTCATGCAGTAGCGCAGGCCGGTCGGCGGAGGGCCGTCGTTGAAGACGTGACCCAGATGGCCGCCGCAACGCCGGCAGTGCACCTCAATCCGGGTCATGAAAAAGCTCCTATCGGTTGTGGTGCTGATGGCATTCTCGAGCGGCTCGTGGAAGCTTGGCCAACCCGTGCCGCTGTTAAACTTCGTCGCTGAGGAGAACAACGGCAGCTCACAGCCCGCGCATACGAAAGTACCGGGGTCATAGATCTTGTCGAGCGGGCTGGTGCCGGCGCGCTCGGTGCCGTGCTTGCGCAGCACGTAAAACTGCTCGGGCGTCAAGATGTTGCGCCACTCATCCTCAGTCTTGGTGATCTCGAATATTACCTCCAACGGTCCTGTCATCGTCTCCTCTTTTGCGTGAGAGTTGGCTGCGTACAATCCTGCTGCGCCGGCGATGAGGCCGATACCAGCAAGGCCGAAATCTCGACGGTTAAGCATAAGGGTTTCTCCCAGGCTGCAATTGTTGGTTGTCGCGGCGGTTTCGTCGTATTGGAGCCTCGGTGGCCAACGCCGCCCGGGCCTTTCGTTAGAGAATACGTTACCGTGGCGGTTTCGTTACACCGTTGCCACTTCGCCTAGCATCTCAAGTTCGTGGGTCGTCAACCTTTCGTTACCACGATGGGAACCTGCTCTTGGAGCACGATTTCTTGAGGGCTCATACGGCAACGGTAGGCCATGGCCTCAACACCCGCTTTCGAGGCTTGGCGGAACGCTTGCGCATAATTCGGATCGAGGTCGCCGGCGAGTGTGAAGCGAGTGGCGTCGCCGCGTTGGATCAGGAATAGCATCACTGCCCGGTGCCCCTGCTCCACCATCTCGGTGAGCTCTTTGAGGTGCTTGACGCCGCGCGCGGTGACGCTGTCGGGAAACTCGGCAAGGCCGGGGTTGCGCATCAGGTGCACATTCTTGATTTCGACATAGCAGCACCCCTTCTTGGCATCCTCCAATAGAATATCGATGCGACTGGCCGCCCCATACTTCACTTCGCGCCGTAACGTGTGATAACCGCCAAGCTTGCGGATGCGCCGCGCTTCGATGGCCTCGGCGACAAGGCGGTTGGGGTGACCCGTGTTAATGCCGACAAGTGAAGCACCCTTGCCAATGTCCGTCTCGATCAGCTCCCAGGTATGACGGTACTTGCGCGTAGGGCTGTCGCTTTCGGATAACCAGACCGTGGAACCTGGTTCGGTGAGCCCTAGCATCGAACCCGTATTGGGGCATGACGCCGTGATGGTTTCTCCGGTATCGAGGCTCACGTCGGCCAGAAAGCGCTTGTAGCGCTGAAGCAATCGTCCGCGTTTGAGGGGAGATGAGAATCGCATGGGCCAAACCTAGAATGGTGGCTTAGCACTTCGCAATGCAAAGCTGGAAATGGGCCTAGCCGGGCTCGTCGGCAGCCGGTCGCGGTGCTAGACTATTCACTGCAAATAACTACGACGGAGCCCCAGTTGAGCGATGAACGTGAGGTCACGGCGGCGGTCTTGGTGATTGGAGACGAGATCCTGTCCGGTCGTACCAAAGAAAAGAATATCGGCTATATCGCTGAACATCTGACGCGTGTCGGCATTCGATTGAAAGAGGTGCGCATTGTCGCCGACGACGAGGCGGAGATTGTCGACGCTGTCAACGCACTGCGTGCCCGTTACACCTACTTGTTTACGACCGGCGGCATTGGCCCGACGCACGACGATATCACCGCCGATAGCGTCGCGAAGGCACTCGGTGTTCCAATCGACATCGATGAGCGTGCTGTCTCGCTACTCAACGCGTATTTTGCAAAGCGGGGCGTTGAAGCGACGCCTGCGCGGTTAAGAATGGCACGCATTCCTCACGGCGCAACGCTCATTCGAAATGCAATTTCGGTTGCGCCTGGCTTTATGATCGCCAACGTCATTGTGCTAGCAGGCGTGCCAGATGTGATGCAGGTGATGCTCGACGATGTGACGCCAAACTTGATGACAGGGACTAAGTTGCTGACCTCCACGATCATGCTCACGCGTGCCGAAGGCGACGTGGCAGATCTATTCGCTGAGCATCAAGAAATATATCCGGATGTTGCAATGGGCAGCTACCCATCGTTCACGTCGGCGGGCGTGACAACACAACTTGTTCTACGTTCGACCGATTCTACGCGTCTTGAAGCGGCAGTCGAAAGTTTGAACGTTAAGCTCAAAGTTAGCCGCCTGCTTTGATGCACGTGCGCCTTGTTTTCGCTGCGACGCATTCACGCATCGCGTTGTCATTTAATCTCCGCTTTTTGCTGTTGCATACCGCGCCCATGGGCACGCCGGCTCGGGACTTAAGGCCGGGATGCGCGGCGTTTGCACCAAGGTAAATCAACAACAAGTTTGGAGTCAGTAATGGTGATTGGCATAGTTCGCCGGGCGAAGCACGTGCGCTTCGGTTGCATCGCACTGAGTCTTTTTGCGCTCTCTTTAGTGGCGCCCACTGTTTGGATTACAACGCAGGCTGAAGCGAAAACGCCTGGTTCGACCTACTGCTATCATGGCATTTGTCACCGGGTGAAGACGATCGAAGAGACGCACGCGCTTATCGGCCACGAGCATTCGGTCTTCGCGTCACACTACGACGATTGCAAGCGCGATCGCTACAATCCTTGTGGGCTGACCTCGTCAGGTGAAAGCTTTCATCCAGACCGGCCGGACAACACAGCGAGCCCCATCTATCCCGATGGAACAACGCTGCTTGTGTGGAATCCGGAGACGGAGCGCGCGCTCGTCGTGCGCGTCAACAATGCGGGCCCTTATCATGGGAATCGCAAGCTCGATCTCTCGCGCGCGGCTGCAGAAAAATTGGGCTTCGAAGGAAAGGGCGTGGCCAAGCTTCACGTCGAGGTCGTAAAGGCGCCGGAACCGGAAGAGGCAAAATACGCCAAGCTCCGAAGCTATGCGCCAGTGCCGGGTGACATCGGCGAGTACTCAAGCGTTGAGGAAGCCGAAAAGGGTATGGCCGTAGCCTATGCGTTGCAGGCCTCTGCCACGTCGCTTCTGGCGCCGGTAACATCGAGAGTGTTTTCCACGCCCGGCCAAGAGTTTCTCGTTGCTGAAGCTCCGCAAGCGCGGGGCACTACACTGGCTAGGTTTACCGCGGCCTACAGGTCAAAACCAAAAGCGGCTACCTCTCTTGATGAGCGTGACCGGTACGAAGTTAGAGTGACAGAGCCTGAGGCTATCGCGGCAGCGCCGGTTGCGGAGATTGACGAGATGACTGTAACTGAAAGCATCACCGCAAAAGAGCCACTGGTACGAATTGCGGCTGCCAGTGCCGCAGCCGCTCCCAAAGCGCAGCCTGTCGTCCGGAAAGCGTCGCGCAAGAAGAACAGGACCCGTTCGAAGCGGAGCAGCAAACGCAAGAGGACAGTGGCTTCGCGCCGGTCACAGTCGCGCAATAGGGAAGCAGTTGGCCGGCGAAGTGCGGGACGCGTCAGGTCGGTGCGCACCGCAGCGCTCCGATCGAATCAGCCCCGGCGCTACAAGTTCCACGCGAACTCGATTTCCGAATCGCACCGCCGCCATATGGAGAGCGCTTCTTCTAGCGGTTAATGCTAAGAAGATGGGCCTATTGCACAGGAGCTGCGGCGGGCTGGTCCACTGAGACCGGTTCGCCGCTGCTTTCGCATTCGACGAACAGGTTGTACTCAACCTCAAGCGCGTCGAGAAATGCCGCAACGAGATCGAGCAGTGCGCCGAGACGCAGCCTTCGGGCCACCAGGAACGTGTCGTCGATCGTGATGGGTGAATCATCGCTGAGCGCGGGGGAATCCTCTGCGATTAGCCCACGGCTTCTCACATAAGCTGTCCAACCATCGCCCGTGTCAAAATCGACTGCGGTTGAATCGGCGCACTCGTCCACAGCATCGACGAGAATGGCTGTCGTCGATACGTAGAGACCGGCCATTGCACTGAAGCTCTCGTCCTTGGACGCCAGATCGTCGGCCCACTTGCGTCCCGCAAGCATGCGCGACAATAGTGCGAGCTCGAGCGCACGGATGCGTTCAACCGTATCGCGTTGACCGGCACGGATTTTGGCGATGCCCTCTGGTTCGCGTGGCGGCGGTCCGAGCCAGATATGGCGGATGTTGTGCAGGTCCTCGCCGGCGGCAAGCGCAGCGTCAAGATGCTCGGCGAGTAGGTAGACGCTCGCCGG
>CAZURR010000069.1:0-13953 GCA_964622715.1 uncultured Hyphomicrobium sp. | reverse complement strand
GAACAATCTTTGGGGCGGCCTTGCCGTCACACGAACGGTAGGTCCAAGCGGACATACGGACACAGGCATCAGATCGATATTCATAACTGGCAGCGGCCGTGACATTGCGAGCGCTCGCACGACCAGAATTTGACGAGTGAAAAGGTGATTTAGGCCGGTGCGTCGAAAATCAGCATTACGTAGGCCGCGAACAGTGCCAGGTGAACCACACCGAAAAGCCAGTTGGTGCGAGCACTCACGAACGTTACTAGGCTGACGATAAGCGTCACCGCCAAGATGACGATGTCCACACTGTCCAGTCCTAATTCGACCGGTTCGCTCATCACCCAACTGATTGTGAGAACGGCCGGCACCGTCAATCCAATAGTGGAAAGAGACGAGCCAAGGCAGATATTGACAGCGCGTTGCAGCTGATTATTCCGTGCGGCCTGCATCGCGCTGAGGCCCTCGGGCGTCAGGATCAGTGCGGCAATCAAGAACCCTCCCAAAGCTAGCGGCGCATCCATCCTTTCGATCCCGTAATCGACATAAATGGCAAAATTCTTAGACAAGAGAACAATCGGCAGCATCGCCGCGAGAAGCGCAATGCAGTGATGCGGCACCGTCCGAACAGCGACGCCGTGATGAGCCTGTGACGCTTCGTGGATATCGGACGCGGCGGAAACGGGTTGTTGGAAGATGTCGCTATGAGTAACCGTCTGAACTGCCAGAAATACGCCATAAAGAATGATCGACATGCCGATGAGGAACGCCGCATTCAGCTGCGACAGCTCGCCGCCGGGTGCTGCTGGCGAATAGCGCGGCAAGATCAGCGCGAGAGCAGCCAGCGGTATGAGGACGGCAAGGTAGGCAGTGGCGCCCTCAAGATTGTAATTCTGAAAACGATGCCTCAGCCCTCCAGTCAAAAGGCTGAGCCCAACAAGACCATTAAGCACGATCATAACGACCGAAAACATGGTGTCGCGCGCCAGCGTGGGCTTATTGGAACCCGTAATCATGATCGAGGCGATCAGGGCCACCTCGATGCCAATGACCGACAGCGTCAGTACCAGCGTGCCATAGGGCTCGCCCAGGAGTGTCGCAAGGCCCTCCGCATGCCACACCACGGAAAACGCCAGCCAAAGCATTACAATGAAGAGAATGACAAACACCGCCGCCGACACCCGCCAGCCAATATCATCCGGCGCCAGTGAGCCCCCAAAAAGCGTGACGCAAAGCAGCGTCAAGTATCCGACTATCGTAGCTGCTTCACTGCGTATGAACGCCATGTCGATCTTGCCTCAGTTTCTGCCAGTATTTCGCCGGACTGATAATGATCCAAATTGGACCCAGTGGACCCTGCAAACGCAATAGACATTACCGTTACCCGTCAACTGCGCACTAGCTGGCCGGCAGCTCGGCAAACAGCGCCCGAGTTTGGTTTGTCTGGCCGTTTGGCCGTTTGGCCTCAGAAGTGTGAATCGACCGGCCACGAGGCTCAAATCCCCTTTTTAAGCTGCAACGAAAATAGTTTGCCCATGTGCGAAATGGCTCCGCCGACGCAGGAGACGACGACGTCCAGGTCGTCAGAATTGCTGCCTGCCAAGACGCGAGATGGCACCTGCCGAATCGCGCAGGCCCTTCGTCAAAAGGATGACGTGCGATGGGAATTTGTCTGCGGGCTAAGCAATTAGTTGTTGAGGGGCACCATAACGCTAACTTTTCGTTTCAACTCGACGATTCGCATGGCGAATCGATGTTTATGGGACCGTCAGTGGGGAGATGATTACGCGTAGGCGTAACGAACCAAGCTGTGACCGTCGCGTTTCAATAATAGCCGGCCAGCGTGGAACAACTCAATGCAACCTACTATACTGCGGCGGCACTCTAACGACCAAATAGCGGTGGCCTCGACCAATCGGCAATCCGGAGACTCCTTCTCAGGGAGTTCGATTCCGCGCCGACGACGCCGTGCGCAAGCAAAAAGTACTGTCAGGATCATCTCACTGATCACGGCGGCATCAGTTGGAGCCTGCGCCGTCGGCCCCGATTATGTACCACCGCCCGCGCCGGTACCCTATGCTTTCAGCGAGCTGCCGGGATGGAAGATCGCCCAACCTAGTGATGGAATTGTCCGCGGCGATTGGTGGACCATCTATGGCGATCCGACGCTCGATTCTTTAGAACGCCAGGTCGAGGTCTCGAACCAGAATATCGCCGCTGCTGAAGCCGCATATCGCCAATCCGTCACTCTCGTGCGTCAAGCCCGCTCCGAACTGTTTCCAACGATAGGCCTGCAATACAGTCCTAATCGCTGGCATGAGGGCAGCGGCGCTGGCAAAGCCGCAGGCGATTCTGCTGCAAAGAACATAACAAAATCCACTGTAACACTTGATACGCTGGCAACATGGGACTTTGACGTCTGGGGCAGGATACGGCGAACGATCGAAAGCAACGTCGCCGATGCGCAGGCCAGTGCTGCGGACCTCGCTAATGCCACGCTGTTGGCACAGACGCAGCTAGCGCTTGCCTACTTTAATTTGCGAGCAGCCGACTCGCTGCAACGTCTGTTCGATTCCACCGTCACCGCATACAAACGCACGCTCACAATAACGCAGGCGCGATTCGATCGCGGTGTCGTATCCCGCTACGACGTGATCGCTGCCAAGACTCAAGTGAGGACAGCCGAAGCGCTGGCCATTGACGTCGGCATTCAGCGCGCGCAGTTCGAGCACGCTATCGCGGTGCTGATTGGCGTGCCTCCCTCCGAATTCTCGATCATGCCAGACCAGCTGATGGAAGACGTACCGTACGTGCCTCCAACCATTCCTTCTCTTCTTCTCGAACGGCGCCCCGACATCGCAGCGGCGGAACGCCGGATTGCCGGCCAAAACGCACTTATCGGCGTGGCCGTGGCGGCATACTTTCCCGACATAAGCCTGTCCGGATTCGGCGGCGGGGTCCTGCCGAACGCCGTAGCCGGCTATGTGGGCACATCTGCGTTCCCGGTCGCGGTCGCTAACGAGGTATGGTCGGTCGGCATCGCCGCGGTACAGACAATCATCGATGGCGGTTTACGAAAGGAGCAAGTGGCTGCCGCGCTTGCGGCCTACTACCAGAGGGTCGCCGTCTATAGACAGACAGTGCTTAGCGCCTTCCAGCAGGTCGAAGATGAGCTGTCGAGTCAGCGAATCCTAGCAGATCAGCAGAGTGTGCAGGACGACGCCGTACGGCTATCGCGTGAATCTCTTGAGATTGCACTCACCGAGTACGAGGCTGGCACCGTCAGTATAACCGCGATCATCCAGGCGCAAGAAATTCTGCTATCCAACGAGCAAGCGGCACTTGCGACCCTTCAGAGCCGGTTTATTTCCAGCGTTAGCCTAATCCAGGCGCTTGGTGGCGGATGGGATGCATCGCAGCTGCCAAATTGGCATGAACTCACGCACTGGCGCTCGTGCGTAAGAGTGCTCGAGGTTATGCGCGGTCACATAGACCCAGAGCTTCCTCCTTGTTTATGATTTGAATTCAGTCTTACACGCTTAGGCGCGAGAGCCTGCAGCGTTCATTCTTTGGCCGGCGACTTTTTCGCCGGTTGAATGGTCACTTTGTCTCCATTCGCGAGCGTAACCGGAGGATTGAGGATAACCTCGTCGCCTTCCTTGACGCCGTCGCGCGCCTCAATATCCGTTCCTAAGTCGCGCGCGACCGTTATCTTCTGAATGTGAGCGATACCATCCTTGACCACCGCGACTTGCATACCCTGCTGATTGAAGATGATCGCTGAAGCGGGCACCAAGAGGGAGGGTGTCTTGCGTGGAATATGCAGCTCAACTGTGCCGTAGACTCCCGGCGTCAGGGCTCCGTCGGGATTTTCAATGTCGATCTCGGCCAATAAGGTCCTCGTGCCAGGCTGCAACGCGTCGGCGACGCGCGTTACCTTGCCAGGGAAGGTGCGGCCGGGCATTTCGGGAACGCGCACGATAGCCTCCACGCCAGCAGCTAAGCCGAAAGCCTGGTCCTGCGGCACGTAGACTTGCGTTCGAATCACTTCGCTTTCCATAACGGTGAACATAAACGTGCCGCTCGTCGCATCGCCCTGCACGAGGTCACCGATATTGACATTCCTCTTGGTCACGATGCCGTCGAATGGGGCAAGGACACTTAGATATTTTTTCTGTTGACGTGCCACCTTAACCGAAGCTTCCTGGGCCGCGACATTTGCCTTCGCGACAGCAACGTCAGCTTCTTGCGCTTTGAGATTGAGCTGGTTGGTGTCGCCCTGCAGCTTGCTCTCAAAACCTTTGCGTACTAGGGGATCTTCGCGCGTAGCTGTGACACGCGCGAGTTCCTTGTTCGCAAGTATTTGCTCGACCGCCGCCTTGTTTTGGGCAAGCGTCGCCTCAGCCTGAGCAAGCTGGTGGTCAATCTCTGGTGCAGAGATTTCTACCAGTAAATCGCCTATCTTGACGCGATCCCCGATGTCAACGTTGCGCTTGGAGATATAACCGCTCACGCGGGCATAGATGTTCGCGGCGGTGAAGGCCAATGTCGTGGCCGGCAACGTGACATCAATGATTGGGTCGCTTGCCTTCACCTTAGCCACATTCAGGCTTGGGATCTTGTCACGGCTCTTCTGGGCCGTCTCCAATACCTGACGATTTTGCACGTAGTTGCGCCAAGCGCCGTAGGATAGCCCCAACAGGAGCACGACGAGCACACCGAACCCAAACAGCCGTCCTCTCCAGCTGCGCGTTGTCTCTTGCTTTACCGGTGAATCTTTCTCACTCTGTTGTCCGGTATCAGTCATACGGTGCCCTCTTTGAACACGCCATGCTCTGTTATGCCGTCGTCTCGCTTTCGCAGCATAGCAAACAAGTACGGGACAACCAGAAGCGTCGTCGGAGTGGCAAACAAAAGCCCGCCAATGACGGCCCGCGCCAGCACAGCATTCTGCTCCTGGCCAGGCCCACCGATAGCCATAGGGATCATGCCGACGATCATGGCCGAAGCCGTCATCAACACAGGGCGAATTCGCGTACGCCCCGCGCTTATCGCCGCCTCATAGGACGTCTTGCCCGCCAAGTGCTCGTCGCGCGCAAACGTAGCCAGTAGAATAGAATTTGCGGAAGCGACACCAACAGCCATGATTGCCCCCATCAGCGAAGGCACACTCAAGCTGGTCCCCGTTACAAACAACATTACAAGAATGCCGACGAATGTTGCGGGCAGCGCCAGAATGACGACGAACGGTACGCCAAAGCTCTGGTAGTTCACGACCATCAACAGATAGACAAACACGGAAGCAAATATGAGCCCTATTCCCAAGTCGTGAAAGGATTCGTCCATGCTGTCGATCTGGCCGACGATCTGGATGGAATTGCCGGGTTTGAGTTGCTTTTCCAGGTCCGCAACAATCTCGCTTATTGCGTCGGAAGCGGTGCCCAGATCGATCCCCTGGATGCTCGCGTAGACCTCGAAAACGGGCTGTATGTTCGTCTGCTTGGCGTTGGTCGGAACGCTGTCGCGTTTCAGCGTCGCGATGTTGCTCAACAAGCCAGGTATCGGCTGCCCCTTCGAATAGTCGTTCGATGGCGCGACGCCAGTGGAGACCGGCGTGTTTTCGAGTTCGCCCATGGAGCTCACCCAGTACTGCGGCGTCTGGACCGCAAGCGCGTAGGGGATCCCTAGCTTTGGGTCTGTCCAGTAGTTCGGCGTAACCTGACTGGAAGAGCTCAGGCTTATGTTTATATTGTTCGCAACGTCTTCCGCCGTAAGCCCAAACTGGATCGCCTTGAGCCGATCGATCGTTGCGAAAAATGCTGGTGAGTCGACCTCCTGCTGGAGATGCACGTCGACGAACCCTGGAACAGCTGCCAGGCGCAGCCGGAGTTCTTTGGCCACGCGCAGATTAGTATCCCGGTCATAGCCCACAGTGCGAACATCAATCTGCGCGGGCAATCCAAAGTTGAGAATCTGCGTGACCATATCTGCCGCCTGGAAATAGAAGATCACGTTGGGAAACGCAGCCGGCAGCACCTCGCGCAGTTTGCGCTGGTATTCGGCCGTCGGCGCGTGGCCTTCCTTCAACGCCACCAGGATGACGCCATCATTGGAACCAATGGTTGAACCGTCGGAAAACGCTAGATTGTAGTCAACCGCATTCACCCCGATGTTGTCGACAATGAGCTCCAGATCGCGCTCTGGAATGACTTCACGAATCTTATTCTCGATCTCATGAAAGATTTTGGCGGTTGCCTCAAGACGCATACCTGCCGGCACGCGGACATGAAGCTTCATCTGACCGCCATCAACGAGAGGATAGAAATCGCGCCCAACGGCCATGAACAAGACCGCGCCGAGCGCGAGCACCAGAACGGCTGCGACGGGAACGATGAAGCGCCGCTCAAGCAACCTAGTCAGCAGCCGCACATAGCCTTCGCGCATGTTGTTAAAGCCATGCTCAAACGCGGAATGAAATCGGGCGAACCGGCCCCGCCGTGCGCCATCCTGCTTCTTCTGCCACTCGTTCTTAAGGAGGAGACCGATGGTAATTGGCGTCAAAGTCCGCGACAGGATATAGGAGGCCAACATCGCGAAAATGACGGCGATACCAAGTGGCGTGAAGAGATACTTTGCTGGTCCTTCGAGAAAAATGACGGACGTGAACACACAACTGATGGCAAGTGTTGACACCAAGGTCGGCACGGCGATGCCGGCAGAGCCGTAGAGCGTCGCCTCAGGAAGTGGCTTACCTTCTTCGCTCAACAAGCGGTGCGTGTTCTCGATTGTCACTGTCGAATCGTCGACCAGGATGCCTACCGCAAGCGCCAAGCCGCCGAGCGTCATAATATTCAAGGTGTGACCGGTGAAATAGAGGCCAACGATCGAAGAAAGGATCGAAAGTGGGATGGCAATCATGACCACAATGGTTGATCGCCACGAGCCGAGAAATAAGAGAATCATCAATGCGGTCAGTACCGCCGCAATCCCACCTTCTCGAACGACATCCGCAATCGCCTCCATGACGAACTGCGATTGATTGAATAGCTCGTTTATCTCGAGACCTGGTGGAGCCGCAGCACGCGCCACCTTCAGCACGGAGAGTACTCCGTCGACCACTGAAAGCGTCGATGCGTTGCCGTTTTTGATGACAGTCAAAAGGACAGCTGGTTCGCCGTTTTCGTGCACAACGTTCTGCTGTACTGCCGAACCGTCGCGGACATGCCCGATGTCACGTATGAGAACCGTTGCACCGTCTTCATACTTGATTGGAATGTTATTGAGCGCCTCGATAGTCGGCGGCATCGCGTTGGTGCGAATCGTGTATTGTTTCTCGCCAATTTTGGCCAAACCTGACGGCAGCGTGAGGCTTTGTGCATTGATCGCTTTCACCACATCGGTCGGTGTCAAACCCTTTGCCAGGAGCTTTTTCGGATCGATATCGACCATGATCTGTCGCCAGGCCCCTCCATCGGGGGCTGGAAATGTGACACCCTGAACGGGCGCGAGTTCCTGACGCAATCGATAGATGCCGTAATTATAGAGCTGCACTTGATTGAGCGTCTCAGAGGTCAGACTAAGCTGCAGGACCGGAACGCTCGACGCGTTGAATTGCAGGACAATAGGAGGTTGGGTTCCTGCCGGCATAAGAGCGCGAATGGAACTTGTGGCAGAAATGACCTGCGCGATGGCAAGATCAATATTGACGTCCGATTGGAAGTAAATCCTCTGCACCGACACGCCATTTAGCGTCTGCGCCTCGATGTTTTTGATCCCGCTAACGTTCGCGCTGATCGCGTACTCGCTATAGACGGTGATGCGCTGTTCCATATCCGGCGTGCTGAGGCCTGTGTACTGCCAGATTACAGTCACGACCGGGATATTGATCTCGGGAAAAATGTCGGCCGGCATGGTGCGAATGGCCGTAATGCCGAGAAAGAGGATCAACGCGGCGAGCACGAAGAACGTGTGCGGGAATCTCAACGCGAAGCGGACAATGGCCATCGTTTTGTTATGCGATCCTGCGACTCGTTACGGCAGAGGTGAGATGCACCACCGGCTCCAAGTTCAAAGCGTTTTCGTCAAAAAGTAAAGATGCCTAGCGAGCTAAGGAACTACGCAATGCGGCGGGGGATTTCTTGTCTGGCTACGCCGTCTCGGCGATCACGTGCCCCATACGTAGACGAAGGCGAACAAAAACAGCCAAACGACATCGACGAAGTGCCAATACCACGCGGCAAAAATCAGTCCCAAATGCTCTTGGCGCGTGAATTGCCCGGCGAAGGCTCGCCCAAGGCAAACCGTCAGAAAGATCGTGCCAATGATAACATGGGCGCCGTGGAAGCCGGTGGCCATGAAGAAGATCCCGCCATAAACGTTACCGCCATAGTTAAATGGCGCGGTCAGGAATTCATGGGCTTGGACGCCCGTGAACGTAATGCCTAAGATCACGGTGCAGATCAGCCCGATCTTGAGCCCTCTACGGTTATCTTTCAGCAACGAGTGGTGTGCCCACGTCATTGTCCCGGCCGAAGTCAAAAGGATCACCGTCATGAGCAGCGGTAGCTCCCAGGGATTTGAGGTCACGATACCCTGTGGCGGCCATTGACCACCGATGACCTGATCTCGCACGATCTGTTGCGTGTCGGCGGGGAAGAGCGCGGTGTTGAAATAGGCCCAGAACCACGCAACGAAGAACATCACCTCCGAGCAGATGAACAATATCATGCCGTAACGTAGGGAAATCTGCACAACTGGTGTGTGAGCGTGCGCTTCGCCCTCGCGAATGACTTCGCGCCACCATCCGACCATGGTGCCGGCAACGCCCAGCACACCTAGGGCGAACACAATCCATGGCGGCCAGATCAAATCATAGATCCAAATGAGCAGACCAGACGCAAGTAACAGCGCCGAGATTCCTCCGCGGATCGGCCACGGGCTCGGCTCGATGAGCTGATACTCATGTTGACCTGGCTGCGCCTCGGCCATTTCCGTTCTCTCCGTCATCTTGCGCTGTGCGACCGCGTTCGGTGATCCTGGACCATTTAGATTAGAGCGGGCTCCTGCGGGCCCTCACTGGATGCGCGGCAGCACCTCGAATTGATGCAACGGTGGCGGCGACGACAGCGTCCATTCAAGCGTCGTTGCCCCCTCCCCCCAAGGATTGTCGGGCGCGGCCCGCTTGCGATAGAACGCCTCTGCCATGCCGTAGAAGAAGATGAGTGCGCCAAGCCCCGCCAAATAGGCGCCGGTCGAGGACACGTAATTCCAACCCGCAAAGGCATCTGGATAATCAGCCACACGGCGCGGCATTCCCGCGAGGCCTAGGAAATGCTGCGGGAAGAACAGCAAGTTGACCCCAACAAACGTCACCCAGAAGTGCACGTGTCCAATCGTCTCTGACAGCAAGTAGCCCGTCATCTTCGGGAACCAGTAGTACCAGCCGGCGAAGATGCCGAAGACAGCGCCAAGCGAGAGCACGTAGTGGAAGTGCGCGACGACAAAATAGGTGTCTTGGAGAACGCGATCGATACCCGCATTGGCCAGCATCACTCCAGTGACGCCACCGATGGTAAACAGGAAGATGAAGCCGATCGCCCACAGCATGGGCGTGCGAAACTCGATTGAGCCTCCCCACATCGTGGCAATCCACGAGAAGATCTTGATTCCGGTCGGCACCGCGATCGCTAGGCTTGCGGCGACGAAGTAGGCCTGCACGTCGGCTGAAAGCCCAACGGTGTACATGTGGTGGGCCCACACGACGAAACCGATTAGGCCGATCGACACCATCGCATAGACCATACCCAGATAGCCAAAGATCGGCTTCCTAGCGAAGGTAGCAATGACAGTGCTGATGATGCCGAAGGCGGGCAGGATCATGATGTAGACTTCTGGATGTCCGAAGAACCAGAACAAGTGCTGAAACAAGAGGGGATCGCCGCCTCCCTGCGGATTAAAGAAGGTAGCGCCGAAATTCCGGTCGACAAGCAGCATGGTGACCGCACCAGCGAGCACCGGAAGGGCCAGTACGAGCATGGACGCCGTTATCAGGATCGACCAAACGTAAAGCGGCAACTTGTGCATCGTCATGCCCGGCGCACGCATGTTCAAGATCGTCGTGATAAAATTGATGGCCCCCAGGATGGAGGATGCACCGGCCAGATGTAACGCCAGTATGACAAAGTCGACTGATGGACCTGGATGACCTTTGGTCGACAGGAGCGGATAAAGCGTCCATCCGGTACCGGCACCAGTGGTTCCTGGTGCGCCGCCAAAAAACGCCGAACTGATGAACATCGTGAACGAGGCAACGAGCAACCAAAATGACAGGTTGTTCAAGCGCGGGAACGCCATGTCCGGCGCTCCGATCATGAGCGGCACCATCCAGTTGCCGAAGCCACCGATCAGCGCGGGCATGAGCACAAAGAATATCATGACCAAACCATGCGCGGTCACGACAACATTGTAGTACTGGGGATTGGTAAAGAATTGCAGGCCGGGCTCATGCAGCTCAAGGCGAATGACCACGGACAGCGCGGTACCAACAAGGCTCGCGCATAGGGCGAACACGAGATACAGCGAGCCGATGTCCTTGTGGTTTGTCGCATAGAGAAAGCGGCGCCAGTCCAACGGACGATCGTGCGCCGCACCTGAGCTGGGAGCCGTCGTCGTTCCTTCCATACTCGGACCCTTCGATCGCAATGGTTTGACGGCTCGGGGTCGTCCCCCGCTACTCTTCAGCACCTATTGACTCTAGTGCAACGGTCTCGGTCGACCCGGACAAAGGACCCTGGGCAAACTTCTTTTTGGCCTCTTCGATCCACGCGTCGAACTCCTGCTCGCTAACGACGCGGACGGCAATCGGCATGAAAGAGTGATTCATGCCACACAACTCGGAGCACTGGCCGTAGTACATCCCTTCGCGCATGGCTTGAAACCATGTCTCGTTTAGCCGGCCCGGGATCGCGTCGACCTTGATGCCAAACGAGGGAACAGAGAAGGAGTGGATGACATCGCCGCCGATGACCTGGACGCGAATGACCTTGTTCACGGGGACGACCAAATCATTGTTGACGGCCAACAGTCGCGGTTGTCCTGGCTTGCGACTCGCATCGTTGAGCATCTCGGAATAGAATTTGAAATTGCCGTGATCGGGATAGCTGTAACCCCAGAACCACTGATGGCCTGTTGCCTTCACGGTGAGATCCGCGCGCGGGATATCTTCCTCGAAGAACAGCAAGTGAAATGACAGGAATACGATGATCGCCACGACGCAGAATGGGATCAGCGTCCAGGCAATCTCGAGCGGCCAGTTGCCAGTTCTCTTCGACGGCGTGGGATGGACATGCTTGTTGAAGCGCACCATCGCCGTAATCAACAGCACGAATACCAGCCCCGCTATTGCCGTCATGATATAGAGGAGCACATCGTTAAAACCGATGATTGAGTCCATCACCGGTGTGCCCGCGTGCTGCAACCCTACTTGCCAGGGAGAGGGTTGACCAAAGCCCGCCAATGCGTGATCTGCGCCCAGAAGGGCGGCTAGGCCAATGGCGGCAGCGATATACAGGAAGCTCGCCCGCATCGTGGCATTCGCTCCTAAGGCCTACGTGCGATTAAAGATGACCGCATCCGCGTCGCGTATTGAGCGCTCATGTGGTCAGGCCGGCGAACGACTATGAGCATGATGCCGAACGCTACCAAATCCTCTTCGCGTCAGCAAACAGCTATCAACTGACACTGCACTCGACGAATAAGCTTAACGCTGCCCTCGTGACTCGTCACGACAATACTGTTGCTCAATCTTACGATCGGTCTGATACTGTTGACTTCCGATGGAGGTGGGATTGCCGCATGAGACCGGCACCCGCGAGTACGGCGGTAAGGCTTAAGATGATCCCCGAATGCGTCCGCGTCGGCGTTATTGGCACCTTCATTCTCGCGGGGAGTGCCCTTGCCAACACGACGGACGCGAAGGCTGAACCGGACAAGAGCCTAGTCGAACACGGTCGCTACATCGCGCTGGCGGGGGATTGCATGCCCTGTCACACGGCCACGCCGGAAAATAAGTTTGCCGGCGGGCTGGCGATCAACACGCCGTTCGGGACAATCTACTCGCCCAACATTACGCCCGATCCCGAGACAGGGATTGGCAAGTGGACCTTCGATGACTTCAAGAATGCTGTCCACGACGGCATTCGCGCTGATGGCGCATATCTCTATCCCGCGATGCCTTACCCTCACTTCACGAAGATAGAGGAGGCGGACCTCAAGGCACTGTGGGCCTACCTGCGCAGCCTGCCGCCAATCAATAAGGCGAGAAAGGAGAACGGGCTAAGCTTTCCGTTCAGCATCCGCTCGATGATGTTCTTTTGGCGCGTGCTGTTCTTTGATGAAGGATTTTATCAGACAGACAAGAAAAAGAGCGCTGCCTGGAACAGGGGCGCCTATCTCGTCCAGGCGCTTGCCCACTGTGGCGCTTGCCATACTCCGCGCAATATCATGGGCGCGACAATTCCAAGCGAGCGCTTTGAGGGGAGTAAACTCGATACTTGGTTCGCACCCAACATTACGCCTGAGGCCCTCAAGACAATCAACAAATGGGACAAGGCTGATCTCGTCGACTTTCTGAAGAAGGGCGAGACCAGTGACTCAACGACACTCGGCCCCATGCAGGTCGTCGTACACGATAGCATTTCCAAACTGAAGGAAAGCGATATCGCAGACATCGCAACATACATATTCGACGATGACGCTGGAAAGGGTGAGATGCTGCGCCCGGCCAAGGTGGCTAAGCTTGCCCCCAAGGTGGAAGCGCGCGCCGAGAAACTCTTCGATACGCATTGTGCCGTTTGTCACCAAAAGACCGGAAAGGGCATGCTAGGCAAAGTGCCGCCACTTGCCGACAATCCCACTGTCGTTGCAGCTCAGCCCTACGATATACTCTCCGCAGTACTCCAAGGCGTCCCTGCGCGAAACGGATTGCTGGCCATGCCCTCGTTTGCCGGCGCGCTCACCGACCAGGATATTGCCGACATTGCCAACTACGTGCGCACAAGCTTGGGCAATCAGGCTGTACCCGATGCAACGGCCCACTTAGTCGCCTCCTGGCGATCCCAAGTAGCTATTCCTGTTGCCAAAGCGGCGACCACATCCAAGGAAAAACCGGCCGCTGAAACATCCAAGGCAACGCCATCCTCCGAAGCCCCGGCGGCAGCGACACCCCCTGCTGCGCCGAGCGCTAGTGCCCCAGCAAAGCGCAGACCCTTCTTCATCGTGTCGAGCGACATCGTTGGCCTTCAGGTGCGCAGCGAGAGTGAATATAGCCAAGCGCTCGGCACGCTATCCGGCCTCGTTATTGACAGTTCAAGCGGTCAGACACTCTATGCTGTGATCGATCGCGGGGGGGTTCTCGGCTTTGATCGATACAAGGTCGTCGTACCCTTCCAACTCGTGGACTTTACGGGCCAATGGGACTCCCCGGTGCTTGCGATGAGCGCCTTCAAGTTGGCGCACGCGCCGCGCATTTCGGATCAGGCCATAGAAGACTTGCTTCAAAATCAGGACTGGCGCCGCTCTGTTGCTGCCTACTTCGGCGTCGCGCTCGCAGAACAGGGCGAAGTAGCAGCCCCGCGCACGCCGGACGTTGCGATAAAATCCACGGATTCATCGGACAAGGCTGGCGCGGACAAAGCAAGTCACGCCGAAACGCCTGCCGAACGCGGCAAGGAAATTGCTCAGACGCAATGCGGCGTATGTCATACCTTCAACAAGGGGGGCGGCACCCGTGTTGGCCCGAATCTCTATGGCGTCTACGGTACGAAGATTGCGAGCAAACCAGGCTTTAGTTTCTCTGCCGCATTGAAGAAACACACCGGCGTCTGGGACAAGGCTAACCTTGACAAATGGCTCAAGAGCCCCAGCACCTTTGCTCCAGGAACGTACATGACGTTCCCAGGGCTGCCCTCACAA
>CAZURR010000068.1:0-14050 GCA_964622715.1 uncultured Hyphomicrobium sp. | reverse complement strand
GGCCGGAACGACGTCTGCATGACGATGCGGCCGTGATCGGTGTTTTCGCCAATGGCCTCAATCGCGTTTTTCATCAGGTTCAAGAACGCTTGCACGAGCTTATCGCGATCGCCGGGCACAGGCGGAAGCGAGGGATCATAATCTTCCAAATAGTGTATGCCCCGGCTGATACCCGACTCACACAGCCGCCGGACGTGATCGAGCACATCATGAATGTTGACCGGCTCCTTGTTGAGCGGACGTTCGTCGCCGAATACCTCCATTCGGTCGACCAACTTGCGGATGCGATCGGTTTCCGAACAGATGAGCTGCGTCAACGAACGGTCCTGATCTGAAACCTCTTGCTCCAGAAGCTGTGCTGCGCCTCGGATACCGGAAAGCGGGTTCTTGATCTCATGCGCCAAAACAGCTGCAAGACCTGACACCGATCGGGCCGCGGCGCGATGGGTCAGCTGACGCTCGATCATTAACGCCATGTTGCGCTGCTGGAGCATCAGGACGACAAGGTCGGGTTGATCGGGCAGCGTCCCGCCGTAGATATCGACAAGCTTGGGACCGGAGAACTTGGGCGTTGTGATCTCCACGCCGTATTCGTTGACTGTCGAACCGGAGCGACGCACCTCATCGACCAGCGCAATTAACGGGCAATCGTAGGCGACGATTTCATCGAGTTGTGCCCGTTTCAACAGCGCGACACCGGCAGACAGGAACGCTTCCGACGCAGCGTTCGCATAGACGATACGGTTGTCCTGCGCGAGCACAAGGATAGGATGGGGCAGTGCGGCGAGCAGCAAATCGTGCTCGACCGGACGGCGCGGCGTTGGGGGAAGCTTTGTGGCAGTGGCAGACTCAGTCATGCCGCAGCCTCCTGTGTGTCGTCATAGAATTGATCGAGGCCGCTGAGTACGCGCCCCGCATTGTCGTCGCTGCACAGCCGCCGGCGCCAGGCCTTCACAATCTCTACCGCCCGCCCGCTCGTCTCCAGGTACCAGCCGATATGCTTGCGGGCGTTGCGCAGACCCAAGCCCATGCCATAGTGCGACAGCATTCCTTCGACGTGCTCGCGTGCGATACGTGCCTGCTCGCAGAGCGGCGGCTCTCCGCGGTCTCGGCCCGTCGAAAGGAATTGCGCCACGCGGCCTGGCATCCAGGGTGCGCCATAAGCTCCCCGGCCCACCATGACGCCAGAGGCACCGGAGGCATCCAGTGCGACCTTTGCATCGCCAAGCGAGCAGATGTCACCGTTGACAATGACGGGGATTGAAACGGCGTCAACGACGTCGCGAACGGCGGTCCAATCAGCGCGCCCCTTAAAAAACTGGCAACGCGTGCGCCCGTGCACCGTAATGAGCTTGACGCCAGCGTCTTCAGCACGACGAGCAAGCTGGTGCGCATTACGGGATTTGTCGTCCCAGCCCAAACGCAACTTGAGCGTGATGGGAACACGAACGGCATTTGCGATGGCCTCAATCAGCGACAGCGCGTGATCGAGATTGCGCATGAGTGCGCTGCCGGAAAGCTTGCCGGTGACCTGACGGGCCGGGCAGCCCATATTGATATCGATGATGTTGGCGCCACTGGCTTCGGCAATGCGTGCGCCCTCCTCCATCCAACGCACCTCCCGCCCGGCGAGCTGAATGACAAACGGGGCAAGGTCACGGCCCTCAGCGCGGCGCAGAACGTCAGGGCGCTCACGCACGAGTTCTTCGCTCGCCACCATTTCTGAGACGACGAGCCCGGCGCCAAGCCGATGCGCAAGACGGCGAAACGGGACGTCCGTCACGCCGGACATCGGTGCCAGCAGAACGCCATTTGGAGCGGTCTGCGATCCGATCTGGAGCGTGCTACAATATGATACGATCATATTTGCCTACAAAATAGGCAATATCCCGTCATGCCCTTCATTTGAGCAGAATAGGGCCAATTTCCCCTCTTCGCAAGTGCGAACAACCTCATCCACAATTGCCGTAGCTCTCTTACGTGTCTAAGCAGGCTGCAGATTTCTGGCGGCATGAACGGCAATGACGACAACAGTAGCGGTGATCGTGGCGGCAGGGCGCGGGGAGCGTGCTGGAGCTGCCAGCCAAGTCCCTAAGCAATATCGGCCGCTTGCGGGCATGCCGGTACTGACGCATTCGCTGCGTGCTCTATCGCGGAGCCCTCAGATCGGTGCGATCGGGGTCGTCATTCATCCCGACGATCGGGGGCTTTATGACGCGGCCGTTGCTCCGTTTGGGGATCGTTTCCAAACGCCGATTGCGGGCGGCGCCAGCCGCCAGGAGTCGGTTCGCCTAGGGCTTGAGGCCATGAGCTCGCGCGAACCTGACCGCATTGTGATCCACGATGCGGCTCGCCCGTTCCTAAACCTCGATCTCATTGAGCGGCTTCTTATCGCGCTTGAGAACGCTCCAGGAGCCATAGCGGCTGCACCGCTCTCCGATACATTGAAGAGCTCCACCGAGGCAGGCACGATCACGGAGACCATTGATCGCGCAAATCTCTGGCGTGCACAGACGCCGCAGGCCTTTCACTTCTCAGCTATACTCGACGCCCACCGGCGCGCCCTGGAGGCGGGCCAGGGCAGTTTTACCGACGATGCGGCCATTGCCGAATGGGCGGGCCTCACCGTGCGACTCGTGCCAAGCTCCAGCACGAATATGAAGATTACGACGTCGGAAGATTTTGCCCTTGCCGAGCGGATGCTGATCCCGGCCCTTCCCCCACTCGAAACGCGAACAGGCACCGGTTTTGATGTGCACGCGTTCGCACCGGGCGATCACGTGTGTTTGTGCGGGGTTAATGTTGCGCATACGCAATGTCTTCACGGTCATTCGGATGCCGACGTTGGTCTGCATGCCCTGACCGACGCTATTCTCGGCGCTATTGGGGACGGTGATATCGGTGAGCATTTTCCGCCGTCCGATCCAACCTGGAAGGGCGCCAATTCACGCCTTTTTGTCGAGGATGCTGCAGCGCGCGTGCGCTCCCTTGGCGGCCAAATCTCGAACGTGGACGTGACACTCATTTGCGAGGCTCCCAACGTCGGCCCACATCGCACGGCAATGCGCCAAGCCATTGCCAGCTATCTGCAAATCGATACTAGGCGCGTCGGCGTTAAGGCGACGACGACTGAAGGGCTTGGCATTATTGGGCGGCGCGAAGGTATCGCGGCCATCGCCAGCGCGACGGTTCTTCTGCCACGCTGATTCGATTCGTCTCGCCTTTCCCTATCACACGCGTTGACCCTTACAGCAGAATCGCGGCATCACGTCTCAAGGGGTTGTATGACCACGAACAAATTCGGGGGCCGCCAATGAATGTCATGACGCAGACGCTGGAGCGCAAACCAGTAGAAACAGCCAGTATTGCGGACATAGCTGAGACGACGGCGGGGGCCTGTCTTGCGACGCGCGTTCGCCAACTGTCACGTATTATTACCCGGGTCTATGACGATGCCATGCGCCCGCTCGGCATCACAGCAAGCCAATACACACTGCTCGCACAACTGGCGGCTCGCGACAGCATTACAGCTGTTGAGATTGGCCATGAGCTTGACATCGAGAAGTCGACGCTGTCGCGAAATCTGAAGCGCTTGTTGGCGCTGGGCCATATCCTTATGGATCCGCCCGCTGGACGCCGTGGCCGTGGCTTGCATCTGACCGCCAAGGGCCAAGCCATCTTGCAGGATGCCTTCCCAATTTGGCAGGAGACACAGAGGCGCGCTGTCTCATCGATGGGGGCTGAGAGCCGCAACGTGCTCGATGGACTTTTGAGTCAGGCCGAAAAGCTCGCTCCTGTTTGACGGCGCCTACACGTCCACGCAAGACTAGGGATCGCGCATATTGCCGTTCCCTCGTCTGCTGTACCGCATGAGCACACTGTTTCCTGACGACCTTCTTCACGATGCTGAAGCGCTCCTCGCGGAGTTTCGGCGCCACTCTCTCATGCTCGCAACAGCTGAGAGTTGCACCGGCGGACTCATCTGCGGACTGTTGACCGAGGTGCCCGGTTCGTCTGCGGTTCTGGAGCGTGGCTTCGTCACCTATTCCAACGCTGCCAAATGCGAACTGCTGGGCGTCGATAGCGCGCTGATTGCGCGCCAAGGTGCCGTCAGCGAGGAAGTGGCACGTGCGATGGCCGAGGGGGCGCTTACCCGCGCCCGGGTCGATATTGCGATCTCGGTGACCGGTATCGCAGGACCCGATGGCGGGACTGTCGAAAAGCCCGTTGGCCTCGTCTATGTTGCTGTTGCGCGCACTGGATCGGCGACACTCTGTCATGAATATCGCTTCGGAAATCTAGACCGGCTCGCCATTCGTCTTGCCAGCGTTCGCAAGGCCCTTGCTATGGGACACACTATGCTGTCCGAAGGTCGCCCTGCCGCACCGAAGGCTTAGTCCCCAAGTACAAGTTTCAAAGGTTTGCGACCAAGGAGCACGAGGAGATGGCAATCCGGCCTGGTTTTTTGACAGGTGCCGCGATGCTTGCTGTGCTGGTGCCGGGGCCATCGCTGGCCCGTGCCGCAGACCTCACCGCCCGCCAGGTGACTGCGCGCCTGTTCCGCGCGGATGCGGCGGCGCCACCCGATTTCAGCAACTTGGACCTTCGAGAACTCGATATGAGCGGCCTCAACTTCAAGGGCGCAACGCTCAAAGGCAGCGATCTGTTTGGCGCCGACCTTTCGGGCGCAGATCTCTCGAAGACCGATCTCAGCGATACACGTCTCGATCGCGTCATACTTATCGGTGCGCGCTTGGATGGCGCCAACCTTGCGCGTGCGACGATGTTGCGCCCTACAGCCTTCTCATCTCTTTCGACGACCGTTGGCGAGGCATCGAGTTTCGCGGGTGCTGATCTGCGCGGCGCTAAGATTTTTGGTCGCTTCAACCACACAAATCTCAGCGGAGCGAACTTGACCGGCGCATCGCTAGCGCCATTCAACGAAACAGGCTTCATCGAACACATTTGGCGCACCGAGCTTACGGGCGCCAATCTCTCCGGGGCGATACTCGCTGACGCAGACCTGAGCTACACGTTATTAGCGTTTTCTAGTCTACGCGGCGCCGATCTTTCTCGTGCTCTGCTCAAAAGCGCTGATCTCACCCAGGCTGATCTGACCGGCGCCAACCTTACAGGGGCGGATTTCTCTAACGCCGACCTCTATGGTGCCAACCTTACCGGCGTGCGCGGGCTGGAGACGGCCCTCGGCCTAGAGAGTGCACGCAACTTCGAAAAGACGATCCGGTAAAGATCGCCAAACACGACCTTACTATTTGCTAGGAGTCGCAATCTGCGTGGGCGTTTCCGAATTGCTGTAAATCTGGCGTGCACGCTCCTCGAAGGCGTCGGCAAATTTTCGCACCGCCTTATCGAACACGGAGCCCATGAGCAGTGCCAGTATGGTCGAGCGGAATTCATACGTGATGTGAAAGAACACCTCCGAGCCACCGGAGAGATCTCGAAAGCCCCACCGGTTCTCCAAATGTGAAAAGGGCCCATCCAAATACGCAACAAGGATCTCTCCCTTGTCCGGCTGCAACGAAACGCGGCTTGTAAAAGACTCGGCTATGGCGTGATAGCCAATCGCCATGGTCGCTATAAGCTCGGTGCCGGCACCCTTCTTGTTGCGGGAGCGCACGTCGATGCTCTCGCACAACGGCAAGAACTCGGGGTAGCGCTCGACGTCGGCCACCACCGCGAACATCTGCTCGGCGCTGAACGGCACGCGCCGCGTGGTCTGGAACGTGTGCAAAGGTGACTCCGTCTCGTCTCAGGTCGACCGTCGCATAGCCTTGAGGCGCTCAAAATCCTCTGCAGCATGATAAGAGGAGCGCGTCAGGGGGCTCGCTGCCACTAGCAGAAACCCTTTGGCGATAGCAATGCGGCGCAGGGCATCAAACTCGTTTGGCGGCACGAAGCGTTGCACTTCGGCATGACGGCGGCTCGGCTGAAGATATTGTCCTATGGTGAGGAAATCGACGCCGGCGGCGCGCAGGTCGTCCATCACCTGCATGACCTCTTCGCGCGTTTCGCCGAGGCCCACCATGATCCCCGATTTGGTAAAGAGATGCTGATTGATCTCTTTTGCGCGCTGTAGCAAGCGCAGCGAATGGAAATAGCGCGCACCGGGCCGTATAGATAGATAGAGTCGCGGCACCGTTTCTAGATTGTGATTGAAGACGTTCGGGGCCGCATCAATGACGGTCTCAAGCGCACCCTCTTTGCGCAGAAAGTCTGGGGTCAAGACCTCGATAGTCGCCGTTGGCAGTTGGGTGCGGATCGCCGTGATCGCGTGGGCGAAGTGGCGAGCTCCCCCATCGGCGAGATCGTCGCGATCAACCGATGTTATGACGACATGCTTTAACCCCAACTCGCGCACCGCGTCGGCTACGTTCTCAGGTTCGTCGGGATCGAGCGGACCCGGCATGCCAGTGCGCACATTGCAGAAGGCGCAGGCCCGCGTGCAGGTGTCCCCCATCATCATGAAGGTCGCATGGCGCTTGGCCCAACATTCACCGATATTCGGACAGCTGGCTTCCTCGCACACGGTGTGCAGACCGTGCGCGCGAACAATTCGCGCCGTCTCCGCCAGTACCGGCGAGCCTGGCGCCTTGACGCGGATCCAAACAGGCTTTGCCGGGCGCTCCCATCCTGCGCCAGAAGCTACTGGGCTCTTCACGTCCATTTTTTTGCCGAGAGGCTTTGCATACACGCTCCAAGCAGCAGCTATGCTGCCATTTCACCACCTAACGTGGCCAGCCCTGAGGCGCCTATCAAGCCCAATCTTTCCGACAGGACAAAGCTAACGCGAAATGATACGCGCCAGAATGATGATTACGATCGCGCCGATGGTCGAAACCACGATTTGGTCGCCGAATTCGGACCCGGTGGTAAACGGCAGGTTGAGCAGGTTTGCTCGAACCATGGCGCCGCCGATGTAGGACCCGATGATGCCGACGAAGATGTTGCGGATCAATCCACCGCCGCCGAGGATCAACCCGGCGATCCAACCGGCGATGAGGCCATTTAGGGCCATGATGATCCAAGGCCAATAAACTGAATAGTCTTCCATCGCTCGCAAATCCCCTACTGAACTGATGTTTTGTTTGTTACGCGATGAGGCGTGCCAGAATGATGACAACTATGGCGCCGACCGAGGCAGTGACGATCTGCGACGCAATGCGATTCTTGATCCCGAGGTCGACACCCAGCACGTCGAACAAATAACCACCGACGAAGGCGCCAATCACGCCGGTGATAAGATAGCGCACAATCCCGCTGCCGCCGACAATTAGTGAGGCGATGAAGCCTGCTACGATGCCAATGACGAGGAAGGTGATCAGCGCGCGTGTCTCAAGGTTCATTTTCGTTCCTCCTCTAAGGTCTAGAGCCGCAAAGTGATGTCGACATCAGCGGCCGGCAGCCGGCGGGATATGGATGGCCCTACCGTAAGCGGCCAGCACGCTCTCGTGCATCATCTCCGATAGTGTGGGGTGTGGGAAGACCGTAGCAATGAGATCTTCCTCGGTGGCCTCGAGTTGCATCGCAATAACGAAGCCCTGGATCAGTTCGGTCACCTCTGCGCCGACCATGTGTGCGCCGATCAGTTCACCCGTATTGGCGTCGAAGATGGTTTTGACAAGGCCTTCACGCTCGCCCAACGCCAACGCCTTTCCATTGGCGCGAAAGGGAAAACGTCCAATGCGCAGTTCGCGACCGGCAGCTTTCGCCTTGTCTTCTGTCAGGCCGACGGATGCGATTTGGGGATCGGAGTACGTGCAGCGAGGAATGCGCAGCTTGTCGAGTCCTTGTACGTCAAGCCGCTTGATCGCCTCGGCGCACGCCACACCCTCGTGCTCAGCCTTGTGCGCTAGCATTGGCGCTCCGGCCACATCGCCGATGGCATAGATACCCGGCACATTCGTCCGCCCGAGGCGGTCTGCAATGATGGTCCCCTTATCAATCGCCACGCCGAGTTGCTCCAGACCCAGCCCTTCGACATTGCCTTCGACGCCGACCGCCGAGATCGCGCGTTCCGTCTTGATCGTCTCGCGCTTGCCGTTGCCAAGCTCGATGGTAGCGGTGACAGCATCGGGTTGTCTTTTCAGCGCTTCTACTTTAGCGCCTGTGAAGAACTTGATGCCGCGCTTCTCGAATGCCTTGCGTGCAAGTGCTGCAATTTCGGTGTCCTCCGTGGGCAGGATCTCTGGAAGGATCTCGACCACCGTCACGTCAGCGCCTAGTGCGCGATAAAACGATGCGAACTCAATTCCGATAGCGCCTGAGCCAACGACGAGCAGCGACTTGGGCAGTATGGGCGGGACCATTGCCTCAAAGTAGGTCCAAATCAGCTTGCCATCGGGCTCAATACCGGGAAGTGCGCGCGGGCGCGCACCGGTCGCTATGATAATGTGTTGCGCCGAGTAGTCACCAGGACCTAGCGCACCCTTTGTCGGGGTCTGCGCAAAGATCCCTGATTTTTTCCTGAGGGCACTGACGCTGAGCTTTCCGCGCGACGCGATGCGCGCCTCGCCCCAAATAACATCGACGCCGTTCTTCTTGAGTAGAAATCCAACACCGGTATTGAGCTCGCCGGCCACACCGCGCGATCGCTCCACCAGTGTTTCCAGATCTACGTGCGTCTTTCCGTCATGCACCACGCCGAACTCATTCGCGCGGGCGGTCATATGATAGATCTCGGCGGAACGAAGAAGCGCTTTTGTGGGAACGCAACCCCAGTTGAGACAAATGCCGCCCAGGTGCGCGCGCTCGACAACCGCGGTTCGAAGGCCAAGCTGCGCGGCGCGTATTGCGGCGACGTAGCCGCCAGGCCCGGCGCCTAGGACGATGATGTCATAGTCGCGGCTGGTCATGGCGCACGCACCCTTCCGCTCGGGCAACATCCCGGCGCCGAGTGGTGCCGAGCCCCCAGCTCATCACACGTGGCAGCGTGCGCCGAGATAGTTGTTCAAGAGCCGATTGTAGAGATCAGCCTGAGCTTTTTGCGATTTTGAGAGATTCTTGCCGGCGTTCTGCCGTTCCACGAGGGACGGCACGCCCTTGCTGTCGAGGCGGTTGAGATCAGCGCGAATGGATTGGCACGTCTGTCCCCCGCTTAACACCGCTGCACCAGGATCACCATTGGCGGCACATCCTGCAAGCCCTAACGCCGCTGCGCTTGTAAGAACCCACTTAGAAATGCGCATTCTCTTAATGCCCCGCGTCCTCCAACTTGCCCTCCGCCGACCAGCGGCGAGCCACAGTGTGTTTTCACCACACGAAAACGTTGTGCGCAAGCCCCTCGTATGAGGTTTTCGCGCTTTACTGCGATGGTACCAAAACAGAAGGAACTGGCATTTCCGGCAGTGGGGACAGTTGTGCCGCCTCAGCCTCATCCTGCGCTGCTGGTGCACTTACAGGAACCGCTGTCTTGGGAGCTGTTTGGGCAGTCTCAGGCTTGGACTGCGCTGATGGTGCGCCTGAAATACTTCCCGTCTCAATAGATGGTTGCACCGCCCCCGGCTTGTTCTCCGCTTGAGCTTTCGCTTTCGTCGCCTCAAGAGTTGCAGCAAAAGGCTTGATAGTTGGTTGCACTGCGCCGGGCTTGTTCTCGGCCTGAGCGTTCACTTTCGTCGCCCCAAGAGACGCAGCAGAAGGCTTGTGTGCGGGAATCGGCGGCGGCCCATTCGCTGCTAGTTTCTGTTTCGCAGCAGCAGCAGCTTTTTTATCTGCATTCGATGGTGCCGCAGCGACGTTTGGTTTGGGTGGCATGTTTGGGCATTTCGCCTGGAAGTCTGCGTTGGCTTTTTTGAGTTGGGCGACCTTGGCGAGATCCGAAGAGGTCAGCTTACGATTTTTCGCCTCCGCCTTGGCGACCTTCTCAGGCACGCCTTGGTCTTCCAGTGACTTGATTTGCGAGGAGAGCGTCACGCAAGCCGGATCAGGGGCGGCATTTAGGCTGCCCGTCGTCATCGTACCGTCCTGAGCACATCCCGAGACAAGAAAAGTGGCCGCGAGAAAAGCGATGCAGAGTTCAAAATTAGCCTTCATGGCGCAATACTCCGAGGCTCAAGCCTTTGGAAAGATACTCCCACGCTATTTTCCCGCTTCTAGTCTCGCCGCCGAGTCGCCACAAGCCGAGCGCCCTTTTCTTATGCCCTCAACGCCTAATCTGCAGGCACTATATAGTGGAAATGAGGCTAGCGTGCCTACTTCGTCACACCGCCGAGAGCCGCCTTGTGCCGCCCGAATGGGTTAATTTACGCTGTATACGGTCACAAGGCGCCCTCATACTAGCATCCGGACCGGGTCCTCAATAAAGGCCTTGAAGGCGCTAAGCAGGGTTGCGCCCGTTGCGCCATCGACGACACGGTGGTCGCAAGAAAGAGTCACATTCATCACGGTTGCCGGCGCAATGGCCTCCCCGACCACAACGGCGCGGCGTTCCGCGGTACCGACCGCAAGGATCGTCGCGTGCGGTGGGTTGATCACGGCATCGAAGCTCTTGATGCCGTACATGCCGAGATTTGAGATTGACGTGGTGCCGCCCTGGTACTCGTGCGGTGCGAGCCGGCGCTTGCGCGCGCGCTCGGCCAAATCGCGCATCTCGTTGGAGATCTCTGAGAGGGATTTAACCTCCGCTTGGTGAATGATGGGCGTGAATAGGCCCCCATCGACCGCCACGGCCACGCCCACGTCGGAGTACCTGTGGCGCAGCATCCCACCTTCTGTCCATGTTGCATTCGCTGCAGGCACCTCCTGCAGCGCGAGTGCCATAGCTTTAATGATAAAATCATTGACCGAGAGTTTGTAGGCGCGCGGGCCTTCGTGTGGTGAGGCAGCGTTCATGCGCTCGCGGGCGCGCATCAGGTCATCCAGGCGGCAATCGATCGACAAATAAAAGTGAGGAATTGTCTGCGTGGCGATCGTGAGGCGCTCCGCAATCACCTTGCGCATCCTGTCGTGCGGTGCGATCTCGTAGGTGCCCTTATCATACAGCGCGAGGATCTTTTCATCCGAGAGCGCCGGTACAGCGGCGATGGATGGACCGGTCACAGTGGCAATAGCCTGACCCGCCGACGTGCTGCCTTGCCCTGTGCCAAGCGCGGCTTCGACGTCACGCTTGATGATGCGGCTGCGGGGGCCTGAGCCCCGCAAGTTCGCAAGATCGAGGCCGGCCTGCTTAGCCAATCTCCGTGCAAGAGGAGACGCCAAGATGCGGTCCATGTCATCGCTTTCAATTGCAGTCGCCATGTCGTTTGCGCCTCTTAAGCGTGAAGCGTTATGCTCTTCGAACCGTCAAGAAGGAACATAAGTGACAGTAATGGCGACAGTGACCGTAACGCCGGCTGGCCCTGCAAATGGAATCCCCCAATCCTCCCGAGAGAACGTCGTTGCGTTTTCAATGCTTCGTCTGCCCTTTGAGTTGGCCAGACATGCTGGGCGACGACGCCTCAAAGCTTCCCGTGAATGCCTCTCGCAGCGCAGCCTGCGCCTCGTCTTCCTGCATGTAACCGTTGAGAGCTGCAGCCTTCGCGACGTGATGGCCGATCTCGGCCAATAGCCGTCCCCAATCTGCCACGTTGTCTCCAAACGCAGATGAATTGAGCGATACAAGCAGTGCCCCATCGCCAATCCAGGCGCGCAGCACTTCGACCGCAGTTTCCGACTGATCAACCCCGTCGGGTGGATCGAGCTCAACTGGAAGTTCATCGTCCATCGCTCGTCCTCCTCTTTCGAACTACACGTAGAGTACCGATTTGACCGTCGCGACCACTTGATCAACCGAGGGCAGCGCCGACGTTTCCAAGTTTGCCGCATAGGGCATCGGTAGATCCGCGCCGGAGACCTTGGCCGGCGGGGCGTCGAGATCATCAAAGGCATGCATCGCTACTTGGGCGCAGACCTCCGAACCAACTGAGCACACAGGCCAAGCCTCTTCCACCGTGACGATGCGATTCGTCTTGCGCACCGAGCTTAACACTGTCTCCATGTCGAGGGGACGCAATGTGCGCAGATCAATAACTTCGGCCTCAATGCCCTCTTTAGCCAAGCGGTTGGCGGCCTCCAATGCGTAGGTCATGCCACGCGCGAACGATATGATGGTCACATGCTGTCCCTCACGCGCGATCCGGGCTTTTCCAATAGGCACAACCCAATCTTCGCGCGTTGGCACGGGCCCGCTGCTCGCATAGAGAATCTCATTTTCGAGGAAGATGACCGGATTAGGATCGCGGATCGCGCTTTTGAGTAGTCCCTTGGCATCAGCTGGCGTGGACGGCGCGATCACCGTGAGGCCCGGCACGTGCGCGTACCAGGCCGAATAGCATTGACTATGTTGTGCAGCGACGCGGGCGGCTGCCCCGTTCGGGCCACGAAATACAATCGGTGCGCTCATCTGCCCGCCCGACATGTAGTGTGTCTTTGCCGCTGAATTGATGATCTGGTCGATTGCCTGCATGGCAAAGTTCCAGGTCATGAATTCCACGATGGGCTTGAGGCCGGCGAACGCGGCACCTACCCCGACGCCGGCAAATCCTTGCTCGGTAATGGGTGTATCGATCACACGCCTGCCGCCGAACTCCTCCAGCAACCCCTGGCTCACCTTGTAGGCGCCCTGATACTCTGCCACCTCCTCACCCATGAGGAACACCTCCGGATCCCGGCGCATCTCCTCGGCCATGGCATCGCGCAGCGCCTCGCGCATGGTGATCTCGACCGTATCTGTGCCTTGTGCGCTCTCAGGCTCAGCTTTGGCGACCGGCATGGGGGCTGGCGGCGTAGTTTCGGCTTCAATTGGCAGAGCCTCCGCATGCCTTTCGGTGATCGGGGCGGGCTTGGTATCAGGTATCTCGCCGGCTTGAGCCCCTTCGCTGTCGTCTTCGGTATCGATCACCGCGATCGGCGTGTTGACCTTCACGCCTTCTGTGCCGGCAGGGATGAGGATCTTGGAGATCGTGCCCTCATCAACCGCCTCAACTTCCATCGTCGCCTTGTCGGTCTCGATCTCTGCGATCACATCACCGGACTTGATGTCTTGACCTTCCTTGACGAGCCATTTGGCAAGCGTCCCCTCCTCCATGGTCGGCGAAAGCGCGGGCATCAGAATTTGCGTCGGCATCGCGTCTTGTCCCCGCACGGCTCAGTCGGCCACGACCACATCGGTATAGAGTTCTGCCGAATCGGGTTCGAGATCGGCGAGTGCAAAATCGGCCGCCACGTTGACGACATTACGCACGTCGCGATCTATTTTTTTCAATTGGTCATCAGTCAAGCCTTCGCGCAACAGCTGCTCGCGCACGTGCTCAATCGGGTCGTGCGTCTCGCGCATTTTTTTAACCTCTTCACGGGTGCGATATTTGGCCGGGTCCGACATGGAATGGCCGCGGTAGCGATAGGTCATCATCTCCAGAATGATGGGCCCTTTGCCTGAGCGGGCATATTCGATGGCGCGTGCACCTGCTTTGCGCACCGCGCGTACGTCCATGCCATCAACCTGCTCGCCTGGAATTGCAAACGAGATGCCGCGCTGTGAAAGATTTATGGTCGACGAGGAACGTTCGATCGCGGTCCCCATGGCGTATCTATTGTTCTCGATGACAAACACGACCGGCAGTCTCCACAGTTCGGCCATGTTGAACGTCTCGTAGACTTGACCCTGGTTTGCTGCGCCATCGCCGAAGTAGCACAAGGCGATGTTGTCATTGCCACGGTACTTGTTGGCAAAAGCTAGTCCAGCGCCCAGCGGGGCTGTGGCGCCGACGATGCCGTGCCCGCCATAGAAGTGCTTCTCCTTAGAGAACATGTGCATGGAACCGCCCTTGCCCTTGGAATAACCGTTCCGCCGTCCCGTGAGCTCAGCCATCACGCCTTTGGGATCCATGCCGACTGCCAGCATGTGGCCGTGATCGCGATACGCCGTAATCACTTGGTCACCCGGCTTCAAATCAGCCTGCATCCCCACGACCACCGCTTCTTGGCCAATGTAGAGGTGGCAGAAGCCGCCGATATGTCCCATGCCGTAGAGCTGGCCCGCCTTCTCCTCGAAACG
>CAZURR010000067.1:1736-14579 GCA_964622715.1 uncultured Hyphomicrobium sp. | reverse complement strand
GACACTTAGCGGACATCTTATCCGCCTCAGTAAATGTCCACTTTGCGCCCGAAAGCGGACATCCCCGATGCGCGTGACCACGACCGCATCTGACCCAAACGAGTGAAGGACGCCGTGATTGACATAGGTCATTTTTCGGCTAGCGGTTCTCATCAAGACTGAGATGGAAACTAACCCGTCGATCCAGGACGACAACATGAAACCTACGACGACTTGGATTCTGATCGCCGATGGCGCACACGCGCGCATCTACGCCAATCTTGGCCCCGGCAAAGGCATCGCTCCCGTGGAGGGCGGGGTACTCGAGGGCGATCATGCCCGGAGCCGCGACCTTGGGAGCGACCGGCCGGGTCGCACCTTTGAGTCAGCTGACGTGACGCGGCATGCCATCGATCCGGCTCAAGATCCCCATCGCAAGCTCAAACGGGCTTTTGCGGAGCGTATCGCCTCGCTTGTCGAGGAGCGCCTGGCCGAGAACGCCTTTGACCGGCTGGTCTTGGTCGCACCACCGGTGACACTCGGCGATCTTAGAGCAGCACTTTCCAGTTCGGTCAGGCAACGCGTACTGGCGGAGCTCGACAATGATTTGACCAACACACCAATAGAAGAACTGCCCAAGCATCTGGCCGCTATCTTGCAGGTATAATCCGGCCGCCTGCTTGGCTGAGGCGCGCCTACTCGCGTACAATCGGAGACTTAAGGGATGTGCGACAAGGCTGCCCCACACCAGCCGCGGGTGCTCGTCGGCGTCGACCTCACCGAGCGCAGCCGGAACGCCTTCACACGGGCGGTGGAAATGGCGCGATTGCGCGGGGCTGCCCTCACGCTTCTTCATGTGACCAGCGATGCGCTACCCGTTCAGGTGGCCGCCGCACACGACACCTTTGCTAACGATGTGCTGCACGATCTGGTTGCTAAGGCGCAAGCAGAGGGTGTCGCAAACGTGGCGCAGCTGCTGGTGCGGGGCCGCGACTACGAGTCGATCATCGAGCAGGCGCGCAAAGATGACTCCAGCCTTATCGTGATCGGCACGCATCGCGCCAGCAGCCTATTTCAAGACATGCTCGGCACGACGGCAGATCGCGTGCTGCGCTATGGCGCTTTTCCGCTGCTACTGGTTAGGACGCAAGCCGAGAATGCCTACAATACGATATTAGTCGCCGTCGACTTTTCGTCAGCGTCGCGAAAGGCGCTAGAACTGGCGATCCGCCTGTTCCCGCAGGCGCGCATCGTGGCCTTGACCGCTTATGGTTCACCTCGGCGCTCGATCCTCGGTGACGATAGACAAACACGCGAAGCCGCAGCCGAAACGCGACGTCTTGCGTTGAAGGGTTTTCTAGCGGAAGTCGCCCAGGCACTTGGGTCTGCTTACAATCCAGACGTCACCAAGATTGTGCCCCTGGCCGAACGCGGTTGGGCCGAAGACGTCATCCTAAAATACGCAGAAGAGCATAAGCCCGACCTTATCGTCGTCGGCACTCATGCGCGCGGCGGGCTCCAGCATGCGGTGCTGGGAAGTGTCGCGGAGTGGGTGCTGACGGATGCACCTTCAGACGTGCTTGCGGTTCCGCCGGCAGCATAGGAAGGCCGCCTTTTCCTTGCCCTAGATAACCCGCGGTCGATTGAGCTGGATCAACGCCTTGCAGCGAGTATTATGACACGAAAATGGCATTGTTATTCTGTGGGTTCAGTAAACGGGCGCGGGAGTTGGCCATGATTACCCTGGAAGACTGCATTGCCTTTAGCGGACTAACCGAGGCCGAAGTGATGGCTATCGCCGAGCATGAGCACCTGCCCGAAATCGCAGCGGCGGCGCTCGCCGAGACCCTACTCAAGCAGCGGCGCGGTCCTGAGAAGATTCACGCCATGATTGTGGAGGACATCCGTGCAGCGCTACGCAGAGGAGATCGCGAGCATGCGCGCGAGCTATTTGCCGCATTGCGCCACTTCCTCGCCACTCATCCTGAGCAACGCAAGCCGCGCGCAGAAACGAACTGAACGAAGCCCAATTCATCAGCGGCAGATAAGCATCGGGACGTCGCTGTGCGTGAGAACCCTGGTGGCTTGGCTGCCAAGCACGAACTTGGCCAGCCCGCGTCGGCCATGAGATGACATCACGATTAGGTCACAGCCACGTGCCTTAGCCTCTTCGACGATGCCCTCTGCAGGGAACTGGTCTTTGACGTGAACAGTCTCGCACGCGATGCCAATGCGTTGAGAGATCTCTTGGACGCGATTTAAGATCCTTTGCGCGTTGGCAGCGGCACTATTCTCGTATTCTTCAACCGGGAAAGCCACGGCCCATTCGCCCGAAACAGCCGCCGTCCAGGGCTCAGTGACGGTGATAGCCGTCGCCTTGGAGCCGAGCGTCTTAGCTAGCGTCAACCCTTGTTCGACGGCCTTTCCGGCCAGCTCGGAGCCGTCGGTGGCGATCAAAATGTGCGCATACATAACATTGTCTCCCTCTGCCTAACAGCCTCGCGCGTGGATCAATTCGCCGACATCAACGCTGGGCAATTCGAGCAGGACCAAGAAATATCGACCGCAACCGAATAGGTAACATCGCTTGGCAGGTGTGATCTAACCTTGACACCGATCAAGTGACAATGAGTTAGAACGTGGTAGGCGAGCGTATCCATGCGCCTTGCGACCTTCAATCTGGAAAGCCTCGATTTAGGGCCTAAGGCGCAAGTCGCTTTCGAGACCCGGGCGGTGGTGTTGCGTCCAGCACTTGAGCGCGTCGCTGCCGATATCCTGTGCTTGCAGGAGGTTAACGGTCAGCACGTCCCCGGTCGGCCCGAACGCCAACTGGTCGCGCTTGAACAGCTTCTGGAAGGGACGCCCTATCAGCCCTATGCGCGGGCGACGACGACGGGGCCGTGCGGCTGCGGGATCGCCGACGTGCATAACCTTGTGACATTATCGCGCTTTGAGATCGTCGTGCGGCGCGAGGTGCTGCATGAATTGGTGCCACCGCCGCTGCACACGGGGCTTACCGCTGAGCCCGGGCGTGGCGAGCAGACGCCCGTGCACTTCGACCGGCCGCTATTGTTGACCGAGATCGCACTTCCCCATGGCGGCACGCTTGCCGTGATCAATGTGCACCTGCGCGCGCCGCTGGCGAGCCCAGTGGCGGGCCAAAAGACGGGGCCGTTCGCGTGGCGCTCCACGGGCGGCTGGGCGGAAGGGTTCTTTCTGTCAGCGCTAAAACGGGAAGCGCAGGCGCTCGAATTGCGTCTTCTGGTGGAGCAGCTGCTCGTCCAGGACCCAGCAAAGCTCATTGTTGTCGCAGGCGACTTTAATGCTGAAGACTATGGGCCAACTCTGCGGCTTGCCATTGCATC
This sequence comes from uncultured Hyphomicrobium sp., assembly GCA_964622715.1. Lineage (GTDB taxonomy): Bacteria > Pseudomonadota > Alphaproteobacteria > Rhizobiales > Hyphomicrobiaceae > Hyphomicrobium_A. Next base: position 11,235 of record CAZURR010000067.1, on the reverse strand, counting down.
TGAGGAGGACGTTGGTGCGAGTGGTCTAGCGGCGCATTCGCTGGTCGTTTTGGACCGAGCGATCGCTGCCGACCGGCGATGGAGCGTGTTGCATCATGGGCGTGCGCAGATGCTTGATCACATCCTGGCAAGCCGAGCTCTCTACGGGCATTTCCGGCACATCGAGGTGCACAACGAAGGGCTGGGCGACGAAGCGCTGGGCTATGGCAAGGCCATCCACTCTGCGGCCTCTTATCACGCGCCTGTCGTGGCTGAATTTGAGATGAGCACTACCGTTTGATCCGTATCAAAGCCGGTGCCCGGAGGAATGGCAACAGTACGCCGACGCACTGATGCCAAGCACCGATAACAGAATGGTTCAGCGTTGGTAGCGCGAGCGGAGCACCTAGCGGCCATGCCCGACTTTGCAAAAGAACGCCAGTATATGGTGGAGCATCATATTGCAGCACGCGGCGTACGCTCGCCGTTGGTGCTCAACGCCATGGGAACAGTTCCGCGCGAAGAGTTTCTTCCCGCCCACCTGCGTGATGTTGCCTACGAGGACACACCGCTTCCTATCGGCGAAAGGCAGACTATTTCGCAGCCGTATATCGTGGCATTCATGGTTGAGGCTCTGGGCCTCGACGGTGGTGAGACGGTACTGGAGATCGGCGCGGGGTCGGGGTACGCCGCAGCGATCCTGTCCCGGATTGCCGCTGAGGTTTACACGGTCGAGCGCATCGGCGAGTTGGCGCAGAAGGCGGCGAGCACGCTGGAGGACCTCGGCTACGATAACGTGCACGTCCTCCATGCCGATGGCACGCTTGGGTGGCCGGAGCATGCGCCCTATGACGCGATCATCGTCGCGGCAGGCGGACCGGAAGTCCCTAAGTCATTGAAGCAACAACTTAAATTAGGTGGTCGATTAGTGATCCCGGTTGGCAGCGATCCTCGCGCGCAAGAGCTCATCCGCGTCACCCGCCTAAGTGATGATGAATACAAGACGGAGGACATTGCCGACGTGCGCTTCGTTCCGCTGCTCGGTGAGGAAGGCTGGGCCAGCGAGCACGAAAAGCAAATCGCCGGCGCGAAACGGTCGACGCATACGCAAGGGTTTGATCCTGATTTGGTCGATGCCATGGACGCCAGTGTGGAGCCATTCCGTTCAATTGAGTCCGTCGAGTTAGAGCCGTTGCTGGGGCGGATAGGTGACGCGCGCCTCGTACTCATTGGTGAGGCAACGCATGGCACGTCGGAATTCTACGCAATGCGCGAACGGGTCTCCCGGGCGTTGATCACCAAAAAGGGTTTCAATTTCGTGGCGATCGAGGGCGATTGGCCGGACGCGGCGCGCATCGATCGCTACGTGCGCCACCTCGAGTTTCAAGCTTCGGAGTGGACGGCATTTGCGCGATTCCCCCAGTGGATGTGGCGCAACAACGAGGTGAGGGCGTTCGTTGACTGGTTGCGACAACACAATGCCGATCACGAGGCCGAACAGCGCATCGCATTTCATGGCCTCGATCTCTATAGCTTATACAATTCCATACGGCAGGTGCTTGACTATCTGGGCGACGTGGATCCTGCGGCGGCCAAGGCGGCGCGCGCGCGCTATGGTTGTTTGACGCCGTGGCAAGCGGACCCGGCAACATATGGCCGGGCTGCGCTTACCGGGCGCTACCGCTCGTGCGAGAATGATGTGGCGATGATGCTGGCTGGTATCCTGGCGCGGCGCCGTGAGTATGCTCTTCGGGATGGTGAGCGCTATCTCGACGCCGTTCAGAATGCGCGGCTGGTCGCCAATGCCGAGCGCTACTATCGCATCATGTACTATGGGTCGCGCGCGTCTTGGAACTTGCGCGACATGCACATGTTCGAGACGCTCAACACGCTTCTCGATTTCCATGGGTCCGACAGCAAGGCGATCGTCTGGGCGCACAACTCTCATGTCGGCGATGCCGCAGCGACGGAGATGTCTATCCGGGGTGAGTTCAATTTGGGTGAGTTGTGCCGACGCAAGTTTGGCAATCGCGCATACCTCATTGGCTTTGGCACAAACAGTGGCACGGTCGCCGCGGCTTCCGATTGGGATGGACCCATGGAGGTGAAGTCCTTGCGCCCCACGGTCGCAAAGAGCTATGAGCGCCAGTGTCACGCCGTTTCGGATGAGACGGGGAATCGCCACTTCATGCTGCCGCTCGCCACCAACATGATGGCCAGTCTGCGGGGACAGTTGGAGACGCCACGTCTGGAGCGCGCGATCGGCGTGATCTACCGGCCCGAGACGGAACTTGCCAGCCACTACTTCCAGGCGGTGTTGCCGCGCCAGTTCGACGAGTACATCTGGCTTGACGACACGAAGGCGGTGACCCCATTCGCGACGGCCGACCTAGAGGGGCTGCCCGACACCTATCCGTTCGGACTCTAGGCTCCAGGATAATCTCATCGAGAATGTGTCGCGGGACGGCCAAACTTTGGTTCCGATGGTCCACGCCACCCTTCTTGCCGTATTCTAGTGGGAAAAGCAAAGTCACAAATCGATAAAGGTCATGCGCAGCATGCTGCATATAGACGAAGCAGGGAATGGGTGGGCGAGGTTGCAAAAAATATCGATAGTGGCCGGGGTGGTTATCCTAGCGTCGCTGTTTGCCGCAAGTTTCGCCGGCGCTCAAAAGGGTGAGGAGGTCGACACCGCCCTCATCGTTGCGGTCGATGTGTCGAATTCGGTCGACGAAAAGCGTTACCGCCTACAGATGGAAGGTATCGCCCAGGCGCTTGAGGACCCGGGCGTCATTCAGGGGATCATTGGGGGCGCAAAGGGCGGAATCCTTTTCTCCATGGTGGCTTGGGCGGATCGTCCCAAGGTCACCCTGCCTTGGACGCGGATCACCAATGCCGAAGAAGCGCGGGCAATTGCGGCGCGCGTGCGAAAGCTGCCCCGTCAGGACGGCGAGTTCACGTGCATGGCGCGCATGATGCGCACCGTATCCGACAAGATTGTGCCGCAAGTTCCCGCTCCGGCGGCGAAGATAGTACTCGACGTGTCGGGGGACGGCCCAGACAACTGCAACGCAGAGGAGCCAATCGACGCGGTGCGCGACGAACTTGTGAGGTGGGGGGTGACCGTCAATGGGCTACCCATTTTGGAGAATGAGCAGGAACAATCGCCCGCGCCGGTCGATTCTTATCTACCGCAGGTAGGAGGCGCGTCGACACTTGAAGACTGGTATCGCAAAAACGTCAAAGGCGGCCCGGGATCATTTGTGCTTCCGGCTAACGGCTACAAAGACTTCGGTCGTGCCATACGGCAAAAGTTTGTGCTCGAGATTAGCCAAATTTCTCGACCGCCTAACGCGGAGGATAATTATAGCTCTTCGACGCTGGCCGTCGTGCAACGCCAGCGCCTAATCTCCCAGCCAGGGTTTTTGGCAGCCCAACCAGCGAAGTGAGGCAGTGCATTCTGCACGCACTGGCTTGGTTCAATATTGCGCAGCAAAGGCAACCGATGGTCCCTACAGACGTTCGGATCCGCTAAAAGACATGCCGAAATTACTATTGTTATCATTTGATGCTCCTCGGAATCCGGGCACTCGGCAGCACAAATTGCAGCTACCGTTATATTGTTGCGTTTCCTAGGCGACGCACAGCAATAGCTATACCTATACGAACGCAACTCCTCCAATGTTACAGAATTCGTGGCCGTTTGGATCGCTTGACCTTGGTGCAATGCCAGTCAGGATACGATTAGGATCTCGCCCTTGCCGATTGTAGCCAGATCGCCAGCGAATTTGTGCGCCCGGCCCGAGAGGGGCGGTGGAGCGAGTTGCCCCAGCGTCGCAGACAGGTACCGGGTGAGCACCCGCAAGATAACGAGATCATGGGTTCCGCTGTCGGCAAATGTTGGCAGCATCTGCTCCACTGTCGAGCCCATGAGGGTCCCGCGGCGCATCAGGGTGCCTGGACCAGGGCCAAACCCTTGCTCAGCCCAGATGGTGCCGCCCAGCATACGTGACCCGGCATTTGTGCCAGCGCTCCCGCGGGCAATGATCGTGCCGCGTCGCATCTTTTCGCCAACACGGGCGCCGATGTTGCCCTCCACGAGGACTATGCCGCCGGTCATGCCGAATTTGTCGCCTGGGCGCGTGCTACCGACATGGTCTCCAGCCGATCCCTTTACCGTTAGGAGTCCGCCGGAGAGTCCAGAGCCGAGCCACGCGCCCGCGCGTCCTCGGATGTGGAGCTCGCCACCAGTCATTTTGCGTCCCGCATAGGCGCCAGCGTCGCCGTCGACAATCAGCGTTCCGCTATCCAGCCCGGCGCCGACGAAATCGAGATGTTCCGATCCGCCTTGAATTGTCACCGTATCGCCGGGTTGCCCTGAGACCGCAAAGAGATCGCCGACCTTGAGCTGGCGCTTCGTCGTACCGACGACTATTTTCAACATCTCAGCAAGCGGAAGTGCGGCGAGCCGGCTCGGAATGAGCGGTGTGAGGTCGAGGCGTTCATCAGGATACGTGCTGAGGCGAAACGTGAGACCGCTCATGGCAGCAACTCCCGCAGATGATAGTGGTGCTGGCCAAGCTTGCCCCCATAGTTTCCTGCGCTGATACGGGTGACGCCTTTGCCCCATCCATCTTTGATGACGGTGTCGATGCCGACCTTCATGGCGTTCGAAACGGCTTGCGACGTGAGACCGTCAATGACGATTTCGAGGACGGCGACCGTATCGGGATTGGCTTCGCTTTTGACGGCACCTCGCAGAGTTGGGCAGAAGGCGTCGTTGGTCGAAGCGACCATGCCGTCGTACTTGGAGCCAACCTTGGAGCCGGAACGCACGATCCCGCCTGGGAATGGCGTGATGACGTCGGGAACCTCGCCGATTGCGGCCACGGCTTTTTCCGCAGTTTCGAGTAGGCCCGCACGGTTGTTCCCCAGGAGCAAAACATTACCGCCGCCGACAGCATCTGTGACCACGCCTGTGGTCTCCTCGATGATGAACTCGCCGTCCATAACGGGAACGCGCCAATAGCGCTTAGTGCCGAGGCGCTTTGCTGTCTGAAAGCCGTCGCCAAAAAAGCGCGGGCCGGCGCCTAGGCCTATCCGCGTGTCGGATTCGACACCCGCATAACAGGCCGAACCGGGGCTTGTCAGGACACATTGGCCGACGCGGTTCTTGAGCTGTGGGACCAGTGCATCTGGGGAAAAGCCGAATATCAGAACACGCACGCCGGGGCGGCCGTCCGGTGTCTCTTCCGGTTTCAGCTCCCGGTCGATGCCGACCTCGGCGCCGCAACCGATAACAGAGGTGCCAAACCCGCTCATCGTGACGGCGGCCTGGTGCGCCCATTTAGGCGAATCTGCTGTGATGACCACGCCAGTCGCACTCATGCCAAAGGCCTCGGCGAACGTGTCGTCGATGGAGATGCCGTTCGCCTTCATTGTGTCCTGGCCTTGGTCGGTTGCACGATGATCTCACCGCGTCCGCCCTCAATGATCTCGTCGTCACTCAGCCGGAAGTTCTCCATGCGCATGGTGTGATAACGATCGAAATACTCTTTCAGCAGCTTCTCGATTCCCTTGTCGTATTCGGGTCGCGATACGTGCGTTGCGCCCTGGACGACTTTGATGACTTTGCCATCGCGAACAATCAATTCGCCGTTCTTGAAGACCAGCTCAGGCGTGGCGAACATCGCTTCCCTGTCTGCTTCGTCGAAATAGACTGTAATATCGGCGCTTGCGCCTGGGCCCAAATGGCCGCGGTCCTTTAGGCCGAGGCTGCGAGCCGGTCCCGCTCGCGTGAGAATCGCGATCTCATAAAGCGAGTACTCCCGCTCCAGCGCCGGCAGAGAGCTATATTTCAGTGCTTCCGGGTTGACCTTTAGCATCGTGTCTTGGCGGAAGCCGCGGTCCATGAGCAGCTTGATGAGGTGCGGGTAGCAGAAGAAGGGCGCGCCATTGGGATGGTCTGTGGTGAGGAAAATGCGCCACGGATCCTCACACAATAAGAACGTTTCCAAGCCAATGGCCCACTGCAGCGAATGCACGAAGCTCTTGTCGCGATAGCGGAAGGGAACGACGCCGCAACCTGCATCGCACTCGATGTCCATGACGACCCACCGCTTTGGGTCGGCGTTCTTGGCCCCGGCATAAAGGCGCATGCTATCGCCAGAGGCCGTACAAGTCTGACCGAACAAGACCTGCCCGACGTCGATCGATACGTTGGGGTTTTTATTGACCAGCTCGGCAATGCGCGCTGCGCCTGAGGAGAAGTGGCGATCGCCCTCGACACCATAGCTATGGAACTGGATATGCGTCAGGTGCAAAGGCAGGCCGTCGGCGGCACGAATGGTAGCTAACGTCGATTCCACGTTGCCGGGAATGCCAAGGTTGCAGCCGTGCACGTGCACCGGGTGTGTGACTCCCAGTTCCGTGAGGCCGCGGGCCAGCGTGACGACGATATCGCGCGGTGTGAGGTCGTAGTAAGTATGACGCTCGTCGAGATCGAGTTTGCGCTGGTTGAACTTGAATGCGCTGATGCCGCCCGGATTGACGATTTTGACGGCAATCGCCTGAGCTGCGTGCATCGTCCAGGCGATGTAGTCCTTGATAAGCTCAAAGTCTTTCTTCTTCGAAATCAAGCGCAGCATGAAATCGTCGCTGCCAAGCATGACGAAACCGCCCTTGTCGATCATTGGCGTATCGCCAAGCTCCATGTGGGCCTGGCGGGCATTGGCAGGAAGTACGGCAGGCTCGAAGCCGGCGGTGTAACCCATCTCGGCATAGCGATACCCGGTGATCATAGTTGAGGGCAGCGCGTGTCCCGTACCAGCACGGGTCAATTCCGTGTGCGCGACCTCGTCTATCTGATGGTCCTCGGGCATAAGAGTGCGCGCGATGGTGACCTTGCCGCCACCGATATGCGTATGGGGATCGATGGCGCCCGCCATCACGACGCGGCCCTTGAGATCGTATTCCTTGTCGACATGGGCGCCGGGGTCAGGAGCGACGATCTTGCCGCCGTTGACATAGACGTCGCGCACCTCGCCGTTCAGCGAGTTTGCAGGGTCGTAGACCTTTCCGCCAGAAAGCTTGATCAGCATCGTATCGTGCTCGCGTTTACAGGGTTGCTTCCAAGGCGGCGAGCACGTCTGCCGCTCGAGGCAGTGGCGCCCGGTTCAAATTCTTGAGTGGGAGAGAGACGACGTTGTCGCAACGAACCAAGATCCCGGCGTGATCTACCCCAGGTGTGCCGACTGGGATGAATACGTCAGGCGTATGCTTTAGCTTAAGGCCCGGAGTGCCCAAAACAATCGTGGGAAGATTTGTTTCCGGAGGAACGATGTTGGGTGAGAAAGTCGCGATCCAGACTAGGAGGTCACCCTCTTTTTCGGCCAGCATTCGGCCGATCGAATAGCGGTAAATGTCGTAATCGGGTTTACCGTTTGCAAAGCTGAGGCGCAGGGGATAGCCCGTCTGCCAGGCCCCGACCGCGGCTCCGGAGACCACTCCGTCATTGCCACCCAGCGACAAGCCGGCGAAGCGAGTCGTGAGGTTGAGTTCCTTCACCACATCCGAAATAAGCTGTACTGTCAGATCGGCATTTGGGAAATTCAACCCTGGCGGGGCCCACACCATCACGCCATAGCGCGCATTCTTGCAGCGCTCGGCGAGCGCATCGATGTCGGCAAGCGAAACGCCGTCGATTGCTTGGGGGCCAGGCGAACTGGGCGTCTCAGCTGTACGCCGGTTCGGGAGTAAGGCCGAAAGGAACCCGGATCGCTTGGAGCCAGATGTCCGGGCCGCTGCTTCGTTGGCCGTCTCGAGCGCCTTGAGATCAGTGCCGCGTAGCCGCGCGCGAAGTGCCGCCACGACATCGCCAACCTTGTCCAACTTGCAGGGGAGGGTAATGACCTCATCAATGCGCGGCCCCTTGACGGCCGAAGCATCGAGCCCTTGTCCGATAAAGACCACGGTACGTTTGGAGGGTTGCTCCTCGAACATCGATTCAGGCGTGCATACGACGCGCTCGAAGAAGCGCCCATGCAAGGTGTGCACGTCTGTGCCCACAATAACGAACAGATCCGCCCGGTTGCGCGCCTCCGTTAGTGTGGACATGATCCAGCCGGTGGACTGCAAAACGTTGAGGTTGCGGAATTGGCCTTCGCTGAGAGCGTGATCGATGACGCCGCAGGAGCGATCGGCGATAGACAAAGCCGCGCGCACGCCGTCCACGTCCGTAGCGACACCGCCATAGAGGGGGAGTTGTGATTTCTTGATCAATGCGGCTGCAGCCTCTATGGCCCGGGGCAACGCGACCGCCTCGCCTTTGATCATCGGGCTGACATCGGGAAGGGAGCGCTCAAAGCCGGCGCATGCCTGACCGCAGCCGTTTTTGAGGATCTTCAGAGTGTTCCCCGTACGGCTGATCTCTAAATCGTCGCACAAAATTCCGCAGAACGGACAAGTGACATTCTCGAATAACTCGGATGTGGGGCGGTCGCCCAAACCGGCACCCTCGTCTCGTGCTGTCATAATGATGCGGTCTCCTTCGCGCGGGCGGCAACAAAGCACGGACGGTTGCCCAGAACAACACCATCTGGAATGCGGCGCTTTGCCAAGGCTGCGACAATTGCGAAGGTCCGCCTGGCCGATTATGGTCGGGCCAAAGATGGGAAATATTAACCGACCCTTGGAGCATCCCCCATGGTGAGAGCCTCTGTACTTGTGTTCGCGCTGTTTGCGCTACTGCCGATCACAGCCCTTGCGCACGGACCTACGCGGCAAAAGGTAATTGAGACTGTGGAGATTGACGCATCGCCAGACAAGGTTTGGGAGGTCATCGGCGACTTTCAGGACATGAGCTGGCATCCCGCTATCTCCAAACTGGAGGGAAATGGGAAAAATGAGGTTAATGCCACGCGCCAGCTCACGTTGCAGTCAGGCGGCACGATTGCGGAAAAGCTGATCAAGTACGACGCGGACAACAAGCGCTATAAGTATGAGATTACCGATGTCGATGTGAAGGTGTTGCCAGTCAAAAATTACTCCTCGATGCTGAGCGTCAAAGGCGAGGGTGACAAGTCGACCGTTGAGTGGATGGGCGCATTCTATCGCGGCTTCATGAACAATGATCCCCCGCCCGAACTCAGCGATGAGGCCGCTGTTAAAGCGGTAAAAGGCGTTTATCGCGGCGGGCTCGATGCGCTCAAAGGAAAGGTCGAGGCTGGCGGCTAGTTTGCGCATGTCAGCACGTGGCCAATTAAGGAGACAGTTGGCTGCGCTTGCCATCTCTGTGACAGCGGCAGGTGCAGTGTGTGCTGGTGATGATTCAGCGCCGCGCGAAGCGTTTATCACCAATCAGTTAGGCCAGTCTCTCTCGATTGTCGATCTTGCGACCTTCAAGGTGACAGACGAGATCGAGATCGGAGGAAAGCCTGCAGGCATTGCAGTTTCCAGTGATGGAAAGCGCGCCTTCGTCACCGCGCCAGAAGGCAACGAACTCGTTGTTGTCGATGCGATA
>CAZURR010000067.1:0-1636 GCA_964622715.1 uncultured Hyphomicrobium sp. | reverse complement strand
GTGCCAGTCGGCGAGCGGCCTTTCGGCATTACCATCGACTCAGAGGGTCGCCGCGCCTATACGGCGAACGTCGGCAGCAATGATGTGAGTGTGATCGACATTGCCAGCCACACGGTGATCGCGACGGTGCCAGTGGGGCGGCGCCCCTATGCGGTGGCGCTCGCCGGTGGTCGCGCCTTCGTAACCAACCAGTACGCCAACACGTTGAGCGTCATCGATACCGGGAGTCTAAAAGTCCTGAAGACGCTCGCTGTCGGGGACTATCCGGAGGGCATTGCAGCGGACCCGGCGCGCCCATACGTCTATGTTGCGTGCTGGTTCGACAACGTCCTAATGCGCATTGACACTGCCAATTTGGCCGCTGCCGGCGAGGTCGAAGTCGGTGACGGCCCTAGGGCATTCGGGCTTTTTCTCCGCTAGAAACGTTAACTTCCGAGCGATTGCCAGAACTTGCGTACACACGGCCGCATTAGCACAAGTGACCAATCTTTAAGGAGCAGGCTGTGGACGCACCCGCGCCTGTGGGGTTAGAACAGTCCCAAATCGGACGCATCAAAGACTTGATAAGGAAGGAAACTTGGGTATGCGGTTTTTTGTCAATCTATGCGCTCTCCTGGCGCTTCCCTTGGCAATCTGGACCGGAGTTGCCTCGGCGGCTGCCGCCGATGAGCCCAATGCGGTCAAGATGATTTTCGAGAGCAAGCATCTCTCGAACGTCGAGCAGGGGGATCAGGTTGAGTATAAGTTCAACCGTAGCGTCACCGACGCAAGGCTTCTGGGTGAGGGGTTCTCGGATGAAATTACGCTCAAGATTGTCGCGTCCAAGCCCACGGGCGAAAAGGACGTCAATTTACAGATTTACACCGGCGAGCGCGCGCGCGATCTGCAAAAGATTGCCGGAATGACCATTAATCCGGTCTTCATCCTCTATTTTGATCAGGCCGTGAAAAGCTTCTCCCAGTTGGCCGGTGGCCAACTCGCCTACCTAAAACGCGTATTCAGCATGGCGCTGAAAGACAAGGCGAAGATTGAACCGGCCAAGGTCCAGTACAAGGGCAAGTCAATCGACGCCTACCGTATCTCGGTAACGCCCTATGTCGATGACCAGAACGCGAGCAAGATGGAAGGTTGGAATAGCTCAAAGTTTGTTCTCCTTGTCAGCAAGCAGGTGCCGGGGGAAATCGTCGACATGCACTCGACGTTTACCAACCCGAAAGTGGGCAATCTGACGCTTCAAGAGCGGATTACGCTTGCAGGTGTGGAGGGTCTCCAATGAATACACACGTCGCCATTCTCGTCGCAGCGCTCATGGGACTGACGAGCTCGATGGCCAAGGCCGTCGAACTGCCCGCCAACGACTATCCGACGCATGCGCGTGCAGACTATGTATTTGCTTGCATGCAGGTCAATGGTCAAACGCGCCCAGCGCTCGAGAAATGCTCCTGCTCGATCGACGCAATCGCTGCGATCCTACCCTATAAGGAGTACGAGGAAGCGGACGTGATCATGTCGATGCGCCTGAAGGGCGGCGAGAATGTCTCCATGTTCCGCGATTATCCGCCACTGGTAGAGAAGGTCAAAAACTTGAAGCGCGCGCAGGTCGAAGGTGAGCTGCGCTGCTTTTGAACGCTAGTGC
>CAZURR010000066.1:4065-14594 GCA_964622715.1 uncultured Hyphomicrobium sp. | reverse complement strand
GGAGCGCACCTGGGACAGCAAGACGAAGACGTAGAAGAGCCAGCTTCCGATCGCAGATACTGCTGCCGCCACATAGGTCCAAGCGGCAGCCCCCAATACCTTTTCAACTCCGGTTATCTGTTCCTCGCCGTGGATGATGCCATGGCTGATGAGTAATTTTTGCGCCCTATCACTGGCATCGAACTCCACCGGCAAGGTAATCAAAGAAAAGATGCAGGACGACCCGAAGAGAATAACGCCAGCCCAGGCTAGAGTGGGAAAGCCCAAAATTATCCCACCAAGAAACAGCCAGGGAGCAACCTTCGAAGCCAATTGCACTACCGGCACGATGTATGTTCGCGCTTCCAAGGGCAGGTAGTCCACCGCATCCTGCAAGGCATGTCCGGTCTCATGAGCCGCAATTCCGACTGCGGCAACGCTCGGCGTATAGTACACGTCCTGACTTAGTCGCAGTATCTTGGAACGAGGATCGTAGTGATCGCTCAACATCCCTGGCGTCGACTCGACGGCTACGTTCTGGAGTCCTTGAGAATCCAGTAATCGCCGAGCCACTTGGGCACCGGTAATTCCACCTTCCGTCGCGACCTGAGAGTATTTCGCAACGTTGAACTTGATGCGGGACTGCGCATATGCGCCTAACAGCAGGCCAGGAAGAACAAATACCCAAAACATTGGATCTTCAAACATTTCGTGCTTCCCCGCGCCACTGAAGGGTCGCGCAGTTGGCCGGCGCCGTCATGTGCCGGAGACATGCGGCATCTATTGTGCCGGAGCGTCTTCTTTCGATCGTGTCCACGTGTCGTCCGGATTGAACTCGGTCATGGCTTCCACGATTTGGCTCGTTTGTGAACCCAAATCCTTCTGAAATACGATCCCGTCGTGATTGACGAGAAATGTCATGATGCCTGAGTTCTCGTATTCGGCCGGATAGGCGACTAGAGCAAAGCCACCAATCATCTTATCGCCAGCGATATAATCGTAGGCACCGCCGGGTGCTGAAGCGCCCTGCCGCGTCAAGACCTTGTAGAAGTAGCCATGGAAGGGCGCGCGTTTTTCGTCCACGCTATAGCCATCAGCGGCGGCTTGAGCGACGAGGTCGCCAAGCGGGCTCTTTCCACCCAGCTCTGCCGGCCAGTAGAGTCCGTCCTTTTTCCCTGGTTGGCTCAGAATCCTCTGCGCATAGGTCGCGATGCCGCCGTTTAATCGCGCGGCTTCCGCGTACTCGTTCTGCGCGTCGACGTACGCTAGAACGGCCTGAATCGCGCTCAACTCGTTACGACCGATACGCCGCGCTAGAATCTCCTCCCGTCCGGCTTCGGCATCAAATATCCACGCATCGTTGTCGCGAACAACCGGGATCGGGAACGGCCATTCTTCCTCGCCGAGGATCAGCACGACCTTGTCGTCACCTTCCGATTCCATTGAGTGCTTCGCATCGTAAGCCTTGACGAACGTTTCCCGGCCGGCGGCATCAGCAACGTCATCGCCAGACAAAACGATATCCTCGCCATCGGGGCCGAACACGGCAAGAAGCGTCTCAGTGCTGCCGGATCTGGCTGCCTCGACGAGCGCGGTAACGGCCTCTTCGGGTGTTTTGTAACTTTGTTGGGCAGCCGCCCCTGATACAAAAGCCATCCCGGCAAATGCCGCACTCAACCAAGCGAGCTGACGCAATCTGGAGGTTCGATCAGGCTGCAAAAATTGGAAAGACTGAGTCATGGTCGCCTCGACTAAACAGCGGTTTCGACGGTGCTCACATCTAAGACCCGGTTGCTGGCAGGTACGGCATTAGCGCCTGCGGCCTCCGCCGCGACCGCCACCGCCGCCACGACGCCCGCCACCACCGCGCCCACCCATACTCGATCGGCCACGGCTTGCGTGCTGGCGGGCCGACGAGCTTTTTCTCGGTTTGGAGAAGGCATTGTTGCTCTTCCGATTCTTGCTGCCGGATGAAGGCCGCTTCTTAGATCCGGATGAAGGCTGTTTTTTAGGGCTCGTTGAGGGCCGCTTTTTGTCAGCGGTTGAAGGTCGCTTCTTGTCACCGGCCTTGGGGCCACCGCCTGGTCGCTTGTCGCCACCAGCTTTCGGCCGCTCACCTGGTTTCGTACCAGCTCCAGGGCGGCGATCACCGTCCTTAGGCTTTAGCACTTGCTTGCCGCTGTGACCGCGATAGTCGAGCCGATTTTTCTGACCGCCTCGAATGTCACCCTTGGCATACTTCTGTCGCACCTTGTTGTTGTTATATTTGACGCCTCGGCGGTGGTAGGAGTTGTGCTGCCACCTATTAGACGTGATCTTCGGATTGTTGACGTTGATCCTGTTGTATTTGTTGACGTTGACATTGATGTAGCGGCCGCCCCAGTTGCAGCTTCCCCAACCCCACAAGGGTGGGACAATGGCGACACCTACCCCCCAGAAGAAGCCCGCCACAAAGGCGCCACCCCGCGGCGGCGGCCAGTAGTAAGGCGGATAGGCCGGATACCACCAAGACCCATAAACCACGGTCGGTTCGTAAACCGGCACATAGACGACTTCGGGACTTGCCGGTTCGATGTAGATGTATTTTCCACCGCCCGAACCCGAACTCTTCTTTGTGACCTTCTGCTCTTTGTTGCTTTTGAGATTTCCCGCCTCGTCAGCCTTGTCCCGTAGGAACTGGATCTGATCCATGACGTCCGCCTCTTGCGCGAGGACCGCGTCACCGAGTTTTTGTGTCCACTCAAGTTCGCTGCTCATCAACTCCAGGACTTCTGGAAACGGCGTGATAGACTTGACGCTGGGATCCCAATCCTGCTTCTCGAGCGCCTTTTCCAGGGCATCGCCCTTAAGCTTTGCGTTGGCCGGCTCCTTCACCCAGCGCGCTGCCTGCACGACCTCAAGTGGATAGGTCGATGCCATCAGCACATTGGAGAGAAGATCATCGGGATAGAGCGCTATTGGAGCGAGAAGCTGATCCAGCTCCTCTTTCTTGAGTGTTTTGTCTTCCTTGGGCGCAGCGGCTTCCTTCGGCGCAGTGTCTTGCGCCAGCGTGGGGGCCGGCAAGAGAGACACAGCAACAATCAGCGCTCCTATTTGAAGCAAAAACCTTGCAAACATGAAACTCACCTTAGGTAAACTGAACCCATATAATAAGTTTTCTCCGTCGTCTTCCTATAGACCTTTGGTAGTTAGCCCGACTGACCCAATACCTTGTTAGGACGGGCCTAGTCTCTTCGTGGGGCAGGGTGCGGGACAGCAACCACGCGCCCACGATAGAGCTGCGCGAAGGCGGACATCAGCGGATCGAGCTCGGCAGACCCAACCGTGCACTATGAATCCAACGCCGCACCAGCCAACCGATGAGCCGACCCACGGCACCGACAATTAGGCCTATTAGGAGCAGTAGGATGGACTTGGGGCCAAGCTCGCCCAGCAAGGTGGTGTAGGCGCGATTGGCGAGCTCAGGCGAAAACTGCTCCAGTTGGTTGGCAAACAAGTTCAAGACGTCTCGCGAGAAACTAATGAGAGTGCCAAACGTTTCAACATGATTGAGTGCTAAGTACATATAGACGAACATCGCTACGACAACCTCCACGGCGACGTAGAGCAGCAGTAGCGTGATCACGCCGGCCAAAACGAACAAGGATTTAAAGAAAGCGCTCATAGCCAAACTCCAAAGTAGTCCCCGGGATAGTCATTGGGATGAGGGTTGGGTGACACGTCGACGCAAGCCATGATGGGCACGATATACTGACCTAGGCACCGGCAGCCACCCAAACAAAGCTGTATCTATCACTTGCGTTTAAAGTCAGAACGACGCGCCTCAATAATTCTTTCGTCTCGTGCGCTCATCGGCGCATCCAGAAGGCCAGAGACGTCGATGTCGGGCGGCTCATTGATGCCGCTGCCGGGCACGGCGTGCTTGAGTGCCCATAAAGAAAAACCCATTTGGGTGTCATAGGTCCTATCGGGCTGATTTCTCAGTCGTTGTTGGGCTTCGTACCACGCTTGCTTGGTTCTGCCATCAGGGCAGGAAGCAAGTTCTTCAGGGTCATTTGCGCCCCACCTGCGCTCAACGCAGTGATGAGGATCGAATGAGAGCTTAAACAAGCGGCCGGCGATCTCTTCGAATGTGGGCTGCTTGTCGGTGCCATCGCTTTTTGTATAGCTGATGACGCAAGCCGCGGCCGCATTGCGATACGCCTTTCGCAGGTCGCTGCGCAGGTCGTCGCCGTCGTAGGCCAATTTGGCCCTGTCCTTTTCCGCCAAGGCGAGAAAGCGAGCTACTTCATCCCTTAACTCTTTGAATGAGGTCTTGAGCCGCGCATCGCGCGAGGGCGTGGAATACGTCTCCCAATCGCCATGGGTGCCATAGATATTCAACGGCAACCGGCTCGGCTGAGGCCGACGATCGATTTTAGCCTTGACCGCGATGTCGACCGCATCGACGCGGAACTTAAGATCCTCACACAAAGCGTCGACTCTTGAGCGCGTTTCCTCGACGGGATTGTAGCGGAAGCCTGCAATGGCGAGACGCTTGCGGACGAAGTCATAGTAGTTAAGTCGTTCACCATCGAGAGTGAACTTAGCCTGACGCCAGCTCTTTGGCCGCTCCGGCCCAGTACCGAAGAACTGCTCGTCGGACCAGTCGGCAATGTCCTTGTCGCCAGCAACGACAATGCGGCCTCCCCGATAATTCCCATCCTTGTCCTGCACGGCGCCCTCAAGGACTTGAGGCCGCCAATACTTGAACCCCGCACCCATGCTGTGCGAAGCGCGTGTGAAGGCCCGGCCATAAATGCCGCGCGTCAGCGAGTTGTCGGGATGAGTATCGATGTAGTGTACGCGTCCTTCGGGTGTGACTTTGTAGACCACGGCAACATGGCCATTGGGATCATAGATGATCGTGCCTGGCTTGATGCTGTCGCGAGAAATCCTGACGGGATAGTGATCAGGCAACAGCTTGACCGAGGTTGTCGGTGGATAGCGATAGTGCGCCGACGTGATCGTATCGACGATCCTCTGCAATGCACGCCGAGCATCGAGACCGGGCGCCACCAAATCTCTGCGGCTGCTGATTTTGTTTCCACGCCTCGTGTAGCGAATATCGCGCGAGCGACCGAGCGGTGAGACCGAACTGGAGTAGGAAAAAGGAAGGTTGTTCTTCCACGCATAATAGGCGCGCAGCATGTAGGGCAAATCGGCGCAGTCAGCGTAAAAATACATCCCGCGCGGATTGGAGGCTCGGTAGAGCGGGTTGGATTTGGCACTGGTTAGGCAAGAATGAACCGTTCTGCACCCACTTTCGCCAATGCGCTTGACGAACTCCTCGTAACCCTTCTCATCGCGCTCCGTCCATGCAGTGCGAAGGATCCGCCACTGCGAGGTGCCAGCCTCGCCACCCGCCAAGTCAATCTCGCCCGATGATGTATCGCTGTCAGCCGGCGCCACTCGCAGGGGTCCCTTATGGACCCGGCGGGTGTGCGAACGCTTGATTTTGGCCCTTGGCTTGTCTGGCTCCAACAGTCAAGGCCATGACCAATCGACCTGTGCCTGAGCCGTATTCACGCAGGCCAGCGCTATAATCCACACGACAACGAGCAAGACCTTCATAACGCTGAAACCTCTCCTGGCTCGCAGCGGGTCTTGAACTTTCGGAGCGTAAGGATGTCGTGTCGAGACCTGTCCAGGTTTACGCCTAACGATTAGGTCGGCGCGTGGCCCGCACGTCACAGATTGTATGCGCAGCCCTAGGGCGGGCTTGCCCTATCGCTGCCCCAGTGGTTTGTCTTTGTATCATTGAAAGAAAAACGTCGCTTCGCCGACACTTCGCTCAGGCAAATTGCAGCCGGCAACGTTGATTGAAAAACGAGCGTTGCGAGCGGGCGTCAAGGACGTCCCCTCCTTACTGAGATTCTGGCGAACGCCAAGGCGTGTTCCAAAATGCACTTAGCTGCAAAGATACTTCGCGGCCGTGCGTTTGGACAATCAACGCTCGCTCTCTTATCAAAGCCCGACGCTACGCAGCGCCGACCTGACCGACAAGAGCAGTAACCAGCGCAATGAACCCTAGTCCAACAAAGAACCAGGTCAGCGCCTTGTCACCAGAAGCATCATAAGAAGTCTCGTACTTCGTATTCTTACGGTGTGCCATAGCATCCCCCCTAGTTGCTTCGAATGCTGAAAGCTTCCCCCACCCTTAAGCGATTGCCTAAACGTTCCGATCCGAGCAACCGCCACTCCTTACCCTCTATTGAAACGCTAACACCATGCGGCAGTTTGCGTGTAGAAATCCTAAAGTTGATCTGATTTTTGCTTACCGCTGTGGCAATGGTGCGTCAGATATATTGTAGGATGGAGTACAACTTTTTGATAAACCTATTGGAGTTACACGGTGGCACCTTCGAGCAAACGTGACACCAATCTGCGTATCTTTTTTACGGCGGGCACGTGCCCGCATTTGACCTCTACGCTTAAGACTCATCGGGAGGGATACTCAAGTAAAAAGCCGATAGAAGCCGCCGAGCCCCCTGTCAACATCATGCCGGTTGGCAAATCGTCCAACACGCTGCCCAGCCCTATAATTCTTAAGAAAACCACCACCACTTTCCACAGATGACGCTAGGTTAGCGGCCTGCGCGCGGGCACTTGACCCCTAATAGTTATAGTCATCGCGACGATAAATACGCTGGCAAAGGGGGCTTTCTCAAAGGACAATCGCGCATCTGGTAGAATGGTGCTCCGGCGTTACAGCCCGCAATCCAACGATCCATAGATCGCCGCGTCGCGTGATATCTGCTTTTGACGCAAGGCTAACATGACAAGGGGCCATTGCGTTACGTTCACCGTCGCACGGCGTACTCATTGGCGTGCGCGCCCTGGCCCATATTGCGTTGCTTGACGGTTCGAATGCCCAGTCGAGGCTTAAAATCATATTTGCAGCGCCTCGGGTGGCGACCTGAGAGGCGTGATCCTAACGACAAGGGTCCCCGCGCCGCCACGCAGCCCCTCTGGCATGCCATGTCGGCCCAGCAGGCTGCCGATCACCTCGCAACTTCCAGAGAAGGCCTGCCGCTTGAAGAAGCCGCGCGACGCCTCACACGTTATGGCCCCAACGTGCTTCCAGCGGCGGCGGGGAAGAGCACGCTTCAGCGCTTTGTCGCCCAGTTCGACAATGTCCTGATCTACGTGCTGTTGGGTTCGGCTGTGATTACCGCGCTGCTCGGCCACGGCATCGACACGGCTGTGATTCTACTTGTCGTCCTACTCAACGCAATCATCGGCTACATCCAAGAAGGTCGCGCTGAAAAAGCACTCGAGGCCATTCGCAAGATGATCAGTCCCAGGGCCTCAGTGCTTCGGGAGGGCCGCCGACTGGCAGTGAATGCTGCAGATCTTGTCCCAGGAGATCTGCTCATTCTCGAACCGGGCGACCGTGTGACCGCCGATGTCCGCCTCTTGAAGGCGCGCAACCTGCGTGTCGATGAGGCCGCGTTGACGGGTGAGTCGGTTCCAGTCGAAAAATCGACGGAGCCCGTTGCCACGGACGCCTTGCTCGGAGACCGGAGCGCGATGGCCTACTCGGGAACGCTGGTAACAGCAGGCCAGGGGACGGGCATCGTCGTGGCAACAGGGGTGACAAGCGAGCTCGGCCGCATCAGTCTAATGCTAGGCCGCGTCGAAAAACTCGTCACACCGCTCATCCGGCAAATGAATGCATTTGCCAAGCAGCTAACCGTGGCCATCCTCGGGTTGTGTGCTGCAACCGTGGCCTTCGCAGTCTTTGTGCGCAACTACGCTCTGGGTGATGCCTTTATGGCGGCGGTCGGCATGGCCGTGGCAGCGATACCAGAGGGGCTGCCAGCAGTCATGAGCATCTCACTTGCAATCGGCGTGCAGCGCATGGCTTCACGCAACGCCATTATCCGCCGACTGCCCGCCGTAGAGACTCTAGGTTCGGTGTCGGTCATCTGCTCGGACAAAACCGGGACGCTGACAAAAAACGAAATGACCGTTCGCGCCGCCGTCCTCGCTGAGGCATCCTATAATGTTGGTGGCGTCGGGTATGCTCCCAAAGGCGGCTTCAGCGTCGCCGGGCGCGACGTGGACCCGGCGAGCGACCCCGTTCTCATGCGGCTCGGACTCGCCGCTCTCCTGTGTAACGAAGCAAGCCTGCGCCACCGCGACGGCGATTGGGGTGTGGCAGGTGACCCCATGGAAGGGGCGCTCATCGCGTTCGCAGTGAAGGCCGGTTACGACCCTGACGCCGCGCGAAAGCAGAGGGCGCGTCTCGACGAGATCCCTTTCGAAACGCAGCACCGTTTCATGGCAACGTTGCACCACAGCGGCCAGGATGGCGCGTTGATCGTCTTGAAGGGGGCGCCGGAATGCGTCCTGGACATGTGCGATCGCCAAGCCGGACGAGCTTGCGACACGCCAATTGACCGGGAATACTGGCACAGAAATATTGACCTACTTGCGAACGAAGGGCACCGGGTTGTCGCACTTGCCATGAAACCCATGCCGGCGGGAACCGCGGAGCTGAGCTTTGCGGATGTGCAAAATGGCTTAGTCTTGATTGGCCTGACCGGCCTCATCGATCCGCCGCGTGAGGAAGCCATCGCAGCAGTTAGCGAATGCCGCAGCGCCGGTATCGGCGTCAAAATGATCACCGGAGACTATTGGGCGACGGCACAAGCAATTGCTCGTCAGCTTGGTCTTATGGCGGCTGACAGCGTTGCCAATGGCCATGGCCTGGACGAGCTGGATGCGCAGTCCTTACGCGACGTCGCTCGTGGGACGACTGTTTTTGCACGCACCAGTCCTCAGAATAAACTGCAACTTGTCGAAGCATTACAGGCGGACGGTGACGTCGTCGCCATGACCGGCGACGGAGTCAATGACGCGCCCGCCTTAAAGCGCGCCGATATCGGGGTGGCCATGGGCGAGAAAGGCACCGAGGTTGCCAAGGAAGCCGCCGACATGCTGCTCGCCGATGACAACTTCGCATCGATCGTGGCGGCAGTGCGCGAAGGACGCATTGTTTACGACAATCTCATTAAGGTCATCGCCTGGACCTTGCCGACCAGCTTCGGAGAAACGCTCATCATTGCAGCCGCCATCCTGCTTGGATGGACTTTGCCCGTCACGCCGGTGCAGATCCTTTGGATTAATACAGTGACTGTTGGAGCGTTAGGGCTAGTTCTGGCTTTTGAACCGGCCGAAGCCGACGTCATGCGACGACCGCCGCGAGTTGCGGGCGAGCCGCTGCTCTCAGGCTTCCTCATCTGGCGAATTGTGCTCGTGTCGATACTGTTCGCGATTATCGCTTTTACGATATTTGGCTGGGCTGAGCGAAGCGGCCGCTCGCACGAGGAAGCCCGGACGATCGTCGTCAATACGATTGTTGTTATGGAAGTCTTTTATCTTTTCAGCGTGCGCTATCTGCGCATGACCTCAATGACGCTCGAGGGTTTTCTTGGCACGCGAGCCGTTCTACTCGGCGTCGGCAGTATCATCGTCCTTCAACTCGCATTCACCTACACGCCGGTACTGCAATCGCTCTTCGATACGCGGCCGATGACGCTGATGGACAGCCTTCTCGTTGTCGGGGCGGGAATATTACTTTTCATCGTGCTTGAAATCGAAAAGCTGCTTCGCCTGTGCGCGGTTGCCCTTTATGCAAGAGCCTAACCAGTCCGGCGAAGCAGCCTCCCCATCGATTTCCTTCCCCCGAAGCGGGGCGCCTTAAGAAATGGGAGCACGCTTCGTTGTTTTGTTTACTTGAGGGAAGGTGCCGAACGCCCCCCAAGAAGATCGCTTAGGTTAAAGCGGTAGCCGACGCCTGCACTGATGATCCAGGGATCGATATCAACGTTATCAGCGTGCACAGTCCCCAGACCAGTGTTGGTCCAAGTCACGTCAGTATCGATCCATATCTTCTTCACGTCGGCATTAAGATACCAGCCGTCACCGAGGGATACGTCCACACCCGCCTGCAGCGCGAAGCCAAACGCATCATCGATATCCAACTTCCCGCCGATATTCGATCCTTCATCGAAAAAATGAATGTACTGGACACCGGCACCGACGTAGGGCTTGAAGCCTCCCATCCCATCAAAATGGTATTGGAGAGTTATGACGGGCGGGAAGATCCAGCTTGTCCCAAGCTTACCAAATCCTGACAGCGCGCCTTTGCCTTCGACCGCAATATTGGCGAAGCAGCAGAACAGTTCCACCGCTAAGTTCTTGTTGAAGAAGTAGGTCAGCGTTGCCGCTGGAATGACCGCGGTTTCCACTTCCGCATCCGCGCCAGCTACGGGACTTAGAACACTCGAGGTAACCGATCCCACGTCTGTATCGGAGTCCACGACCGTGCCAAGCACGCGGACCATGAAGTTCCCATTCGGATCACCTGCGGTGGCCGGTCCAACCCACGCAAAAGCAACCAAGAGCGCCAATGTTCCGCTCCACAGTCTTGCTCGTTTCATTATCTTGCACCCCGTTGTTCAATTCCGGTCGCCAGGGGAGTACAGCGCTCCCTTACGACT
>CAZURR010000066.1:0-3965 GCA_964622715.1 uncultured Hyphomicrobium sp. | reverse complement strand
AGCGCAACCACGTTTTGTCAGCAAAGTATCATGTGCGCGATTCAATAATTCCGTGCGCAGCGCTCGGCTACGTTTGACGCAACCGCATCGCTCTACCAGAAGGTTTTGATGTGAGTGATTAGTCCAACGAGCCCGTCTGATCGATCACTCGGCGGCCTCAGTGTACCTTTTGCGCAGTGCCTCGACGTATCTATCCTGCAAGCCTTCCGCCGAGTCGTTTATTTTCAGATGAAGATCGCGCTGCGGGAACGGGATCTCGATATTGTGCTCTCTCATTGCGCGATCAAGTGCCATATGAAGCTCGTGCAAGACCAGCAAGCGATGCGCTGGTTGCGCCACGAATGCCCGGATCTCATAGTTCAGCGAACTGTCGCCGAACTCAAGGAAGAACACAGTTGGTGGAGGCGCCTCAAGAACCAGTGAATTGGCCTTCACTGTCTCCAACATGACTCTCTGAGCCAAGACCGTATCGGAGCCATAAGCAATACCGATCTTGATCAAAATGCGAGTGACGGGCTCGGTCAACGTCCAATTGACCACCTTGTCAGTGATGAGTGATTTGTTGGGAACAAGGATCTCGTGGTTATCCCAATCTGTGATACTTGTAGCGCGTATCTGGATGCGCGATACCGTTCCGCTGAGATCTCCGATAGTCACAACATCACCGACGCGTACGGGCCGTTCAAATAGGATGATTAAACCGGAGACGAAGTTAGCCACGATCTCCTGCAGACCAAACCCGACGCCGACGCCGAGTGCCGCAATGATCCATTGCATTTGTGACCAGTCGGCGCCAATGCGCTCGAACGCAATGAACAGGCCAACGACAACGATAAAATAAC
The DNA here is from genome assembly GCA_964622715.1 of uncultured Hyphomicrobium sp. GTDB lineage: Bacteria > Pseudomonadota > Alphaproteobacteria > Rhizobiales > Hyphomicrobiaceae > Hyphomicrobium_A. Next base: position 3,123 of record CAZURR010000066.1, on the reverse strand, counting down.
GGCTAATCGCCGTGACGGCGTAGCGCGTTCCAGGCTCAATTGAGAGCCTTTGTAGAAAGGTAAACTCCAAAAGGCCGGGCAAGTTACGCGCAGCGATCAATGTTATAATGCCGATCGCCACGCCAATCAGTAAATTGGACAGCGTAACCGGAATGATCTTGGTTCCAGAATCAGTCGTAATCGTTTGTGTCCAAAGGGCCACGTCGTCGAGGATGCCCAGCGCCGGAAGCAGCTGCTGCCACGTGAGCCACAGGCCGCCTGCTACGCCGACTAGAACAAGCATGCGCAAAAGTGTGCGTGTCTGCTGGCTGATCGACGCCACATCGACTTCGGTATCGTCCAATGCCTGCGGCGTAGCATCACCAGTAGCTTCGGATTCAGCTTTAGTGGCAGCCGCCGCGCGCGCCTTCTTACGCCGTTCCTGAGCACGCAAAACTTCCAAACGCTGCTGTGCTAGGAGTACTTGGCGCATGGCAACAGCGTACGCGATCAGTCCAAGAATTGCGATCGCCACCGTTATTCCGAGCCGCCATTGCAGCTCCGAAGCGCTGTCGTAGTATCCGGACATGGCGAGGGTTGCGAGGGCGAGCGGCGTCGCACAGAGCAGAAAGTACCAGACGCCCCGCGTTAGCCATAGTGTACCCTCGCGGGAAAGCCGCGCTGCAAACATGCCGCGGTGTGGACTCAAAACGCGGCCCACGAACACAGCCACCGCAATGGCACCAACCAGGAATGCCAGTCGACCCAGCCCATCCCGGTAGATTTGCGAATTGCTACCCTCAATCATCCCGATCAGAAATGCCACGGGCGCAGCAACGATGACCAACCTGCCCAGATTACGTACGAGCATCGCGCATGCGCGCTGGTTCCAATCGAAGTGCACGCGCAGAAGTCCGCGCGGCAGGCACAGAAGCTGTAGGAACCGAATGGCGAGAATTAACAACGATGCCGCAACAAGGCCGTTACCGACCGACGCAGCAAACTCGGAGGCTTCCGGATGTCGCGCCAAAAGCCAGCCTAAGTATCCTATTAGTACGGGCAATGGCAGAGCGATGAGTGCGGTGATCGGCAGCGCCTGGGGCGTCAACAGGAAGTTGTCTGTCGACAGGCTGCCGACAGAATTGCCAATTTCATCCAGCTGCTGCCTTAAACGTCCCCGAAAGCCCCACAAGAGCGCGCAGAGGGCAAATAGCAAGGCGCTAGGAATTGGAGCATCAGCGATGCGCCGCCCAAGCGATATGCCAGCAAGCTTCCAACTCTCCCAGTTCGTCAACCAACTGAGGGTCGCTCTAATCTGTTCCAGCCACGACCACCCTAAAGGCGCCGAACTTGGCAGCCATAGCAGTCGACTATTCAACAAGGAGTTGAGCTGCGCCGTTTGGCTCAAGAGCTCTCGCTGTGCGCCATTGAGTTCGGCCAGCTGTTCAATACGCAATGCGTACGCCTCGCTCAGCCGGTTGAGGGCATCGCGCCTTGCCTTCATGAGCGTTAACAGCGTGGGCCGCAAATCCGCCCGCTCGCTAGACGGACCGAGATCCGCAGCTGCGAGCAAGCGTTCAGCGGCACGCTCCGGATCAGCGAGAATGCGACCCCTTTGATCTATATTCAGTCGTTGCAGCCGCGCGTCGACGATGGCCGCATCGCGTCCGCCAATCTCCGCACGCAAGACCGAGACTGGTGGAAGCTGGGCGCGCATCTCGCGCAAGTACTCTCCGAGCTCCTCGCCAACGCTTCCAATTTCTAAGATCTGCTGGGCGGCCGTCAGGCTATCCTTGACTCGCACGATTTCGGCATTAATCCCTGTCAGCGTCGACTGTGCCTTTTCGATCGATCGTGTGATGTCTGCCTGCTTCTGATGCAGACTGGACGTCGTCTTGGCGTACTCCTCTAAGATGGGGTGCTGTCCAGAGAGCCGGCGCGTAACGCTGTCTGCTTGCGCCCGCTTTTGCAACGCATCGCTCTTGCGCAACTCGTTAATCCGCGTCTCTAGCACCGGCACCTGCTTCTGGAGGATGTCTAGTTTTGCGACGGTCAGATCGCGGCTCGCGGTGGCGAGCGTTTGCCGCGCCGGCAGACTGATCAGCTCCTGTTCTAGAAGATTGACTTTGGCTGATATGGCTAGGCGCTCTGCCGTGATCGACGCGCGCTCCGCATCGGCGACGAGCGAGGATTTTTGAAGATTGTCTGACGCGGCGCGAGGCTCCATGAGCTCATCAAGCTTTTTCTTTTCGGCTGATTGCTCCTTGCGTGCCGCTGTCGGCCTAGATGCTAGTGCCCGCAATTTAGTTTCAAGCTGATCGAGCTCGTTTTTGAGCTTTGCTATCTCGCCTTGTGTCGTGTTGAGCCGCTGCTCAACGTCAATAAGAGGCGATCGCGAAATGGAATTATTCAGGCTCGTAACGTTTCCCCCAACCGAGGCAAGTTCCGCAGCCATTTGCTTCTTAATCTCAGCAGTTCGCTTCGGTGACTCCTGAATTGCGTCCTGAAGCTTGGCGGCAGCCGAACTGTTCGCTGTCACCGCTTCCAGTTGGCTCAGCGCTTTGCGATATAGCGCCAAGGCTTGATCGCGCTCCGCCACATCGATGTCCTTGCGCGCTTCCATCTCATCGATCTTGGATTTGATCCGTTCCGCCGTCAGATCCGGAGTTGCCGAAATCGCTGCTGTATCAATTTCCGAGCTCGGCGGCGTCTGCGCGCTCGTCTCAGTCGCGCAAACGAGTAACAGCAGGGCCAAAATGCCGACGCCGCAACCGTGCCAGTGCAATCGCAACGCGGCAACAGCGCTGGCCAAGTGGCGGACGATAGGCATCTGGAAGGTTCCCCCAACGACGATGTGATTCGGCTTGTACGATGAGCTGTGGGCATAAAAGGGTTCGCGTTATGGCGAAATCGCGACTACCCAATGGCCGAAAAGAGGAAGCCCACGATAACCGTTAGGCATCCGGCTTCAGCCGCACCACAACGCTCACAGGCCTGGCTGCTTGCGCAGACAAGGCACGCATCTTTGACGCCGCCAAGTTTTGGTGCGACGCGCGACGGAGTGTGAATGATATGGCAGAGGAAGAGTGGAAGTGGAAAAGCGAGATTGAATTTCCACACTTAGATGATGGCGGTCCCTACGGG
>CAZURR010000065.1:0-14860 GCA_964622715.1 uncultured Hyphomicrobium sp. | reverse complement strand
TCGCAACCTCGAGGATGCTGGCCGGTCTCGTCGTTGCGGCAAAAGCCGCGGCAAGAGTTGCAATGGCGGCGATCGCGCAAGCGACGAGCCACGTCGAGGTTGGGGCGCGTTGACCAGCGGACCGCTCGTCCCCGACGAATGTCTGAACAATCGCCTGCAGCGGTCCGTTCCCCGTGGCCAAAGCCGTCGCAAGGAGAGCCGAGGCCATGAACCCGGTGAACCAAGCCGAAAAGCCGGTGATCTCCGGCATCGCGAGAACGATCATGTCGGCATGCACCGTCAAATCCTGGAGGCGTAACATGCCATTTGCGTCCGGCACATTGGCGCACGCGTGCGCAACGGCGGCGGAATCGGTCGCAGCTTGACCACAGATCTGGACAAGTCCCAGTTTGCCGTAGGTTAAGATCCAAGCTGGCAGATCGACCAGCTTTACTCCCTCGGTGATCGACGCGAAGAGCTTGAGCTTGGCGAAGGCCGCGTAAGCGGGAAGGGCGGCGAGAAGCAGCCCGGCCATCCCTAGCGCCCAGACCGTCGACCAACGCACCTGGCGGACCGGCCCAACAAGCATGTGGCGGGATAGCACGCTCGGCAGCGACGCCATGCCGGTGGCAAGGCCCAAGACGATGCCGAAAAAGTTCAACGGGCTCACCGTCAGAAATGACGCAAGCACTGGTTTCATAAAGACAGGATCGGCCAACTCCTGCTCAAGAAGCGTCTCCTCAAGTTTCTGAATTTGCCACAGCGCCTTGGAATAGGCGATCTGAGGCAGCGGCAAACCATGCCATTGCGCCGCGATCTGGATAAGCGGCGCGAAAATAGCTGCAAGCAGAAATATGAAGAGGATGCCTCTTACCCAGGCCGTGCCCGCCATCTGGCGCAGCAAAAAACACAACAGCAGCAGGACTGCTCCAACATAGACGGCGACTTGAAACTCGAGCCCGAGAAAGCGCGCGCCAATAAGACCGGCCGCGAGGAGCTGCGCAACGAGTAGGGTCGCCATCGATATGACAACAATAACGCTTGAGAAAAGTCTCGGAGCCCACCCCCCGTACCGCTCGGCGAAAAACGCTGACGTAGACGTGGCCTCGAAACGCGGCAGCCGTGGCGCGATGAGAAGCTGTAGCAGCAGATATCCGGCGCCAAGGCCAAGCACGAAAGCGAGGGCATCTTGGCCCCACGCAAAGACGGCCCCAACGACACCGAATACAAACGCCGCTGTGATCGTATCGATGCTGAGAGCCAGCCCACGAAAGAAGGGCGGCGCGGCATGTTTGCGCGCATCCGGCGCAGGATTTTCAAGCTTCGGTGCAAGTAAGGCAATCGTCAGCGCCGCTCCTGCGCCCAAGACGAAAAATCCCGCATCGATTCCGGCAACACCGAGCCCAAACTCTTGAAGGAGCAAAAGCAGCAACGCTGCCACACCAACACCGCATGCGAGCACAAGTGCCGTTGTTTCGAGGCGCCAATCGGTCTGCGCAACAGAGCTATCTAGTTCCGGCGCCATGAGACCGAGCCCTTAGTCGCCCGCGCGCTGTCGCGCATCGACGCGATCTTGGCGCCATGCCGAAACAATCGCGATGAGCAAAAAGGCCATCAGCCCGCCCTGTGCAAGCATGTAAAAGCCCAGCGGAAAGTCCAAGAAGTGGATGAGATTTAGCGGCTGGACGATGAGCGGGATCGCAAAGGCGAAGATCGCCCACAGAAAAAGCGCTAACGCTGGGAAGCGATCCGCGCGCCCTTTGGACCGAGCCCCTGCGGAATGATCAGAACTGGTGGAGGCCAAGTCTTCCATTTATCTCCCATTCGAATCGAGGCGGCCAGCCGGCCCATGTACCCTCGCTACTTCAAGCTCTTCAGCCTTTGCGACAATGCGATGGCAAGCTTGGGACCACCCACTACCGCCAGCGTGCGACTGAGCCGACGAAGGTTATCAATGTGGGGAAAATAAAAGGCGGGGCGATGCCGATGGCATCCCCCCGCTCGGGAAAACTCCCTAGACTTGGACCTTTATTGAAATCTTCCAGACCGATCGACCAGTCCCAGAATCGTCGGCTGAGGCACAATGTGCGAGCTTGGCATGTGCGTCAAGCTGACTCGTAAAACTTCTTCAGAATAAAGAAGGGAATTGACACAGGTTATCGGTTGGGCAAATGGCGACGGCTTATGTGACATCGAAATGACGGTCTGCACATCAATTACGCAATCCGCCGTCGTCATCAGTTTGCAGAGGACCGAAGCCAAACTGAGTGATGCCGATATCCATTGCAATCCGGACGGTCAGCAAGCAGATTCCATCGATGCTACAGCAAAAATTACGCATGCGAGCCGCGAACGAGGTATGAGGCCCCGCTTAACCCACTGCGGCGTTATCTTGTGCTAGGCTGATACACCCCTCAAGCTCCTACTCACCGGCCTTAGACGTGAAGCAAAAGCGCATCTTACTGATCATCGGCGGCGGCATTGCCGCTTACAAGTGTCTGGACCTCGTCCGCCGTTTGCGCGAGCAGGGTGTCGCCGTACGCGCTGTCATGACGCGTGCGGCAACCGAGTTCATAACCCCGCTTTCTGTGGCTGCGCTAACCAACGACCGCGTATTCACGGATCTTTTTGACCTGAACGACGAGCGCGAGATCGGCCACATCCGCCTCTCCCGCGAGGCCTATCTTGTGATCGTTGCTCCTGCGACGGCGGATCTATTAGCCAAGATGGCCGGCGGGCATGCAGACGACCTGGCTAGCACCATTCTGATGGCGACTGACAAGCCGGTCCTGGTGGCTCCGGCCATGAACCCGCGCATGTGGCTGCACCCCGCAACCCGGCGAAACGTCAAGCAGCTCCAAACTGACGGCATTCATTTCGTCGGACCGAACGAGGGCGAGATGGCCGAGCACGACGAAGCCGGTCCGGGACGGCTTGCCGAAGTACCGCAAATCATCGCGGCCGCAGAACCGCACCTCGCAGACAGCACCGCCGAGCAAGCCGTCACGCCCTTGCGCGCCATGCGGCCTCTCATGGGACGCCATGTGCTGGTGACCTCCGGGCCGACACATGAGCCGATCGATCCCGTGCGCTACATCGCCAACCGCTCTTCAGGTAGGCAAGGTCATGCCATTGCCAAGGCCGCGTTCGCGCTCGGTGCGCGCGTGACACTCGTCACCGGCCCTGTCACGCTGCCCGATCCGGTGGGAGTCGTAACCGTCCACGTGGAAACCGCTCAGCAAATGTTCGACGCCGTGCGCCATAGCCTACCGGCCGACATCGCTGTGTTCGCCGCCGCCGTCGCAGACTGGAGATCGGCCGCCGTACCCGGCGAAAAAATAAAGAAGAGCGGCGCGCGCCCTGGCATCGATCTCGTCGAGAACCCAGACATCCTCGCCACAGTCGCCACGCTGGACGCTAAGCGGCCACCGCTCGTCATCGGTTTTGCGGCGGAAACGCAGGATGTGGTCGTACACGCCGAGAAAAAGCTAAAGACCAAGGGAGCGGATTGGATCGCCGCCAACGATGTCTCTCCGGAGACGCGCGTCTTGGGCGGTGACAGTAATATTGTGCACCTGGTGACACGCGACGGCGTCGAGAACTGGCCGCAAATGTCGAAGGATGAGGTTGCCGAGCAATTGATGCTGCGCGCAGCCGAATACCTAAGACGAAATACGGCGGCAGCAGAATGACGGCCGCGCGGTCGACGGACCGCATCCGCGTACGCATCATGCAGCTCGGTCATGCGCTAAACTTGCCGTTGCCGGCCTACCAGTCGAAAGGGGCTGCCGGTCTCGACCTCGTCGCCGCCATCGATACGCAACACCCAATCACCCTCGCACCGGGTGCTCGCGCGCTTGTACCGACCGGGCTGGTCCTCGAGTTGCCCGCGGGGTACGAAGCTCAGGTGCGCCCACGCTCTGGCCTTGCCCTGAATTATGGAATCACTATTCTCAACAGCCCCGGCACCATCGACAGCGACTATCGCGGTGAGGTTTCGGTGGTGCTTGCAAATCTAGGATATGCTCCGTACGAAATTCGCAGAGGCGAACGTATCGCACAGCTCGTCATTGCGCCCGTGGTACGCGCCGATCTCGTTGAAGTCTCGAAAGTCTCCAATACGGCGCGGGGCGGAGGCGGGTTTGGATCGACCGGAACAGCGCCCGCAAAAGCCGAACAGACCCGAAAAACTGCTCAAACAAAGAAAGCGGTACCCGCAAAAAAGACATCAGTGAAATCTCGTTCGCGTAGCGCAGGCGAAGGCAAACGCTGACTGCCTGATCAAGCCCGTCACTCGCACCGGGCATACTTCGTGGTATCTTTAAAGTTGTAAATATCGGCCGCGAGAAGCCGCATCATCGAACTACCGGTGGGAACGGACAAGACAAGGCAGGACCTAATGAACGATACTTCTGAATTCAAAACGCTTGCAGCCACCAAGAAGTGGGGGAGAGGGCAGGTTTACAACTCGATAGCCGAGACAATAGGCCATACCCCCCTCGTCCGGCTGTCGAAAATCATGGCGGAGGCCAAGACCAAAGCCGACATTCTGATGAAGCTGGAGTTCTTCAACCCGCTCTCGTCGGTCAAGGACCGCATTGGCGTCTCCATGATCGACACCCTGGAAGCAGAAGGGCGCATCACACCTGGCAAAACAGTCTTGGTCGAGCCTACCTCGGGCAATACCGGAATCGGCCTGGCCTTCGTTGCCGCCGCCCGCGGTTACCGGCTGATCCTTGTCATGCCGGAATCGATGTCGATAGAGCGCCGCAAAATCCTCACCCATCTCGGCGCGGAGCTGGAGCTGACGCCGGCGGCTGGGGGAATGCCCGTTGCGGTAGAGCGCGCCAATGAACTGGCCAAGACACTTCCCAATGCTGTCATTCCCGGACAGTTCGACAACCCTGCCAACCCGCTCGTGCATGAGAAGACAACGGCGGAGGAGATCTGGAACGACACTGGCGGCAAGGTCGACGTCCTAGTCATCGGCGTCGGCACAGGTGGTACGCTGACAGGCTGCGGGCGCGCACTCAAACCGCGCAAACCGGACCTCAAGATCATCGCGGTAGAGCCGACGACAAGCCCTGTGCTGTCTGGCAAACCGCGAGGGCCGCACAAGATTCAGGGCATCGGCGCCGGCTTCATACCCTCCATCCTGGAGACAGACTTCATTGACGAGATTGTCACCGTGTCAAGCGAGATGGCGTTCGACCTATCGCGCATGCTGGCCAAGGTGGAAGGTATTCCAGGCGGCATTTCTACCGGCGCCAATTTAGCGGCTGCGCTTAGTGTGGCAGAACGCCCAGAGATGGCCGGCAAGACCATCGTGACGTTTGCCCCATCCTGCGCCGAACGCTACTTCACAAGCGATCTCTTCGTCGATCCCGACGCAAAACCCGCCGCATAGTGGGTATTGGGTCGATCCTAGACGCTTGGCGTTTGCCGGGAGTACTCTTGCGCGCATGCATGATGACTCGCCAAACACTCTGACTGCCGAGGAAATCGAGCGCTACAAGCGCCACCTCGTTCTGAGGGAGGTCGGCGGCCAGGGTCAGCAGAAGCTCAAAGCCGCCCGCGTGCTTGTTGTCGGCGCTGGCGGTCTTGGTTCGCCCGTGTTGATGTACCTTGCAGCCGCCGGCGTCGGCACGATCGGCATCATCGATCACGACAATGTCTCACTCGACAACCTGCAGCGGCAGATCGTGCACGACACGCCTCATGTTGGTGAACCGAAGGTGGCGAGTGTCGCTGCGACGCTTTTGCGGCTCAATCCGCATATCCGGATCGAAACAATCAATGCGCGGCTCGATGCCAAAAATGCGCTCGACGTCATCTCCCGCTTCGACGTCATCGCTGACGGTTCCGACAACTCGGAGACCCGCTACCTCACCTCGGATGCCTGCTACTTGGCCAAGCGAACTCTAGTCTTCGCTGCTGTCGGGCCATTCGACGGTTATGTCTCGACGTTCAAGCCACACGAGAAGACCAGCGAGGGCACACCCTATCCGACCTATCGCTGCCTCTTTCCTGAAGCGCCGCCGCCGGGAATAGTGCCCAACTGCGCCGAAGTCGGCGTTCTAGGCTCGATCGTAGGAGTTATCGGCACGCTGCAGGCTACTGAAGTCTTGAAGGAAATCCTTGGAATCGGTGAGAGTCTGGCTGGCCGGCTATTAATCTACGACGCGCTGGCAGCTAGGTTTGACACGCTCAACGTGGCATGGGACCCGGACAATCCGCTCACGGGGCGAAAGCCTACGATCACGGATCTGTCGATCCACACGCACGCCTCCAATCTCACGCCGTCTTCTGCGACGGCAGGCTAGAGCGTCCGCCTAACACATTATCTCTAGAGCATCGCAGCGTGCACGCGATCGGGCGGCGTGTGACCATCGAGAAAGGTCTTGATGTTAATAATGACCTTCTCGCCCATATCGATACGGCCTTCGATCGTCGCCGAGCTCATGTGCGGCAGCGCAACGACGCGATCGGAATTCAGGATCTTTGGATTTACCGCCGGCTCGTTCTCGAACACGTCGAGGCCCGCGCCGGCGATCGCGCCAGCCTCGATCAGGCGCGCCAACTCGTTCTCGTCAATGATTTCGCCGCGCGCGGTGTTGACGATGTAGGCCGAGGGTTTGAGCAGCTTCAGCCGCCGCGCCGACAATAGATGATAGGTGCCAGGCGTATGCGGACAGTTGACCGAGACGATGTCGACCCGCGTCAACATCTGGTCCAGGCTCTCCCAATAGGTTGCTTCAAGCTCTTTCTCGATAGCCTGCGAAAGCCGCCGCCGGTTGTGATAGTGGATCTGAAGACCAAACGCCTTTGCGCGGCGAGCCACAGCCTGACCAATACGACCCATTCCGACGATGCCGAGTCGCTTACCGTAGATGCGATGGCCGAGCATCCAAGTGGGCGACCAGCCGCCCCAATGGTTCTGGGCATCCTTCAGATACGTCGCCCCCTCAGCGAGGCGCCTTGGCACGGCGAGGATCAACGCCATAGTCATGTCGGCTGTATCCTCGGTAAGGACGCCGGGTGTATTGGTGATCGTGATGCCGCGGTTGCGCGCGGTATCGAGATCGATATTGTCGACCCCCGTGCCGAAGTTGGCGATCAGGCGCAGCTGGGGGCCGGCCTGGGAAATGACCGCGCGGTCGATATGATCGGTGACGGTGGGCACCAGCACATCGGCAATCTTCAAGGCCTCGGAGATCTCGGCCCGTGTCATCGGCGTGTCATCAACATTGAGCCGGGCATCAAACAGCTCGCGCATTCGGGTCTCGACGACATCCGGGAGCTTGCGTGTAACGATGACGATGGGCTTCCTGGCGCTATTCGGCATGGGGGGTTCCGATGTTGCCTAAATCTTGACATTGAGCGGCCGTCCAACTGCCGGCGCGTGCCTAGCGCCGGTGGCTGAGCCCCCGTGTCTAACAGATGGCCATTGGGATGACAAAGTGGCCGATAGGGTATCGAAGCAAGGGAATATGACCCATGCCACGCCGGGCGCTCGATGCCGGACTTGCCACACGACGGCGAATCTTGATTTTTCCTTCAGTACAGAGCAGAGGATTATTGATGCCAGACCGGACGTGCAGGGCTGTGGTCTTCACGACGCTAGCGATCGTGCTGGCAGGCTTGCTGGCGGCGGCGCCCGTTGTTCGGGCGGAAACAGGGGCCAAAACCCGCAATTTCCCCGGTGGCAGCGGCCTTGCCGTGCCCCGTTTCGTCAGTGTGAAGTCGAGCCGGGTCAACATGCGCAAAGGCCCGGGGACCGACTATCCCACCGTCTGGGTCTACCGCCGCGCCGGCATGCCAATGGAGGTCGTCAAGGAGTTCGAAGGCTGGCGCCAGGTGCGCGATGCGGACGGCGCGACCGGTTGGGTGCTGCAGTCCTTCCTATCAGGCCGCCGCACCGCACTTGTACTGCCGTGGGAGATCAAGGACGGCACCAAAACCCCCACGGTTGCCCTAAGAACGGATGATCGCGAAAGTGCGCGTCCCGTCGCCATGGTCGAGGCAGGCGTTGTAGCCAACATCACATCGTGTGACGGCCGGTGGTGCCGTGTCAGTATCGGTCAATTTCGCGGCTACATCGAGCAGAAGAAGCTTTGGGGCGTCTACAAAAATGAGCGCATCAACTAGCCCAAGACGGCGCCAACACCGGCACGATCAACGGTCTTGCTTCACAACCCGCACCACCACGTCGATGTGGCTGATCTCCATTCCTTCTGGCGGCTCGGGCACGCCTTCAACACGAATCGCACTGGCGGGGATGTCGCGCAGTGCTCCTTCGGATTCGAAGAAGAAGTGGTTGTGATTTGACGTGTTGGTGTCGAAATAGGCTTTGGCGCCGTTAATCGCCAATTCGCGCAACAGCCCCGCGCGCTTGAACTGATGCAGCGTATTGTAGACGGTGGCAAGCGAGACGTGATGCCCAATTGCAACCGCCTCAGCATGCAACAGCTCAGCCGTCACGTGCCGATCCTCGCCTTCGAACAACAGCGCACCGAGCGCCAGGCGTTGGCGCGTGGGACGCAGGCCCGCTTGCCGCAGCAATTTAGCGGTCCGCCGACTATCCGAATCCTGCAGTTTTCGAGGTGCCGTTTCCGTCATTCGTCTAACAAGATCATGCCAAAATGTTGAAATGTCCGCGCCTGGGACTGGTATTGTCGTGACAAATGGAGCGCAAATTCCAAGGTTACACGTCAAGTATAGTATAAGGTTCCCATCGGGAGCCTGCAACTCGGGCCCCAGCCGCTCTGCAAGCGGCCGAACGTCGCTTTTCGCTCGGCCGCTTTGCCTTTTGAAGGGCAGTCGAGTGTGTTAGGAAACCGGCGGCCGCGACAGGATGCCCAGGCGCAAGTTTTAGGGACCCTGATGAACGAGGGATTCAAGCGAGAAATCATGGCGGAACGCCGCACTAGCTATGAATACGACGATCTGCTCACCTGCGGGCGCGGTGAGCTTTTTGGCCCCGGCAACGCTCAGCTGCCGTTGCCGCCAATGCTGATGTTCGACAGAATTGCCGCAATCTCCGAAACTGAGGGCGCGCATGGCAAGGGCCAGGTTGTCGCCGAACTCCAGGTCGAGGGGAACAAGCAGGTCGACTGGTTCTTCAAATGTCATTTTGAGGGCGACCCCGTTATGCCGGGCTGTCTTGGCCTCGATGCGCTCTGGCAACTCACGGGCTTCTTTCTCGGCTGGCTCGGCGCGCCTGGGCACGGACGCGCGCTCGGCGTTGGCGAGGTCAAGTTCACCGGCATGGTCGTGCCTACCGTAAAAAAGGTTGAATACATTGTCGACCTCAAGCGCGTGATCCTGCGTAGGCTGAAGCTTGCTATCGCTGATGGTGTCATGAAGGCCGACGGTGAGGTAATATACACCGCAACGGACTTGCGAGTCGGGCTGTTCGGAGCGGACGAGGCGACCAGCGCGGTCAGTTCTTGATCTGAGAAGCATTTTGTGCACGCTTCCGCCTGAAACGGTGAAGCTGTAGCGCTTCATAGCGGAGGCGAAGAGGAATAGCCGATGAGACGCGTGGTCGTCACCGGTATGGGCATCATTTCCTCCATTGGGAACAGCTGCCAAGAGGTGCTCGCCTCACTCCGCGAGGCGAAGTCGGGAGTCGTGCGCGCCGACAAGTATGTCGAGCTTGGCTTCCGCTGCCATGTGCATGGCGCGCCTAGCGTCGATTGGGAATCGCAGGTCCCACGCAAGGCCAAGCGCTTTATGGACGCCGGCGTAGGCTGGAACTATGTGGCCATGGAGCAGGCCATCCGCGATGCGGGCCTCGATGAATGCGACGTGATCAACGAACGAACGGGTATCGTCATGGGCTCGGGCGGGCCTTCCACGCGCGCTATTGTGCGGGCGGCCGATACGACGCGCGAAAAGGACCCGCGCAAGGTCGGCCCCTTTGAAGTTCCCAAGGCGATGTGCTCGGGCCCCTCCGCAGCGCTTGCGACTAGTTACCAGATTAAGGGGGTCAACTATTCTATTTCGTCGGCTTGCTCCACGTCGGCGCACTGCATCGGCAACGCCGCAGAGCTTATCCAGTGGGGCAAGCAGGACATCATTTTTGCCGGCGGCTGCGAGGAGCTTGATTGGACACTGTCAGTGCTGTTCGACTCCATGGGCGCCATGTCTAGCAAATTCAACGCAATCCCTGAGAAAGCGAGCCGCGCCTACGACAAGGATCGCGACGGATTCGTCATTGCTGGCGGTGCCGGTGTTGTGGTTCTGGAGGAGCTGGAGCGCGCCAGAGCGCGCGGGGCCAAGATTTACGGCGAGGTCGCTGGCTACGGCGCGACGTCGGACGGCTTCGATATGGTTGCGCCTTCCGGCGAAGGAGCCGTTCGGTGCATGGAATTGGCACTCAAAGGGCTCGACGGCAATGGCGTCGGCCATCCCGTCGACTACATCAATCCGCACGGGACCGGCACTCCAATCGGGGATCAACGGGAGATCGAGGCCATTCGCACCGTATTCAATGGAGAGATACCCAAGATCTCGTCCACCAAGTCGCTCACTGGCCATTCGCTTGGCGCTGTCGGCGCGCAGGAGGCGATTTTTTCGCTCCTGATGATGAACAACGGATTTATCTGCGAGAGCGCGAATATCGACGAAATGGACCCTGAGTTCGAGGGCGTGCCTATCATGCGCCAGCGTGAGGATGGGCTAGAGCTTAACTGTGTGATGTCGAATAGCTTCGGTTTCGGTGGAACAAATGCCACGCTCGTGTTTCGCCGTCTGAGTGGTTAAAAAACTGTCATATTGCGGCGTCAAGGAGTGTAGATTGAACTCCTTCAGGATGCCGGGACATGAGGCCTTACAAACGCGGAAGCGGCTGGTTCGAAATTCAAGAATGCGCATTCGGCGCAACAATGAGGTCTCCGATGACCGACAAAGATATCGCACAACCGGGCCCCTTGATGGCTGGCAAACGCGGCCTCGTAATGGGCGTTGCCAATGAGCGCTCGATTGCCTGGGGCATCGCACGGATTCTCGCCGGGCAAGGTGCCAAGCTCGCCTTTACCTACCAAGACGGTGCCTTCGGCCGCCGCGCCTTACCGCTCGCGGAATCAATTGGTTCCGAAATCATAGAGCCGTGCAATGTTCTCGACGTTGCTAGTGTCGACAAGGCCTTTGCGCGGATAAAGAAGGATTGGGGCAGCCTGGATTTCGTAGTTCACGCGCTGGCATACTCCGACCCGCGCGAATTGTCGGGTCGCTACGTCAACACAACGCGCGAAAACTTCACCAATACAATGGTGATCTCCTGTTTCTCGTTTACTGAGGTCGCAAAGCACGCGGTCGAGCTCATGCCCAATGGCGGCTCGCTAATCACTCTTAGCTATGGCGGGGCCACACGTTCGGTGCCGTCTTACAATGTTATGGGTGTGGCTAAGGCCGCCCTTGAAGCTTCCGTGCGCTATCTCGCTGCCGATCTTGGCCCGCAGAACATCCGCGTGAATGCGCTTTCCGCCGGGCCAATGCGCACGCTGTCAGGCGCGGGCGTGTCCGATGCGCGCGTCATTTTCAATTTCCAGAAAGAGCATGCGCCGTTGAAGCGGACACCTACGCTCGACGAAGTGGGAGGATCTGCCCTTTATCTGCTTTCGGACCTGTCGGGCGCCGTCACTGGCGAAGTTCACTTCGTTGATTGCGGTTACTCAACCGTCTCCATGCCGAACCTGGATGCGCTGAAGACGATCGATGCGGATGCTTCTGTGTCGTCTGGCGGCCGTCCGCCCTCAGAAGCCGCCGAGTGATTGGGCAAATCACGCAGGTGCCGTCTTGACCTCTTTCCTGCGGCGTCGCACACACACGCATGATCGGCATCTTTGATTCCGGATTGGGTGGCTTGACGGTTTTGCGCGCGCTCGTCGCGCGCTTTCCCCATTTTCACTTTGTCTACCTCGGCGACCACGCCAACGTGCCCTATGGCGACCGCGACTCTGACGAAGTCGTGGAGCTGTCGCGTCGAAGCGTGGAGGCGTTGTTCAAAAGCGGCTGCAAGCTCGTAGTGCTCGGGTGCAATACGGCGACAGCGGTCGCCGCCCGGCGTCTTCAGCAAGCGTGGCTCCCGGAGAGCTCATGGCGCGGCCACAACGTGCTCGGCATTGTCGCACCGACTGTAGAGGCCGCCACGCAGACGCCCTGGGCCGTCGACTCGCCTCAGTATCCACAGAAGTACAACACCGATCTCATCGCCGTGTTTGGCACCACGCGCACAATCACGTCGGGTGTCTACCCTGAGGAGATCTCCAAACGATGCCCAAAGGTCATTGTGGTGCAACAGGTTTGCGCCACGCTTGCTGGCGCCATTGAGGAGGAGGCGCCGGAAGCCGACCTCGATCGCCTTGTTGAAGAAGGCATTCAGGCGGTGTTGGCACAGACGGGGGGTACACCGCCCCACCGCGCTATTCTCGGGTGCACACACTTTTCACTGGTCGAACATCTGTTCCGGAAGCACTTGCCACCCTTTACGCGCATCCTATCTCAGCCCGGCGTCGTCGCTGACAGTTTCGAGGACTATCTCGCGCGACACTCGCACTACATCGCCGACGATGGCGGCGGCTCGTTAGTCCTGCTGACGACCGGCGATCCAGCCGAGATCAGCGCGCGTGCGCGTGTGTTTTGGCCTGACGTCAGCACCTTCGAACGCATGATCGCGTAAGATTCCTCTCAACCTTCGAGAAAATCTTCTTATATCTAACACCCGCCCTGATCGTGGAGCCCCCATGGCCGCAAAACCGCACCGCGTTGAAACTGCCCAAACTGGAAACGAGCACGAGTCACCTGGGTCCGATCCCTCAATCCAGGCTGCATCCCGTGAAAAGGATCCCGTCTGCGGCATGGATGTGGATCCCCACACCACGCAGCATCGCGCCGAGCATGCAGGCCGCACCTATTATTTCTGCTCAGCCGGCTGCCGCGCAAAGTTCGTCGCCGAGCCCTCGCGCTACCTCGATCCGAAGGCGGCCCAGCAGGAAGCCGTCGCACCTGACGCCATATACACCTGCCCAATGCACCCGGAAATTCGCCAAGTCGGTCCGGGCTCCTGCCCCATCTGCGGCATGGCGCTTGAACCCGTGGACGTGACCGCCGAGCAGGGACCAAACCACGAACTTGTTGACATGACGCGCCGGTTCTGGATTGCGCTCGTGCTCACGATTCCAGTGTTCGCATTGGAAATGGGCCAGCATCTCACGGGTCTGGGTCACCTCGTTGGGCAATCACCGTCCAATTGGATCCAGCTCGCACTGGCGACGCCGGTCGTGCTTTGGGCTGGTGCGCCGTTTTTTGCACGCGGCTGGCAGTCGATCCTCACGCGACAGCTCAACATGTTTACGCTGATCGCACTGGGTACCGGCGCGGCGTGGATCTACAGCATGGCCGCAACACTCATCCCCGGCGTCTTCCCTGACGGCTTCCGCAGCGAGGACGGCTCGGTGCCGGTCTACTTTGAGGCGGCGTCCGTCATCACCGTGCTGGTGCTCCTCGGTCAAGTGCTGGAGCTGAGGGCACGCGAAAGTACCGGCGGCGCGATCCGTGCGCTACTCGATCTCGCGCCTAAAACCGGGCGCCTCATCGACGCAGATGGAACAGAACGCGAAATTCCGCTCGATGAGGTGAAAATTGGCGAACGCCTGCGTGTGCGTCCTGGCGAGAAGGTCCCTGTCGATGCCATCGTGCGTGAGGGCCGAAGCGCCATCGACGAGTCCATGGTCACCGGCGAGTCGATGCCCGTAGCCAAAGAGACCGGCGACACAGTCATCGGCGGCACGCTCAACCAGAGCGGAAGCCTCATCATCGAGGCGGAGCGGGTCGGTAACGACACCGTGCTCGCGCGCATCGTCGCACTTGTTGCGGAGGCACAACGCAGCCGCGCGCCGATCCAACGGCTCGCCGACGCAGTCGCTGGCTGGTTCGTTCCTGCGGTCATTGCGATCGCGCTTCTGGCCTTTGCTGCATGGGCGATATGGGGCCCTGAGCCGCGCTACACTTATGCGCTCATCGCCGCCGTTGCGGTGCTCATTATTGCTTGCCCATGCGCACTCGGACTTGCCACGCCCATGTCAATCATGGTCGGCGTCGGACGCGGCGCCGAAGCCGGCGTTCTGATCAAAAACGCAGAAGCGCTGGAGCGCTTGGAGAAAGTCGATACGCTCGTGGTCGACAAGACCGGCACGCTCACGCAAGGAAAACCCGCAGTGACGTCGATCGTCCCAGCCGAGGGTTTCGATGAGACGGAGCTACTGCGTCTTGCGGCAAGCGTAGAGCGGGCCAGCGAACATCCTTTGGCCGCAGCAATCGTCGCCGCAGCCGAGGAGCGCACGCTGACTCTAACGTCAGCCACCGAGTTCGATGCACCGACGGGTAGAGGTGCACTCGGCGTTGTGGACGGGCATCGCATCACCATAGGAAACGCAAACTTCCTGCATGAACAATCAATTGACGTTTCAGAGCTGACCGCGGCCGCAGAAGAATTGCGCCGCGAAGGTGCCACATCGATCTTCGTGGGCGTGGATGGCCGCGCAGCCGGCGTCATCGCCATCGCCGACCCCATAAAACCCTCGACCCCGGCGGCACTCGCTGCTCTCAAAGCCGACGGCGTGCGCGTCGTCATGCTCACTGGCGACAATCGGACCACGGCGCAGGCCATCGCACGGCGCCTCGGCATCACGGAAATCGAGGCCGAGGTGCTGCCTGATCAAAAGAGCGCCGTCGTCGATAAACTCAAGCGAGAGGGCCGAGTCGTCGCCATGGCGGGAGATGGCGTCAACGATGCGCCCGCCCTTGCCGCCGCTGACGTGGGTATCGCCATGGGCTCCGGCACCGACATCGCGATCGAAAGTGCCGGCGTGACGTT
>CAZURR010000064.1:0-14864 GCA_964622715.1 uncultured Hyphomicrobium sp. | reverse complement strand
GAACGTTCTTCGAGAATGCCGAACCGATCTCGCCAACGCTGACCGTCCCGCAATATCTTGGCACGCTCGCAGCCAACGCGACGACCATCATCAACGCCCACGAGTACGGCCGCACGGTCTATGACCTTGCCACGCGCCGTGCGCTGATCATTATCGGCGAGGACATGGTCAACTGCGCCTTTGACAGCGCCGTCGACCATCCCCCCAAGACGCAGATCGAGGACGCCGAAACGCGCCTCTATGATCTCGCCGAGCAGAATAAGTATGGCCAGGGCTTTCTCGGCTTTAACACCGCGCTCACGAACGCCATCGACATGGCGAACGCAGCCTACCAACGATCTGGTCACTTGTCCGGGCTCGCAACAGGTCTGACTGATCTCGATGCGAAGCTCGGCGGATTGCAACCATCCGACCTAATCATTCTCGCCGGTCGCCCGAGTATGGGCAAGACAGCGCTTGCCACTAACATCGCCTATAACATTGCGCGGAATCTCCGCACCGAAAAGCAATCCGATGGCAGCGAGAAAACGGTCGACGGAGCTATTGTTGGCTTCTTCTCCTTGGAAATGTCGGCTGAGCAGCTGGCTACCCGTATTCTCTCGGAGCAAACGGAAATTTCGAGCGAGAAAATTCGCCGCGGCATGATTGACGAGCCCGACTTCCGCAAGCTCGTGGAAGTGAGCCGTGAGATGAGCGAGATTCCGCTCTACATCGACCAAACGGGCGGCATCTCGGTCACTCAGCTCGCCGCGCGCGCGCGCAAGCTAAAACGCCAGAAGGGGTTGGGCCTGCTTGTTGTCGACTACCTGCAGCTTCTGACAGGACACAAGCGCCAGAGCGAAGGCCGTGTGCAAGAGGTCTCCGAGATTACCACTGGCCTTAAGGCGCTCGCCAAGGAGCTCAACGTTCCCATCCTTGCCCTCTCCCAGCTCTCCCGACAGGTCGAGCAACGGGACGACAAACGACCACAGCTTGCGGATCTGCGCGAGTCGGGCTCGATCGAACAGGACGCGGACGTGGTCATGTTCGTCTTCCGCGAGGAGTATTACGTTGAGCGCAAGAAGCCGTCGGAGGCGAATGTCGAAGAGATGCTGAAGTGGCAGCAGGAGATGGGTCTTGTCCACGGCTGTGCCGAGGTCATTATCGGCAAGCAGCGCCACGGCCCCACGGGCATGGTGCCGCTGTCCTTCGAGGCCCAGTTTACGCGCTTCTCCAACTTGGCCCGCGACTATCAGATGCCTGACTATGTGGGGTAAATGCCTCGTTTGCACCCCGATTTGGGCTTATTAGGAAAGCCGTTGAAGGCTTCTCGGGGGCGAAGCACCATGCATGACATTCAGGCTCGCCGCACACGACCGCATCCTGGCGACGCCTCGCCGGAGGTTGAGTTGGGCGTCACCAGTATGTCCACGCAAGAGCCCTCAAAAGATGTGCCGCACGGCATCCCCGCTGGCGCAACCGGTGTCATCGTCGTCGATCTTGCTCAGGTCCGTGCCAATTGGCGTGCGCTAGCTCGCCACGTTGCGCCGGCTAAGTGCGGTGCGGTGGTCAAGGCCAATGCCTATGGCATCGGCGCTGCGCGCGTCATTCCCGCCATTGCCTCTGCCGGCTGCTCTGTTTTTTTTGTGGCTACACCTGAAGAGGCTAGAGACGCACGCGCGTTGGCACCGAACGCGACGATCTACGTACTCGATGGCCTGCTACCGGGAACGGCGCACCAGCTGATGAGTATCGGCGCCATTCCCGTGCTTTCGAGTTTGAGCCAAGCACGCGAGTGGGCGGATCACACGTCAGACCATGCTGATCTTGCACCTGCCGCCCTGCATATCGACACGGGCCTGAACCGACTTGGCATGAGCCAAGACGAGGTAGAAGAGCTTTCACGCGATGTAGACCTCTTGGCACGCTTGCGACTTGCACTCGTCATGACCCACCTCGCCTGCGCGGACGAAACAGGTCATCCCATGAATCGCCAACAGCTCGACACCTTCCATCGTCTGCGCGCGTCTTTACCGATCGCACCCGCCAGCATCGCCGCCTCCGACGGGATGATGCTTAGTGCTGAGTATCATTGCGATCTGGTCCGCCCTGGTTACGCGCTCTATGGCGGCCAGGCCGCACCGGGTCGCTTAACGCCCGTTGGCCCGGTCGTGCGCGTCAGCGCGCGCATCCTGCAGGTGCGCGAGGTTGCCTGCGGCGGGCGCATTGGCTACTCGGCAAGCTACTGCGCACATAGGCCCCATCGAATTGCCACCGTCGCGGCAGGCTATGCCGACGGTGTCTTCCGCCACGCGAGCGCCACCAACGATGAGCCCGGCGGCTCGGTCAGTATCCGCGGCAAGCGCGCGCCCATCGTGGGGCGCGTGTCAATGGATTTGATCACCGTCGACGTGACAGACATCGACGATCCCAAACCCGCACCAGGCGATTGGGTCGATCTCGTCGGCCCTGACCTCGCGATCGAGTCGGTCGGCACCGACGCCAAGACGATCGGCTACGAAGTCCTGACGCGGCTCGGCCTCCGCTTCCACCGCATCTATCTCGACCAAAGCGACTGATCCAGCATGGCCAAGGCGAACAAGACGTCGTACGTCTGCCAGAGCTGCGGCGCTGTCTCGCCGCGCTGGGCGGGGAAATGCCAGGCCTGCAGCGAGTGGAATACGCTCATCGAGGAGACCGACGTCGCAGCACCGCCGGGCACGGGGCTGGCGCGCGCCAGATCGGGGCGCGTAATCGCGATGGAGACCCTGAAAGGGCCCAACAAGGAGGCGCCTCGCTTCTCCACCGGCCACGCTGAGCTCGACAGGGTGACTGGTGGCGGGCTCGTACCGGGCTCTGCTTTGCTTATTGGCGGCGAGCCAGGCGTTGGGAAATCAACGCTACTTTTGCAGCTTGCGGCCAAGCTCGCTAGCGCAGGGCGCCATGCGATCTACTTCTCGGGCGAGGAAGCTTCCGCCCAGGTGCGGTTGCGCGCCGAGCGACTCGGGCTTACCGACTCACCAGTTGCGCTCGCCAGTGAAACAAACCTCGCCAGCATCCTAGCAACGTTGGAGGACGGAAAACGCGCTGACCTCATTGTCATCGATTCCATTCAAACGATTTGGGCTGAGGCCATTGAAGCTGCGCCTGGCACGGTGAGTCAGGTGCGTGCGGCCGCTCATGCCCTCATCCGACATGCCAAGACCACGGGCAGCGCACTTTTGTTGGTCGGTCACGTGACCAAGGATGGTCAGATCGCCGGTCCGAAGGTCATCGAGCACATGGTCGACACGGTGTTGTATTTCGAAGGAGATCGCGACCACACTTATCGCATCCTGCGGGCTGTTAAGAACCGATTTGGCGCAACCGACGAGATTGGCGTCTTCGAGATGGTCTCTGAAGGATTGCGCGAGGTTGCAAATCCCTCCGAACTCTTCCTCGGTGATCGCGATGCCTCAAGCCCTGGAGCTGCCGTATTCGCCGGCATCGAGGGCACACGCCCTCTGCTCGTCGAAATCCAGGCGCTTGTTGCCCCTTCGGGTCTAGGCACGCCGCGCCGCGCCGTCGTCGGATGGGACTCCAATAGGTTGTCCATGCTGCTGGCCGTACTCGAGGCGCGGGCCGGCATATCGTTCACCGGCCAAGATGTTTACCTCAATGTCGCCGGAGGTCTTAAAATCACCGAACCAGCTGCCGATCTCGCCGCGGCGGCTGCGTTGCTATCCTCTCTGTCAGGTGTTGCGATTCCGCGACACCAAGTTCACTTTGGCGAGGTGTCACTTTCAGGTGCCGTAAGGGCAACGCCACTCATGCCCCCAAGGCTAAAAGAGGCAGAAAAACTGGGGTTTCGCAATGCCGTGATGCCAGCACAGGGCGAACTGGAGTCGAAATCATCAAAGCTGAAGCTGCTCCGGGTTGCGCATCTGAGAGAGCTTGCGGATGGGTCGCTGTCATGCGACTGACAACTGGCGGCACTGCCGTGTCGGAAGGCCGCTGATAACGGGGACATTCGTTCATGATTGGGCCGCTGACTTACCTCGATGCCGCGCTCATTGCCGTGGCATTCATCTCCGGTCTTCTGGCAATGTATCGAGGGTTTGCGCGAGAGTTGCTCTCCATCGTCTCCTGGCTCGTGGCCGCCGCCGCTGTCCTTTATTTTGTGCTCTATCATAAGGCCTTCGCCGAGGAGATAGCGCAGCAGATGGGTACCCAGGCCGCCGTCGCTCAGATCGTCGTGGGCGCCGTCATCTTCTTGATCGTGCTGATCGTGGTACACCTGATCACGGCTAGGATCTCCGATGCCGTTCTCGACAGCCGCATCGGCATGATTGACAGAATCCTCGGATTCGTCTTCGGCGTATTCCGGGGCTTCATCTTGATCGTGATTCCGTTCATGTTCTATGAAGCGTTCTTCCCCAATCCGGAACAGCAATACCCCTGGGTGCGTGATTCGGCCACCCTGCCCTACATCAAGGCCACCGGCGACGCCTTGCGTTCTATGCTGGAGACCAACCTCCCCTCCTCACTTACGGCGCCTTCGGGGGAGCAACAAAGTTGGTTAGAAGTTCCTACGAGCGACCAATTGGCGCTTGAACGCCGCGTCATGTATCATATTTCTGTCACGTGACAGGTGCGCGCCGGCTGAGGCGGCTGAACACCAACCAGAGCGTTAACGTTTGCGTATCTTCATGGGGCACACAAGGGCACCAGCGGGAGGTGGCCATGACCTATTGTAAGGATGCGGATCAAAAGCTTCGAGGTCTTGGACATCTCCGGTATGGAGACGACAGACTCCGCGAGGAATGCGGGGTCTTTGGCATTTTTGGGCACCCTGATTCCGCCGCGATTACTGCGCTCGGCCTCCACGCTCTGCAGCACCGGGGCCAGGAGGCCTGCGGTATCGTCTCCTACGACGGCAAGCAATTCCACTCTGAGCGGCGCATTGGCCTCGTCGGTGACAACTTCTCCCGCGCCAGCGTGATCCAAAGGCTCCAGGGTCACATCGCAATCGGTCACAACCGCTACTCTACGACGGGCGACGCCGTATTGCGTAATGTGCAGCCATTGTTCGCCGATATCGACACTGGCGGCTTTGCCGTCGGCCACAACGGCAACTTCACCAACGCCCTGACGGTCCGCAAAGAGCTGATTTCCTCTGGCGCGATCTGCCAGTCGACATCCGATACGGAAGTGATCTTGCATCTGCTCTCGCGCTCACCAAAGCGGCGCATTGTGGAGCGCTTCATAGACGCACTTCGTCAGATCGAAGGTGCTTACGCGCTGGTCGCGCTGACCAATGACATGTTGATTGGCGCACGCGATCCCATTGGCATTCGTCCTTTGGTCATTGGCCGGCTCGGCTCCTCGTATGTGCTCGCATCCGAGACCTGCGCACTCGACATAGTAGGGGCAGAATTCCTTCGCGAGGTTGAGAACGGCGAGGTAGTCGTTGTCACAGAGCAGGGTCTAGAGAGCCACCGTCCCTTCCCGCTGCGGCCCGCGCGTCCCTGCATCTTCGAGTACATTTATTTTGCGCGCCCTGACTCCGTGATCGGCGGCCGCACCGTCTATGACATCCGTAAGCAGATGGGCGTGCAGCTCGCCCGCGAAGCACCCGCCAACACCGACGTCATTGTTCCCATTCCGGACTCGGGCGTGCCGGCGGCAATAGGTTATGCACAAGAGTCCGACATCCCCTTTGAACTCGGCATCATCCGCAACCACTATGTGGGGCGCACCTTCATCGAGCCAGAACAACGCATCCGCGCACTGGGCGTGAAGCTCAAGCATTCGGCCACGGCCAGCATCATTCGCGGCAATCGTATTGTCCTCGTCGACGACAGCGTCGTGCGCGGCACCACTTCGAAAAAGATTGTGGGACTCATGTACGAAGCCGGCGCCAAAGAGGTGCACATGCGTATCGCCTCCCCGCCAATCGCGAACCCCGACTATTACGGCATCGACACACCCCACAAACTCGAGCTGCTGGCCGCCAACAAAAACTTGGAAGAGATGCGCGAATTCCTTGGCGCCGACTCGCTGGCCTTCCTTTCCGTCGACGGCATCTATCGCGCTGTGGGCTGCGATCACCGCGATGCGCAAAGCCCGCAATTCACCGATCACTGCTTCACGGGCGAGTATCCGACCTCGCTTGCCGACCAGAACGGCCAATCCGGCCCACGGCAGCTGTCGATGCTCGCTGAGGTCGGGTAGACCGGATTCGTTCACCTAAACTGGACATTTTGTTGCAGGTTGCAAACCAGAGCTGGGTTTGAGGCTTGCCTCTAGGCCCGGGTGACGGCTAGGTGTCAGGATCGCGAACATACGGCTGCCCTGCTCGCACCCCGGATCTAGCCAATGACATCCAACACACCGTTTAAGAACCGACTGGCCCTCGTAACGGGTGCCTCGCGTGGGATTGGCCGCGCGGTGGCGCTGGCACTGGCGCGCCAAGGCGCCCACGTCATCATTACGGCACGCACGTCTGGCGCCCTGGAAGAGCTCGACGATGAGATCAGGAAGCTTGGTGGCAAGGCAACGCTGCTTACGCTCGACTTGCGCGACGGCACAAAAATCGACCAGCTGGGACCGACGCTGTATCAGCGCTGGGGCAAGCTCGACATTCTAATTGGAAACGCCGGCATCCTCGGTCCGCTTTCACCGCTGAACCACGTCACGGAAGATGCTTGGAACGCGGTACTCGACATCAATCTTACCGCCAACTGGCGGCTGATCCGCACTCTCGACCCGCTGCTCAAACATTCCGATGCAGGCCGCGCGGTGTTTACCACCTCGTCGGGTGCGGCAGATGCAAAGCGCGCCTATTGGGGACCGTATGGCGTCTCAAAGGCTGGGCTGGAGGCGCTGGTCAAGACATACGCACGCGAGGTCGAAAGCACACCGGTGCGCGCCAACCTCGTCTATCCCGGTGCCATCCGAACCGATATGCGTGCCAAGGCGTTCCCCGGTGAGGACCCGAAAACGCTGCCGACCCCTGAGGATGTAGCACCATTGTTTTTGGAGCTGGCCTCACCTGAGTGCATGTCCAACGGTTGCGTGGTGAGCTTTCGCGAATGGCAGAAGCCTAAGCCTAAGCCCAAGCCCCAGGCCCAGACCAAACCGAAGCCTAAACGTCCAGACCCGCTCGCACCAAAACGTGACGCCAATAGCGCCTAACCGACTTCGATCACCATGCCGTCATAGGCCGGCTGGATGCCCTCGGGCAACTCGCTCAAGAGTACATCGTAGTCGAGATCGGTGGTCATATGGGTCAGGATGGCGCGCTTCGGTTTTAGCCGCTCAACCCATTCCAGAGCGCGCTTCACATGGAAGTGACTCGGGTGCGGAGTGAAGCGCAGTGCGTCCAGGACCCACACATCGAGGCCCTGCAGTAACGCCACGGACGTTTCGGGCACATCACTGAGGTCGGGCGAATAGGCAAGATTGCCGAAGCGGAATCCGAGCGAGGTCATATCGCCGTGCGCCTGCGGGATGGGGATCGCTTCGATTGAACCCGCTGGGCCGTCGATCACAATGGGGTCGGGCGGATTTATGGTGTGCGCATTGAGGATTGCGGGATAGCCCGAGTCGGGCGGCTTTGCAAAACAGTAGGCGAAGCGCTTTTCCAAGCTGGCCAGAGTTGCGGCATCAGCCCAAGTGTCGATGCGCCGCTTCATGGCATAACTCACCATGCGTAGATCATCGATGCCGTGCGTATGGTCGGCATGGTCGTGCGTAAAGAGGACACCGTGAAGGACATCGGCAGGCACGCTCAGGAGCTGCTCACGCAGATCGGGGGATGCGTCGATCAAAATGCGTGTGTACTGGTCGTTCGCGACGCGCTCAATAAGTGCTGCGCAGCGCCGCCGCCGGTTCTTCGGATTGGCAGGGTCACACGCCCCCCACATGGTCCCGATGCGCGGCACACCGCCCGATGACCCGCAACCGAGGATCGTTAGACGCAAGCTCATGCGGCGGCTATGTCGCTGGCCGAAGGCCGCGGCACTTTCTTGAAGAGACGGTAGAAATTCTCCGTCGTGGCGGTCGCCAGCTCGTCGTGGAATAAGCCGCGGGCCTCCGCAATCACGGCGGCTGTGTGGACGACATAGGCCGGCTCGTTCATCTTGCCCCGATAAGGCACGGGCGCCAGGAACGGTGCGTCAGTCTCAACCAGCAGACGCTCAAGCGGAACGGATTTGGCGATGTCGCGCAGTGCTTCCGATTTCTTGAAGCTGACCACTCCGGAAAACGACACATAAAGGCCGAGCTTTAGCGCGCGGGCTACCAACTCTGGACCACCGGTATAGCAATGCAAAATAGCTGGGAAGGCGCCTTTGGCGTGCTCGTCTTCTAAAATACGCGCGGTGTCCTCTTCCGCATCACGTGTGTGAATCTCGAGCGGAAGGCCGGTCTGGCGCGCAGCGGCTATATGGCGGCGGAAGCCTTCTTCCTGAGCTTCGGGCGTTGAGTGCTTGTAGTAATAGTCGAGCCCCGCTTCACCGATAGCGACCACCTTGGGATGCTCGCTGAGGCGCACAATCTCCTCTAGCGGTATATCGAGCTCTTCGTGGGCATTGTGCGGGTGCGTGCCCACCGAGCAAAAAACGTTGTTGTGCTCTTCAGCGATGGCCAGAATCTCTGGAAAGCGGCGGATGCGCGTCGAGATTGTCACGATCACACCGACCCCGGCCTCACGCGCACGCGCCAGGACCCCGGCACGGTCCTCAGCCAGCTGCGGGAAGTTGAGATGGCAGTGATGGTCAACAAGCCTCATGACGTCGTCTTCTTGTCTTTGCCCTTCTTCACTTTGGCCTGGCCAGTAAATTCGGAAATCTTTGCTGGCGCGTTTTCAGCGTCGGGCTCGACATAGCGCGGAAAGACGCCAATCGGTTCCGCCAAGACCGTGCCGGGTTGCAGGCGGCCTGCCGCCCCCAATGCTTTGAATGTGTGGGCATCGTCGCGCTGACCCAAGAGGCCCAGAAGCTTTTCGGCCGAATGGGGCATGACCGGTGCGGCTAGGATCGCAAGCTGGCGCACGACTTCTGCGGTCACATACAGAATGGTCGCCATGCGCTCAGGGTCAGTCTTCTTTTTGGCCCACGGCTCCTCGCCCGCGAAGTAGCGGTTTGCTGCCGCCACCACGGCCCAAATTGCGTCGAGGTATTTTGTCACCGCTTGACGGTTCATCACCTCGCGCGCCTTTGCATAGATTGTATCGGCCTCGGCAAGAATCGCCTGATCAGCGTCCGTGAATGCTCCTGGTTGGGGAACCTTGCCGCCGCAATTCTTGGCGATCATCGACAACGAGCGTTGGGCAAGGTTGCCCAAGTCATTGGCCAGATCAGCATTGATGCGGTTGACGATCGCCTCAGTGCTGTAATTGCCGTCCTGGCCGAAGTTAACCTCACGCAGAAAGAAGTAACGCACGGGGTCGAGACCGTAGGCATGCACCAGGTCGAAAGGGTCGACGACGTTGCCCACCGACTTCGACATCTTCTCACCCTTGTTCAAGACGAACCCGTGCGAGAACACGCGGTCCGGTAGCGGCAGTCCGGCCGACATCAGGAAGGCGGGCCAATAGACCGCGTGAAAGCGCAGAATGTCCTTGCCAATGACGTGCACATTGGCCGGCCAAAAACCCCAACGCTCGTCTTCCTCGTCAGGGAAGCCGACGCCCGTCAGGTAATTGGTCAGGGCATCAACCCACACGTACATCACATGGTTTTCTGCCCCCTCCTTCGCGTCATACTTTGACTTGGGAACCGGTATGCCCCAGTCGATGGTCGTACGTGAAATCGATAGATCGTCCAACCCGCCCTTCACGAAACTCATGACCTCGTTGCGGCGCTCCGGCGGTAGGATAAAATCGGCGTGCGCTTCGTAGTGCGCCAGCAATTTTTCCTCGTAAGCCGACAAGCGAAAGAAGAACGTTTCCTCCTCGGTCCACTCTACCGGTGTGCCTTGCGGCCCGCGGCGCACTCCGTCATCACCTACGGTGGTCTCGCTTTCATTGTAGAAGGCCTCATCACGCACCGAGTACCAGCCAGAGTACGTTTCGAGAAAGACGTCGCCCGCCTTCTCCATGCGCCGCCAGATCTCCTCGCACGCGCGGTAGTGACGCTCCTCGGTGGTGCGAATGAAGTCGTCGTTGGACAGCCCGAGCAGACCTGCCATCTCGCGAAAGCGTTTGGCATTGCGGTCGGCCAGCTCGCGCGGCGTCAGCCCTTCCGCCGCCGCGGTCTGCTTCATCTTGAGGCCGTGCTCGTCGGTACCTGTCAGAAAGAAGACGTCCCTGCCGTCGAGACGTTCAAAACGCGCGATCGCGTCGGTGGCAATGGCCTCATAAGCGTGGCCGATATGCGGTTGTCCGTTGGGATAAGAGATCGCGGTGGTGATGTAAAATTTGCTGCGCCCGCTCATGGGACTGAGGTCCTCGTGATAACAGATGGTAGATGCGAAAGGTTCGACGTCATGACGTGGAGCGCCGCTCTTCGCCTCACATTCGGGCGCAGTGGCTCATCAAGACTGACAACTCTCGCACTTTATTCATCTGCTCAGCGGGCTTTCGAGTTGAGTTCCAGGACATTACCGCTGTGCAGCTTCGACCAAGCCGCCCATGGTGTCCAAGATGAGAGTTTTGCGATCTAGGTTGAGCGCGACCGTCTCGGCCTTTTCGCGGGCTACTCTTTCCCACAGGGCAGCGAACGAGGCAAGCCGCCCCTCTCCAATGAGACGGGCGGAAAGCTCGCGCTCGTCCGGGGTACCCTCGTCTGCGGCTTGGGCGCGGATGAGTCGGGCAAGATGGCCAAGAAAGAGCTCAAAAAAGAGCTCGAAGCGCTGCTGTGCAGCCGCCGGCTGCAGCTCGTCGGCCAACATGTGCACGCTGCGCCAATCAATCTGCGGGAGACTTCCGGTGAGCTTTTCGATGCGCTCGTGCAGCTCTCGTCCACCCGTAGCCCGCAGGCCCAAGAGGCGTCGTACACTGCCCTCCGCCAAATACTCCAATACCGGCCAATCAGCTGAGCCTGGTACCTCTTGGCCCGTGGCCTTGAGCGCCTGCGTTGTGGCTGCACGTAGCGCGTCGCTCGATAACGGCTGGAGGGAAAGCGTACGGCATCGCGATCGGATCGTCGGCAGCAGTCGGCCCGGTGCCGACGACACGAGCAGGAACACAGTCCTCGGTGGCGGTTCCTCTAATGACTTCAAAAGCGCGTTGGCGGCGTTGATATTCAGTTCGTCTGCTTTATCGACGATGACGACGCGCCAGGAGTTTTCGGCGGCACGATGTGCCAGAAACGAGCGCAAGCGTCGCACTGCGTCGACGGATATTGAGGCGGTGAAGCGCTTCGTTTTAACGTCGAAGGTTCGACGGATGACGAGCAGGCCCGGATGGGAAAGCGCCCGCACTTGATGGCTGGCAATCGTGTCATCAGACACCACGAGGCTTTCACTCGTGGGATTGCGCTCGTCGGGGTTCGCAAGGGCGGCCCGCGCGAAGCGATAGGCAAGGGTCGCCTTGCCAATCCCATCACGACCGGCGAGCAGCCAGCCGTGATGCATACGCCCGCTGGCAAGTGCTTCGGCCAGTGAGCGTTCGGCCGCCTCATGTCCAAACAGCGTTTGCGTCTCGCGAGGGTGCGGCACACCTTCAAGGCGATCTGCCTCCGGCAGTGTCTCGATCTCGGTGGCGGCGGACGCGCGGGCCATCAGCGCGGCTCCTTCAACAACCGGTCGGCAATACCGCTCCAGACCGCTTCTGCAACCGCTTGCTGATCGGCATTGGCATCAATGAGCATGCAGCGTTGTGGCTCCACCCTGGCAATAGCTGCAAACGAGTCGCGCAGCTTTTGATGAAAAGCGGGATCGCGTTTTTCGTATGCATCTGGCGCAATATTCGTCTGCGGCGCTTCGTTGCGTCTCGCCTCAACACGCTGCAATCCCATTTCCACGGGAATATCGAGAATAACAGTGACGTCGGGGACCGTCGGACTGACGACAATATCCTCAAGCGCATGAAACGCTGCCAACGGCAAGCCGCCAGCATCGCATTGGTAGACACGCGTCGAATCAGAGAAACGGTCGCAGATCACCCAGCGCCCAGAGAGAAGCGCGGGACGCACCGTCTTGTCCAAATGATCGGCGCGCGCGGCATAGAACAGAAGCGCTTCCGACAAAGCGGAGTGTGCAGGCGTTTTCGGGTCCAGGATGATGGTGCGTAACGTCTCGGCGAACGGCGAGCCGCCTGGCTCGCGCGTTAACAGAACATCGAGGCCACGCGCGCGCAGGCGTTCGGCCAACAGCCGCACTTGCGTCGACTTTCCCGACCCCTCACCGCCTTCGAAAGTAATGAACTTGCCCGCTGCCATTACGCCGTTCCACCGTGCGCTCGCGTCTGGGTGCTACACCCGGTCAATGCCGTGGGTATCATGCCTGAGAGAGGCAGCGCTAGAGTGGGACCCAGCCCAGCGCCAAATACGCCAGCGAGTCGAGGCCGCGACGGAACAGGCCGGCCGACTCCACGTCCTCAGCGGCGTAAAGGGGCACTTCATTGACCGCATTCGTCTGGCTTGTCACCCGGAGCTTGGCCACCTGGTCGCCTTTACGGACAGGCGGCTTCAGCGGACCCTGATAGATGACTTCGGCCCTCAAACGCGGGTTCTCGGGAATGCGCGGCAGAATGACAGAGACCTCGCCGTTGCCGACGAGCGGGACATAGAAGCTGTCGCCGCCCCACACGCGCGCATATCCGACCGTCTCATCGGCATCGAAAAGCTTGAATGCTTTGAAACTGTGAAATCCCCAGTTCAAAAGCTTGAGGGTTTCAGATTTGCGCGCCGATTTCGTCGGCAAACCCATCACGACCGCGATCAAGCGCTTGCCGTCCTGTTTCGCCGATGCGGCCATCCCATATCCCGATGCCTTGATATAGCCGGTCTTAAGGCCGTCAACGCCGATGCCAGCCGAGAGCAGCGGATTGCGATTGTAAAATTTGTGCCTCCGGTAAGGAAAGCGCTTCTGGGAGAAGATTTTGTAGAACTCGGGATACTCCTGAATGATGTAGCGCGAGAGCAAAGCGATCTCACGCGCAGTCATCAAATGATCAGGATGATAGAACCCGGTTGGATTTTTGAAGGTCGACTTGGTCAGCCCAATACGGCGTGCCTCGACCATCATACGCTTGGCAAACGATTCCTCTGTACCGCTAATGCCTTCCGCGATGGCGATGGCGGCGTC
Source organism: uncultured Hyphomicrobium sp. (assembly GCA_964622715.1). Classification (GTDB taxonomy): domain Bacteria; phylum Pseudomonadota; class Alphaproteobacteria; order Rhizobiales; family Hyphomicrobiaceae; genus Hyphomicrobium_A. The sequence continues at coordinate 1,652 of CAZURR010000064.1, read as the reverse complement.
ATTGCCCGACTGCACGATCATGCCCTGCACAAGGTCGCTTATTGTCGCCTTGGTATTTATGGGCACAAACATTGCCGAGGTGCGTGAAGGCGCACCACCCGTACGCCAGGCGTGCTCGCTCACCACGAACTCATCGTCAAGCGAGAGCCGTCCGGCTTTGATCGCCCTAAAGACGACGGCAAGCGTCATCAGCTTGCTCATGCTCGCTGGTGGCAACAGCTCGTCGGCATTGTGCTGGAATAGAATTGCGCCGGTATCGGCATCCATCAAGATTGCAGCTTTGGCACGTGTTCCGAAATTATTGGTTTCCCCAGCATGGGGCGAACCATAGCTGAGAGCGGCAATCGCCAGCACCGCGAGCGACCGCAAGATGGCGTTGCCAACGCGCCAATTGGCCATAAATGACATATCGGCCTTCAGAATCCTCTCAAAAATGCACTGTCCCGCAGACTATCAAAACATCAACGTGACAGTGTCAACGCTGCAAGTCCACGTTCTGCTCACTCACCTAACATATGGACGCCGCCAGTGATTCCAAGTTCCTCTATCCGCTTGGCGGTGGTCTCAGCCCCAACTTCATCGAAGGGGCCGAGCTGCACGCGAAAAAGCGGCTTTGAGCCTACAATCGCTTGCTTTACCTCAATAGGCCCCAAACCCTTCAGCTCGTGGCTCATGCGTTCAGCCTGCGCGCGAAAATGAAACGCGCCGCTTACCACGTAGGAGCGTGGTGGTCCGCCGAGACTTGCCCGCTGGGCCGCGAAGCCATGCCCAGCCGAGGCCAACTGGTTATTGCGATTCCTCGTGATGGTCCACGTGGACGCCGTCACATTAGGCTCTACGGCACCCATGTTGGAGCCCGCTGCTGGGCCTTCGGCCAACCGCCGACGTGCCTGATGCCAGGGCTGGGCGGCCAAAAAGCGGCGCTCGTCGACCTCGCTACCGTTGAGAGGGGCCCGCCCCGCGTAGCGGACGCGCACATGCGCAAGGCCGTCGTCGTGGTAGCCAAGTTCGCGCGCGGTACGCTGTGAAAGATCGATTATGCGATCATTGACATAAGGCCCGCGATCATTGATGCGCACCAAAACCGTGCGGCCGTTTTTCAGGTTCGTCACATAGGCATAAGATGGCAGCGGCAGCGTGGGATGGCCTGCCGTCAGTGCATTCATGTCGTAGATTTCGCCGTTCGCCGTGCGCCGCCCATGGAACGCGGCGCCATACCAGGAGGCCACGCCGCGACGGTCGTAGTTGGGATCATTGCGCGGCACGTACCAGCGCCCGGCGACCTTGTAGGGCTTGCCAACTTTGTAGTGGCCGCCACCCTTGGGGATATGGCGGCTGCCACTCACGACCCGCAGGCTCGTTGACACCCCAAGGTCAGTTTCGCGCGTCGCGGAACCTTGCGAACACGCACCAAGTGCCACTGCCGATAGCAGGATACAGGTTGTAGAACAAAGATTGTACTGCTGAGATAGAAGAAACTTTTTCGACCCTTGGGCCCGCCGCAATTCTGTCGCGGAACGAGATCCCGCCTTACCCATAATCATACGCCAAACTACCTACTACGAAACGGCCACGCACTCCCATCACCCGAAACAGAAACGGGCTACAGGGCACAAACGCACCAGGACCATGGCAAATCGTGCTTAGGATTG
>CAZURR010000063.1:2220-15062 GCA_964622715.1 uncultured Hyphomicrobium sp. | reverse complement strand
CGCCTCTTTCGGGAGCACGGCTTTGACGGCATCGGGCTCAAGGATCTGATGGAAGCCGCCGGGATGACCCAGGGCGCTTTCTACAAACAGTTCGCGTCAAAGGAGGACTTGGTCGCACAGGCCTCGGCCCGGGCATTGGAGTACGGCACGCGCCGATGGTCGGACGCTGCCGCTGCGAACCCCGAGGACCCACTCGGTGCGGTGATCGCGTTCTACCTCACCAAGGGACATCGAGAAGCAAAGATGGAGGGCTGCCCGCTCGTCGCCCTCGGCGCCGATGCCGCAAGGCAAGGCGCTGGCGTGAAAGCATCGTTCGAAGCTGGGATCAGGGAGCACCTCCGCGTCCTCTCCCGGCTAATTCCCAAAGCCGACAACGAAAAAAAGCGCGAGAGGGCCATGGCTATCCTCTCGACGATGGTTGGGGCCCTCACGCTGTCGCGCGTGGTCAACGACCCGCGCCTTGCTCAATCCTTCCTGGATGCGGCAGCCGCAAGCGCTCGCGAAGCCGCCTCTTCCTAAGGGCGCAGGCCTTTAAGAGCACCATTACGGCTGACCTGGCTCCCCGCCCGCTGCGAGCGAGAGCTTGCGAACGGTGAAGCAGAATTCACGGCACAAAATCAAGCCTGCGCGCAGAGATTTGGTCCCCCCCAGGGTCATCAGCAGGAGTCGATACCGCCTGGGGCGGTGAGAAGATGTACTGCCAAAAGCGAACATTGACGCTCTGGCGTAACCCCGCGCTTCAAGGCTGCGATGCTGGCACTAAGGGTTGGGGGCCGGTGAAACTGCTTCGAGAGATTCGTTCCACTCGGCCAGCTGCTCGAACAAGGGGTTCGATGTTTGTGTGCTCAGGTCCACCATTTCTCCGCCTATTGCATCATAATACCGCGCGCCTGAAGAAGGCGTCGTCGTCCCTTTGGACGTTCGCTACGGTGACTGCCGGCGTCACGGCCTTGTTAATGCGCAAAGTCTGATTACTTCTAAGGGTAGGTTGAGCGCGGGGTTGCAGGATCCCTCCTGGCGCCCGCTCGGCTAGGAGGAAGCGCCAAGTCCGCCGCCTCAAGCGCTTCGGTGCGACGGAGCGTAGACGTTTCGTGACAATAAAACCGCCGGCGATTTGAGGCGTTTCCTCTCGATACCTCGAGCAAGGAGGAAGCCAGCCATGGCCAAGGTACTCTGTGTTCTCTACGACGACCCCGTCGACGGATACCCTAAATCGTATGCACGCGACGATATTCCCAAACTTGACCGCTATCCTGACGGCCAGTCGCTGCCCACGCCGTCAGCCATCGACTTCAAGCCGGGCCAACTGCTTGGCAGCATCTCCGGTGAGCTCGGCTTGCGCAAGTTTCTCGAAGACCAGGGGCATACGCTTGTCGTCACTTCCGATAAGGATGGCCCTAATTCGCGGTTTGAGCGCGAGCTACCCGACGCAGACGTGGTGATTTCCCAGCCCTTCTGGCCGGCCTACCTCACAGAAGAGCGCATCAAGAAGGCAAAGAAACTCAAGCTGGCGATCACGGCGGGTATCGGTTCCGACCACGTCGATCTCCAGGCAGCGATGGACCGCGGCATCACAGTCGCAGAGGTAACGTTTTGCAACTCCATCAGCGTGTCTGAGCACGTCGTCATGATGATCTTGGCGCTCGTTCGCAACTACATCCCGTCGTATCAGTGTGTCGTAAAGGGCGGGTGGAACATCGCAGACTGCGTTGAGCGTTCTTATGACCTTGAAGGCATGAACGTCGGGACAGTCGCGGCGGGCCGCATTGGCCTTGCCGTGCTGCGGCGCTTGAAGCCCTTCGACGTGAAACTGCACTACATGGATCGCCATCGCCTTCCCGAAAAGGTCGAAAAAGAACTCGGCCTCACCTATCACCCGAACGTGGAGTCGATGGTCAAGGTGTGCGACGTAGTGACGATCAACTGCCCACTGCACCCCGAGACCGAGCACATGTTTAATGACGAGCTGATCTCGAAGATGAAGCGGGGCGCCTATATCATCAACACGGCGCGCGGCAAGATTTGCGATCGTGATGCCATCGTGCGCGCGCTTGAAAGCGGGCAGATCGCAGGCTATGCGGGCGACGTCTGGTTCCCTCAGCCGGCCCCACAGGATCATCCCTGGCGCACCATGCCACACCACGGCATGACGCCGCATATCTCCGGAACATCGCTGTCGGCGCAGGCGCGCTACGCAGCGGGAACGCGGGAGATCCTCGAAGCGTTCTTGGACGACAAGCCGATCCGCAACGAGTACCTGATCGTTGACAAGGGAAAGCTCGCCGGTGTCGGCGCGCATTCTTACAGTGCAGGCGATGTGACTAGGGGCTCGGAAGAGGCGGCGCGGTACGAGAAAGTTTAAGCCATGAGAACCGTTCCGAGCAGCGGTCCCCAGCCGTATCAGACTAGCGCCCTACCTCACGTCCAACGCGCCGACAGGGAACGTGATGGGTCCCTGATTCCAAAGGCTCCAACAGCGTTCCGACTAAGTTCAGCGGGAACGTAATCACCTCGGCGGCCACCTTCGCAACCGGCGCACTTTCCATGCGCAGATGGGGCTTCGACAGCGAGCCCGTGATGCTGAACGGTTTTACGATGTCGATGAATTGCGCACGCAATGGCCGGGGGCTGAATCGCATGCTGATCGCGTTCTTGCCAAAATCAATATACCCGGCGCCGCGGACCTGAACGTCACCTGTTTCCAAGACCAAGGACTGGGTGGTTCCGCGGCCGTTGACAAATGAAAACGGCGCTATTGCGCAAACCAAATCCGCTTCTCCGCTCTTGCTATGCCGGGAGAAAAGCCACGTGGGGAAGTTGAGGCCCGCCAAGTCGAGAAGGCCGGTTCCGATCTTCCCATGGCGCAGTGACCCCGCAAGGTGGCCGCCCAATGATTTTGAAATTGAGTCAGCGGTGTCGCCCTTGCCCGTGAGAGCGAAGTTCATGCTCAATGTACCACTGACCGGGACTGTGAGCTGCAAGCGCTTGCGCACCGTACCGATGCGCAAGTCGTCGACGTCGCCGACCAGCGAGAAACTGTTCACGTCGCCGCGCGTGTTGACCTTACCACTGGTCGATGCTTTGCCGCCCAGATAGCGCATCGTGACGTTGTCAAGCCCGACGACGCCGTCCTTGTATGTGACCCGTCCTGAAATCTTGCTCGTCTCCCTGCCGCCGCCATCGATCTCCTCGACCTCGATCTGCATATCAACTTCTAGGGTGTTCTCGATCTTCGACAGATCCAGAACATCCTGATCACCTTCGTCTTCGCTACCTGAGTTTGCGATATAGACTGACCGAACGGATACGACCTTGCCCACATCCTCCAAATGTAGGAGCGGCGTCGCAACGCTTCCCGTCAGCAGAGGACGACCGTCTGCGTTCGAGCCGACGAGCGTTCCGGTGAGCGTCGTCTTGCCAACAACGGTCACACCGTTTGCTTTTAAGTGCTCGTCGCTACCCGAAATGGTGCCGTCGAAGGTCACCGCACCCAGCTCTTCGACATCGTCTCCAAGCGCAGCGGAGAATTTCTTAAAGCTTGGAATATTCAAAGAGGTCTTGAAAGCAAGCTCATCCCTGGCGCGTAGATCATCAAACACGAACTCGACGCTCATGGAGAGCAGGTCCGTCTCGGTCGCTTGCGCTTTTAATGACTCGATGCCGATCGAACCATCGGCATCGGAGACCGCAACCTTGCCCTGCAACCGACCCAACAAGGCCGCCTTATCCTCCGCCTCTAGCCCAAGAGCATCGGCGGTTTGAAAGTCAATTTCCCCTTGCAGATCGACACCTTGGAACTGGAGGATATCTTTCACGTTGCCGCGGATGCGCACCGTTGGTCTGTCACTAGGTCCCGCAAGTACCAGGACATCGTAAAGCCCGACGCGACCTTGAGGGTCCTTCCGGACGCGCTCGGCACTTATTGGCCCAATCTCGTGCAACTTCGCCTTCAACGAGCTGGTAACGATACGCAAGTCGCGCACCAAAAGAGCGTCGATTGAACCGGCGATTTGGCCGGAGAAGCCCGTGATGTTGAGATCGTATAGCGGCTTTGGCGCACCCGGTGTTGGCGGCGGCGGCACCAGTGAGTTCTTCATATGCAAATCGATGCCGGTGCGCTTGACCGCGTCATCGATGCTGCCAGTCAATTGGAACGTATCGCCGGCACCAAGAGCAAGACGGAGATCGAGTGCCGAGATCTGGGCCGCGCCCAGCGGACCCGACAGGTTGAACGTGAGATCGCCCTTGCCATCGAAGCTATGTTCCACATTGTAAACATCGAGAAGATCGCTCAGCGAGGCTGAGTGAGCTTTTACAGCGGCGTCGATTGTGTCTTGCGAGTCAACCCTCTGATAGACCCCAGAAAATTCGACCGTAAGACCCGACTGCTTCGCCGAAAAGGTAAAGGCGTGTTGGGTCCCGCTCTTGTCAGCCTGCTCAATCTCGCCCATCAGCTCAAGCGGACGATCATGAATGTTGCCGACCCCTTCGACGAGCACCGCGCCGGCCTGACGGTGAACGCCAAAGCGATCGAATACATACTTGGCATTCCAGCCGGTCTCGCGATCTTGGTAATTCAGCGCGAAATTCTGCAATGTAAGATTGGCGCTGAATGGCATGCGCACGAAATCATGTATGAACGCACCGGGGTCGCCAGGCCTTCGATCGGTGCGCCCCTCCGGTAGATCGACGTCCACACTTAGGCCATCAACAAAGAGAGACGTCAGGACAGCGTCACCGGAGAAAAGCGAAAGAAGAGAAACGTTGAAATCGACCCTCTTCGCCGACGCTGATTTCAGGTCGGAAACCGCCCCGGTGCGCTCACTAGAAACCTCGGAGATGACAATCCTGGGCGTCAGGCCGAAGCCAACGTCAACAGTGCCGCTGACCTTCGTATTAAGGTCAAGCGCATCACTCAGCAGGGCTTCCGCCTGAGCGCGGCGCCACGGCTCGAACGGTTCGGTGTAGAGCGCGGCAGCACTTACTCCGACAATCGCGACGATACCTATGGCCAGTATGCCTAAGGCGACCCAACGCACGCGAACCCAAACCCGTGTCATCGCCTTTCCCTTCACCCCGTCGAAAGCGTAAACTTGACCGCGCCCCGACATCGAGATCAACCAGTTGGCGATCGCATCGAGTCAACCCTTGCGCCTATCCTGACGCCAAAGGCCGCAAATCTGGAGCGCATTGTACGGCATGAAGTGTACTAGTAGCACTTTTTCTCAATGTTCGTTGAAGACGGGAGTGTGCGATGGCTGACGACAACACGCTTGAGCAACTCGACGATCGTTTTATTGATATCTACGAAGCGGCTCGGACGCGTGTCGTGGATATACAAAAGCGCAAAGCGCTTATCGTTATCGACCACGATGTGCTGCGGCTTTACTACGGCGATGGCGTGGAACAGGACTTCCCCGGTCTAGAGACGCCCATCTATAACAAAATGAAAACACTGGGCCACATACCGCTTGCGGTTTTATGCCTCTTAAGTGACTGGGCGACGGGCGAGCAGATAGAAGAGAACCATTTGGCCAGCATCGCCGCCTACCGCGCCGCGCTTGGCTCGTTAACCGATGATCTCGATACGCGCAGAGAAGTTGAGCAGGGGATACTCTACAAGCCCACCCAGATCTATGCCAAATCGACAGCGCTGCTCGACGACGTCTTGAAAAAAGGCCGCGCCTCAGGCGACAAGCTAAAAGCGTTCGCACGGGACGTGTGCGGCGATATCGGCCCGGCACTCATGGCAGCAGCGCGCGACCAGCTACAAGCCTGTCATCAAAGGGTGCAGCACATCAGGCAAAACGTCTTATCACAGGAACAGTGGCATGCAGTCTGCGTGCTTGTGCTGGGGCCCTACATGGCACGGGAAGGGGAACTTTTTCTTCAGTATTTTGCAAAGATTCTGGATACACCTATGCAGGCCAACAGGCGGCTCGTTTATTTTGAAGGAGATGACCTACAGAGCGCCTTCGACCGCCTGGGTACAGCCATGCTAGACGCTGTGGCCTCGGATGCGATCTTTGGCGATCGGGAACGGCTGCATCGCGACGTCCTGGCCGACGCAACGACACAGTTTCTTGACGAGTTGTTACGCAGCAGTTCAAAAACTGTCTGAGGGGAGTTCAATCGAATATGTCAAACGAAAACCGCGAGCAGATCAAGGACGAGTTGCAGCAAGTCTTGGGCGCGCTAGACGTTCTCTTCACGCTACGTGAGGAATTCGCGACCTGGGTCGAAGAAGCACATGACGAATCTGCAAAAGAAGCCTTAGAGAACGTACAGCGCCGCGTCGTCGACTTGGAGGTCGAATTCCAGCGCCGCCGGGAAGAGACCGAAATGAAGCTGAAAGTCGGCTAAAGCGCTTACACGTGGTGGGCGTGGTCTCCTGCCGCCAACTTCTTGAGCGTGACGCGATCAACCTTGCCGGTGGGATTGAGCGGCATAGCGTCGAGGAAGACGATCTCCTCGGGCGCTTTGTATCCGACGCGTTCACGGGCAAATTGAATCAATTCCCGGGCCTTCGGCCGCGTCGCTCCTGATTTGAGTTCGACGTAGGCGCGCACATTCTCACCATGCATGAGATCGTGCACGCCGATGACGCCCGCATTCTCCACGGCCGCATGCTCTAGCAGCGCTTCTTCGACCTCCTGCGGACAGATGTTGGAGCCGTCATGCACAATGATTTGCTTCTTGCGCCCGCAGAACCATAGGTAGCCGTCTTCGTCGATCTTCATCACGTCACCGGTATCCAACCAGCCGTCCTGGATGACTTCAGCGCTCGCGTCCGGATTATTCCAGTATCCAGAAGTTCGCGACGGTGTTCTCACCCATAAGCGGCCTTCTTCATCGCGAGACAATTCATCCCCTTCATTATTGCGAATGGCGAATACGAAACCAGGGCAGGGGGAGCCAACCGAGCCAAGCTTGACGACGCCTGACGGCGGATTGAGTGCGGCAAGTCCAATTTCCGACATGCCATAGCCTTCGACCACCGGGTGGCCGGTAAGTGCGATAAACTCCTTTTCTAACTCAGCGGAGACCTTGTCTCCTCCGGAGCGGCAGAGACGCAAAGAGCTGAAATCATCCTTCGAGATGTCATGCTCACGGATGAGGCGCAGGAGAGCCGTGGGCAGCATGGAAAACACCGTCGGTCGCGTTGCGCGCAACAGCGGGCCCAGCTCCTCATGGTCGAAGGCTCTTGCAACAATCACGTTTGCGCCGGCCGAAAGTGCAGCAAACGAAAACGTGAACCCGCCGATGTGGGAGCAGGACGAGCCCGGCATCAAAACGTCGTCTGCCTTAAGCTCGAATGATTTTGCAGCGCTCGCAACCATCCAACCGAGAGACTCGTATGTATGCGTCACGCCCTTCGCTGGGCCCGTGCTGCCTGAGGTGAAAAAGATGGCCGCCGGTGCATTTGGATCTGGCTTAGGAAGCGACTCGGTGGCTGGTTCCTCTTCTACCAGTCGCTCAAAGCTTTGCCCTGCGCTCTCGCTTGCACCATACGTCACGACGCCAAGTGGCAGGCTGCTGGCCTTACTGGAAGCAATGTCGCTAGCGCGTTCCGCATGTGCGAGAATAATCGCCGCTTCGCTAACCTCCAAAGCATGATTGATCTCTGGTGGAGTGTAGCGATAGTTGAGCGGCGTCGCCACAAGCCCCGCCTTAAAACAGGCGATGTAATGAGTGAGGAGCGCGACACGGTTGGGCATAAGCGAGGCGACTCGGTCACCCGGCTTCAAACCAAGTGCCAAGTAATTTGCCGCAAGGCGGCTCGTGGCGCGCTCAAGCTCGGCCCAGGTCAGCCGCCTTTCCATCGAAATCAGGACTGGTTCGTCGGGCCGCGACTGGAGACCGCGGTGTAGCAAACGAGAGAGTTGAACGGGTTCTTCCAGCAAGGGTCCAGAGTGCGGCATCGTATCTATCTCCTCGGCGCAAAACTGAACCGGCAAAAAATACACCAGATTACGACGTTGCCAGGAACCTTATTTGAGAACGCGTTACGACATCCCAGATGTGATGACAGAGAAATCCTCAGGCGTTGCGCGTGTTACCGGTGGCGCCAAGCCATCGGTACACTGCGTTTGCCATACGCCGACACCTCTCCTGTTGGGCGCCCACGTGATTATGTCAGCGGGCGCCCAAATCAACCAATCGCTTAAAACGGGGGAATATTCAGCACGACCCCGGGTTTGAGGTCTGCCAGGTTGCGCGTGTTCCGGTTTGCGACCACGAGCCCGTGCAGCGTGACGCCACACCGGTCCGCCAACTGCACGATCGTCTCTCCTGGCTTCAAAATTGCCTTTGTGCCGCATGGAGGGGTGCCAAACTTACCGCTGAAGATCGGGAGAGCAATCCTCTCTCCAACCCTGAGTTCGCGAACGTTCTTGATCTCGGGGTTGGCTCTTAAGAGCGCGTCAACTGTCACGCGGCAGGCGCCTGCGATGTTAGCAAGCGTCTCGCCGGGCGTGACGACCACGTACGAACCACATCCGTAATTCGGAATGATGGCCGCGACGGTCACCGACGGTGGCGGCACGAACAATGGATTCAGCGTCAGGCTGGCAACGGCGCCCGTAATGTCGATTCCCGTTTCACCGACGACACTCAAGGGCTGCAGCGAGATCGTTTTGTTGCTCCCGCCGACGAGCACATTTGCTTCGCCGCCGATACCAACCGCAGCGCCCGCGGCCACGCCAACATACTTACCTGCAAGCTCGGCCGGTGTAGGGGCCCTCGTACTTGCGATAACCGTCCACACCAGTGTGCTAGGTCCGGTAACACCGATATCGATACCGAACTTTTTGATCCTGCCGCTATAAGCTTGCGATGGTCCCTTGTACCGGCGAAAGACGCAGTGGAGGTCTTTCGTTGAGCCGAAAATGAATGATTTCCCGCCTTCGATCTCGCAAGTCAGCGTTCCTATTGCAGCCTTTGCCGCGTTCGCAATGTTGCCGGGCGCGACAGTCGCAAGGACCGCCCCAACTGCAGTGACGCACAGAAAAGCAGCACGACGAAATGTAAGCGACATGTTTTCTCCCCTTTTTCTACACACTGGATCCCGGAGCGCGAAAATAAAGCACGACGAATTCGGCAATCGCTCTCTTGAGCCTGTTGGTGATTACTATGGTAGATGAAAATCTCAACTATCTACCCGGAGCTGGGCAAGCTCTTCTAGCGTGACGCAATCAAAAAACATCAACGCTTAATTGTCGTTCCGGCCACGTGGCGTAGTTGCCCCGGATCTGGAGTTGATCGCCAACTGCAACTTGAATCTTGGCGAAAATGTCGCGATGCCCATTATTTGAGGGCGCTACATGCTAGGCGTGCGTGGTCCTGGGCCCTCATCCGGCGATGGCATTGCTCAGACGGCGAGCCCTAAGCCACGCAAGCGTGCCAGTTAGGAACGAGAACGACTGGTGAGCAAGCTCGCAAATCCGCGCCCATCGCAATACTGGCAATGTTCGGCAAAAAGTTGCAGGCATGGCTTCGCTTCGCGCCAGTGACGGCCTCAAGGAGGATCTCACGCCTTGGCTTGGAGGCCTATATGTTTGGAAAAAGTGCGCGGACAGGGAAGAGGAAAACGCCTTATCAGACAGATCGAAGGAAAAGCTATCGAACTCGGTTTTGGCCAACTCCGTCTGCTTGCCTATGACCAATCTTTGTCAGTTTGGTATTCATCCTTAGGATGGCATAGGGCCGGGACGGATAGCGCACATGGTCACGCTGTTACTGTTACGAAAACGAGTCTGATCTGATCTTGGGTTGAGGTCTCAGCTTTTCGCCCCGTCCATACTCAATTCTACAGAGAGGCAGCGAGGATTCGTGACGAGTCCTCGACTCTAGAATCGCGCCGGTTTGGCCTCAGAATTCAAGCTCAGTGCCGACGGAAACCATAACGGCAGATAATCTAACAAGTCCTCTGTCAGGATACCCAAAATCACATTGCAATCCATTGATAACTAGGCGATAACTTCAATGTGAGTTGTGCAAATTATCTCGCTCGGCTCCACGCCAAGGCTAGGGTCGTCTATAGCGTGCGCAGTGGCCATAGCTGAGGTCGAGACAGCACTAAATTTATGGAGATGTTGAATCATGTCGACCAAAAAAGCCATTGCGGCTCTCGCCGCCTCCAGCCTGTTGGCGTTCCTTTCTCTGCCACCGGCTTTTGCCGAGGATATGCCGCAGATGGAGAAAGAGCAGATGGACGATTCGGCCCAGCCGGACGTTGACCCCGGCGCGTCCAAGGGAGCTGACAAGTCCATTCCTGAGCAAGAAAAAGAGCAGATGGATGACTCGGCCAAGCCGGACGTTGACCCCGGCGCGTCCAAGGGATCAGATAAGCCCATTCCTGAGCAAGAAGAAGAGCAGATGGAATAGGCCATCTAGCGACGGGATAGGACCCGTCAACCAGGGACGACATCATCAATGCTGGCTAAGACGACGTGCCAGCTAGGATGTATTTGGAGCAAGCCAACGTGCACGCGACGTCCGTTTTGGCGATTTCGCTGCGTGTTATACGATAAGGTCTTGCAAGATTTGGCCTAATTCCTATGCGAGGGCGGGACGGACACTTCAGAGCTCCCGCCCAACTCTTACAATCTCACCCCGAACTGAAAGGCGGGTGTGTCAGGTTTCGATCATCGCCCTAGCTTCCTGTGGCGACGAGCCGCGAGGACTCGTCACGAAACCTCGCCTCTAGAAACGCACCGCTTTGCACATTGAGGTCACAATAACTGACCTCCCCCATGACGCGAGCGGTGCTCTCAAGACACACATTCCTTGCCCGAATTTTGCCCTCTACGGTGCCCTGCACGACGACCTCCTCAGCCGCGATATCACCTGTCACATTGCCGCTATCCTTGACCACAATGCGGGGGCAGGCGCAGTTACCGTCAATGCGCCCCTCAAGAATTACGTCGCTGCGCGTCGTTAGATGCCCGGCAAGACGTATCTCGCGGCCAATAAACGACGCTGAACCTTCATTTCGGCGCGCCTCGATCAGTGGGCTCGGTGCGTCGCTGGGCACGAGGTTCTTGAGTGAGGACTGCGCGCGCTTCGATAAGCGGAGCTGAGTGCCCACTTCGACTCCCAGCGCGCGTTTCATCGTGGGGTATAGAGCCGCGCTGCGCAGAGTTGCGAAACTTGATTTGCTGTTGAGAAGAAGCAGCGAAAGTCCAGTCATAAGCAAAAGCGATAGTGCGACGACGAAGAATCGGGCAGTGGCTGCATCAACGCCAAAGGTACCTTTCATGAAGGGGCCCCAGACCGCCGACGAAAAAGTTGGCGATACGCCGAGACTTGCGAAGCCGGTCTCGCTGCGTCCTCGCCACGCCGCAACCGCTGGACCTTGAGCAACTAGAGCAGTTGCGCTTGCGATCGAGTGCGAAGGCGACAGGAGTCGATCAGTTGCGGACCGGGGCGAAGGCGACAGGAGCCGGTCAGTCACAGTCGGCGGTGGACGCGGTAGCAGCGTGTCGACCACAGCCGGGGGCGGAAGCCGCAGGCGCGCGTGTTCCACTGCCCGTTCAATGCCTGCCCCCATAACTTGGACGGGCGCCTTGACTGGCCCATCCATCTTGTCCCCTGTTGATCGCCGCAATTTTGCACTGCCCCCGATTTGACCCGCCGCGAGTGCTGCCGTCGCAATTCGTTGCTCTGAGCGCACAACCGCCTTTTGTAAGGGGAGGGGAATACTAGCCACGTACGCACCGTTCATCGGCTTAGCGAGGCGCGCGCGCTGCGCTCCAACGACCAACTCTCTGGCAAGCTCGGGTAGCTCGAACTCGTCGTAGGTGCCGAGATAACCCTTGGCCCCCTGGAACGCGCGGTTCCGTTGATACCTCGGCTCGCCTCGATGCGGCGCCGCGATTACTGTAACGCGCAATGCGACGACGCCTGTTCGCTTCATGCCGAGGTACCCCGCCAAAGCTCGTGTCACATCCAGCGTACGATGGGTGTGGAACGGGCCAAAGTCGTTGATGCGAACGTGTCCAGCGCGACCGTTTTTGGGATTCCAGACGAGGAGCTCCGTGCCATCAGGGAATGTCGAACTTGCCGCCCGACCAGGATTGTTGGCGTCAAATTTCTCGCCGGAGGACGTGAACTCGCCCCGATTGAAACGGTCGACGCTCGAATCGTCGTAATAAGCTGTGAAGATCGTGCGCGAGCTGCCGATGAGCCGTTCAGTCTCAGTGATGGTCATGACGCGGTGGCAGACGTCGCGGTAGCAATGCACTTTACCTGGAATCTTGGCGCGCACTGGCAACGCGGTCATCACGTGAACAACTAGGACAAACGAAAGAAATTGGAGAACGCGGTAGCATTTGTGAGCACAAGCCTGCGCGCAATTGGAGCCCCACCTACGCATACCCAACTCCAACAACAATCGAAACCCAATGGATTACATCATGCGTAAGACGCGGTCGCAGTGAAGCCATGCGCGGCGCTATCGCCTTGCGGTCTCCGAACTCTCACACAGCTTCGATAGCATCGTCACCTCGGTCTGCCAGCCGCACGCGTTCCATTCGACAAACATGGACGACAGATTATCAACTCTAATTGAATATCAGTCGAGCTAAATCTGGCCTTTGGGAGAATGCATCCAGACGGAGCAGTGCTATTGATGTGCGCTGCCGTCACGCAACTGACATGTAGCGTAATTAGGCGCACTTTGGCATCAAGTCGCCAAGCGGGATTCTGTGGTGCACGTCATCGAAATCTAGTTTTGAATACGACGAATGCCGCGTGCACACACGCCATCGTCTTGCAAAATGCAGCTGCTGTATGCGAGTATGCGCATAGGCAATTTGACGTCTCGAGAGACGGACGATGTA
>CAZURR010000063.1:0-2120 GCA_964622715.1 uncultured Hyphomicrobium sp. | reverse complement strand
GCTGTATGCGAGTATGCGCATAGGCAATTTGACGTCTCGAGAGACGGACGATGTAGCGTTTCAGAGTATTTCTTGCGTTATTGTTGGTCATCGAGGCCGCGGGAGGAAGCACCCCGCAATGACTGATCTCCGCACATTGTTTCGTTGGGTCGGAAGTGCGATCACCGCCGTATCGGCCCTCTTCACGTTCGCCTTCGGGCTTTCCATATCGCCGAACTGGCACATCGCCATTGCAGTGGCCATCGCGTTTTCTTGCGCCGCAATAGGTTCGGCATTTATCTGGCCGTTTGTAGCTAATGAGGTGGGCAAGAGGCGCTGGATCCATGCGTGTTTCATCGCGCTCTTTGCTGTGCTCTTTACCGGCACCAATGTTTTGACCAACTTTGGTTCGATCAGCTGGCAACAAGACCTCAACAGCCAACGTCCAGAGCGCCAAAACACTTGCAATGACGATGCCTGCGGCGAACAAGCCAAGAACCAAAAAACCCTGAAGTTGTCGGAAGATCGGCGCGCGCGCCTACTTGCCGAGAAGCCTTGGTTGGCAACCGTCTCAACAGAGGCTCTGCGGGATGATCTTGTGCGTTCGTCTGAAGCCATTCTAAAGGAAAGCAGTAGGGGCGGCTGCGGTCCGATCTGCCGCCGTTTAAAGCGCGAGAACACTGAACTGAGCGCGCGCTTCGCCGCGGCCGAACAGTTGTCCGACATCAGCAAGAACATAGCGGCAACTCGGAGGAAGATTGCCTCAGCGAACAAAGCGTCAGCAAAACCAAAAGAGGCTACGGCCCCCGCGCTGCTGCAGAACGCAGCTCTTGAGCATTTCTTCAAGCTGGCACGCAACCCCTCTGAAATTGCAAAGCATTCGACAAATCAAAAAGCGAACTGGGTGATTGCCACCTTGCTAACTCTTGCTGCGGTGGGTGCCAACTATCTAGGCTGGTGGGGCATAGGTACCGGCACGCGCTTTGGTAGCCAAGCACCACCAGCTGCACCCAGTGCGTCTGGAATCAAGCACTCGGTTGCGATGATTGTTGGGAGCCCTTCGATCACGAGGCTGGGCCTTGCCGGCCTTGCAACAGTCATCCTCGGCGCTGCAACAGTTGCTGTATTTGATCGAGCGCTCGGTTGGCAGGGCCTGTTGTTCTCCGCTCCGATCGTGTTTTTGTTGGGCTCGGGTGCCGCGTGGTGGGTCGCAGAGGTAGACTGGCCCCCGTCAGGCGATGCGGGTTGAATATTGGTTCAGCGGTAGCCTCGACTGTATGGCTGATTCCAACGTTCTTACGGTCGTCGTAACTCGGAAAGCTAACATCGATTCAGGGTGGCGAACCTTTCTGAGTCAGCGAAATCATGCCGAATGCGTTGGCCATCAGCGGGTCACAAAATACGAGCCCCGCCGGACGTGTCCGAGACGGGGCTCTCGTCATTGATGACCTGCCCAGCATAGCCGGGCTTTTGAGGCGAAGCTCTGGGATCCGGGCCCGGATACCGCCTTCGCATGAAGACTGTCATTTTGTGATGTTTGCGGCTCGACGCAGGTATGGCCAAAGTGCTGCAGGAAACTACCCGAGCCGTGACCCCGCTTCAGCGCGAGATCCGATATGACTTCCAGGTGGCGTCATCCTTCCTCCCTTCGCTGTTGATACTCGCGACAACCATCCTCACAACCATCGGTGCTGCCAGGGGATTGGCGTCTGCGCTCCCAACGACTGGGATCTAACCCACGCTCGCCTGAAAGCGATGGTCGTCACACTATCTATGTGAGTATCGGCGATGCTTCCTGTCAAGGCGTTTTGCGCGCAGTTCGCTTCAAAAATGCATATCCGCTACCGTGAGTCGAGCGGACCAACTCAATGCGACCCTGTGATGTGCGGACTGAGGCCGCCATCATTGACACGTCTGCTCCAGCGTCCAGCCCTCGATCCGGCAGCTTTGCTTGCCGCTTCTGTTATAGGTGCACACTCGCCGCGGGTAGCGCTTATATGAGCAGTAGTATCCGGGAGCCACCCAGCCCTCATAACCTCTCACTGGCCGGTCAAACTCATAAGTCCTCCAGTAGTATGGCTTGGCACCACGTCGGGCCTCGGCTTCGCTTGTTACGTGCATTGATGCGATGACAACACCAA
>CAZURR010000062.1:0-15255 GCA_964622715.1 uncultured Hyphomicrobium sp. | reverse complement strand
GACGTCGTGGAGGGATCGTCACCCGCGTGCTGCGGCTTGCGGTGCGTGCGCCAAGCCGCCCCCAAGTCGCGCAGCTCCGCCTCAATGCACTCGACACGAAGCCGGATGGCACCACCACCAGCGAAATGCAGCGTCAGCGTACCTTCTGGCTCATCGCCCGGCTCGAACGCCAGCGCCAACAGTACCAGCACCGCGTCCTTTTGCTTCAGATCGATCCCATGCACTTGGGCCAATGTGACACGCTCGAAGCGCAATCCGCTACGCCGGCGTTGGAATTCCCCGTCGTCGGCCTTCACGGCGCCTTCCCAGTCAAATCTATTGGCGATCGCCGCAAAACGCATGCTTTCCTTAAGATAGGCCATATCGCCCACCCGGATAACAGCGTCCTGGAGGTGACAGGAAAGGACCCGCAAGTCCTCCGGATCCAGAGCGATCAGCTTCATTTCTTCCATTTGGACAGCGTTCCACGCAGCATTTCGGGGCTCGGGACCCAGACCCTGAGCGGATGCACGTTTGATAGCGGTGCGGATGGCACCGTGCAACCAGCGTTGGACGCTGTTCGAAATCAGCGCTCTACCGACCGAAAGTCAAATGTAACCACTCCGGCGTACTAGCCGAATAGACAACGATCCGACAATTCCCATATTCTTGGGACGCTCAAAAAGGAGGAATTGCATGGTCAAGACCCTTATCGTACTGCTGGCCGCCCTTGCGTTTGCCGGTATGAGCCTTGACACATTCGCCCAGCAAGCGTGCCCGCAAGGGCAAGTGTGGCATCCCGATAAGGGCAAGTGCGTTACTCCGCGCGGCTCCCACTGAGTCCTAACGCCGGGGACGCACTTCCCGACTCACGTCGAACTGCGTCCTCGCGCGGTATAATGGCAAGCTGGGCTGTGCTCGGCTTGCTCTTTGTTGCGTTTTCCATCGCGCTCACAGCTGCTTCACCGCGATTCGGGTATGCCTACGACGTTGCCGAAATGCCAGTGCTCGCACTCGTCGCCGGACTCGTCTTAGCTGGGCTCGTCTTCTGCTTCGCACTCCCACCGCTGATCGCCAGCTCGCTCAAGGCTGACGCGGTGATAGTGCGGCTTTTCATGGCCGCGATCGTCGTTGCCGGCGTGGCGGCGCGGGTCGTGCTGTTTGCCAGCGAGCCCATCCTGGAAGACGACTATCAGCGTTATTTGTGGGACGGGGCCGTGACGATGAGCGGCGAAAACCCGTATGCGCTTTCACCTGAAGCCGCGCGCGAACCAAACGCCCCCAGCGCTTTCGCCCGACTGGCAAGGGAAGCCGGTCCCATAGTCCAGCGCATCAACCATCCCAAACTCAAGACGATCTATCCGCCTGTAGCGCAGAGCGCCTTCGCGCTGGCGCACGTGCTGCATCCGTGGAGCTTGACTGCGTGGCGCACCGTAATTCTTGCATGCGACATTGCCACGCTCGTTCTCGTGTTGTTGCTACTGGGCGAGACGGGCCGTTCGCCATTGTGGTCTGCCCTTTATTGGTGGAACCCGCTTGTCATAAAGGAGCTGTGTAACTCCGCCCACATGGATGCGGTCGTCTTGCCTCTGGTTTTGTTCGCCCTGCTGCTCGCGGCGCGCGGACGTCATGTCATTGTTGCGAGTACCAGCCTTGCCTTCGCCGCCGGTGCGAAGATTTGGCCCATTCTGCTTCTGCCCCTAATACTGCGGGCACACGCAAAGCAGAAACGCCTATTGGCCGCTGCTTTGACGATCTTCGCCGGCCTGATCTTACTATGGGCGATACCGTTTCTGATTGTCGGGCTTGATGCGGAGTCAGGCTTGGCTGCCTACTTGGCAAACTGGAAGACCAATAGTGCGCTTTTTCCCGCGCTAGAAAGCATAACCGCGACGCTTCTCAGTGGGCTCAACCTGGCGGATGTGTCAGCCGGAAGGGTCGCACGCGCCCTGATCGCCATTGCTCTTGCCGGCCTCGCATTCGCCGTTAGCTTCAGGCCTCTCAGAAACGCCGATGATCTCGTAGGTCGAGCGAGCTTGCTCGTTGCCGCACTCGTCTTGCTCTCCCCGGCACAATTCCCCTGGTACGTCGTTTGGTTCGCACCATTCCTGGCCTTTCGACCATGGTTTGGCTTCCTACTGCTAACGGCCACGGCACCGCTCTACTATATGTATTTCTTCCTCGCGGCTGCGGGAGAGCCTCAGGTGTTCAGTCAATATATCGTATGGATCGTCTGGGCTCCTGTTTGGGTTGCGCTTATCTTGGAGGCGGTGCGCCACCGGCGCGGTGCGCTTCTGAAACAAGAATGAGCAACGATGCGTAACGGCAAATCCATAGGCGTGGTCATCCCTGCCCTCAACGAGGAGCAAGCGATCGCACGTGTCATCGGCGACATACCCTCATGGGTCGATGACGTCGTCGTTGCCGACAACGGCTCAAATGATCGAACGGCGGCCGTAGCGCGTGCAGCCGGCGCTCGCGTCGTATCCGAAAACGAGCGCGGCTACGGTGCGGCCTGCCAGGCTGGAATCGCAGCACTTCGCGCGCCTGACATCGTCGTGTTTCTCGACGGCGACTACAGCGATTGCCCGCAAGAGATGGCGACATTGATTGACCCCATCGCGTCAGGCCACGCCGATTTCGTGGTGGGCTCACGCGTGCGCGGTCAACTTGAAAGGGGCGCGCTTACACCTCAGCAGCGTTTCGGAAACTGGCTCGCTTGCGGTCTCATGCGGCGCCTATGCGGAACGCCCTGCAGCGACCTTGGCCCATTCCGCGCAATTCACGGCGACGCGCTGCGATCCCTTAACGTCACGGATCGGGCATTCGGTTGGACCGTCGAAATGCAGCTTAAGGCGGCCGAGACAGGCCTCAGATATCTGGAGGTGCCGGTCAGCTATCGCGCGCGGATCGGTTCTTCAAAAATTTCCGGTACGCTGCTCGGCTCCCTGTTGGCTGGAATGACCATCCTCTCGGTCATCGCACGCACGGCGTGGCGCTCATACAAATCTGCCTGAGAGGTGCTGCTCAGCTACGCGGCTCGGTGCGGATAAGATCTTGTCGCGCGACGAGGCGACCCCATGTCGAGTCGAATGGATGAACAAAGTCAGTCGAACCTTTGGCATCGACGAGCGGCCGGCCCTCCCCGTGCCAGGCGAAGATGCCGCCAGCGAGATCGTTGACCGCCGCGACACCGCGCGCCTTGAGGTCCCGTGCGACCCGACTGGCTAGCGAGGAGCTACGCTCGCCGACGGAGCAATAGAACACAACCGTCTTGCCTTTGACTTCCTCGCCATACTGCTCAAAAAACGCGGCACGGCTGGTGCCTGGTTTGACGTGAATCGCGCCAGGCAGGTGGCTCACCGCATACTCGGAATCTTGGCGCACATCGAACAGCACCACTTTGCGATCGTCCATCAAAGGTGCCACTTGGGCCGGCGTGATGTGACCAATCTCCGGCCAGCGCTGCGCTATATCCGCGACTGTCGCCTGTAGCGCAGTGGGCCCGCGCGAAATCGTCGGCGAGCCCAAGAAAACAAGTCCGGCAATGGCAGCCACGAACAGCAACGCGACTACCGCGGTAACACTTCGTATCTGGGCCGATGGCTTCATTTTTTTGCGTCGTTAAGCGACCAATCGTAGGCATGATCGCTAATGGATTTGGTGCCTTCAAGCTTTTGTGCAAGGTCCGGGGCCGCGTATGTGCGCAGGTGCTCAATGACGCCTTTATCGTTGCCGCCGAAGTCTTCGTCAAACCAACTATAGATCGACGAGACGACGAGACCGTCCGGTCCAACTTTGGCGCCTCGCGGACTATTCACGTAGGCGCGTGCCGCTGCATTGAGCTGGGCTTCCAATTTGGCGCCTGTGAACGCCTCGGTGCCTAGGTTCGGGCAGCCGACCGAGGCGCAGTTGACGGCATAGTGGACGCGCGGATCCTTAAACGTGGGCCGCAAGATTCCGTGCTCGATATCATCGAGGCTAAGCGCCACGCCTTTCATTTTAAGCACCTTAGATTTCCACGGACCGCCCGTGAACACAGTCAAGAGTCCGCCGCCGAGCGAAATGTCCTTGATCGACTTGACTGGATAATTTTCCAGCACGATGTCGATCGTTTTGGCATTATAGAGGTTGGCAAGCAGTGCGAACTGCTCTCTCCGGTCGAGCGTCGCAGGATCAACCGCCACCAGGGTGCTGATATAGTCCTTCAGCGCACCGTGCCCCACATCCCTGAAAGCGACGTAGTCGACGCGATTGAGTCCGTCGGGCCCTGGCCTGACGTAGGACTTGAGTAGCGCATCCCAAGCTGAGTGATCGACGGTTTTGGCAGATCCGCTGGCAGCGGTGCTGAACAGCTCTTTGGGCGTCTGGGCGCTTGCCGTTCCGAATACGGCCATAAGGCCGAGCAAACCAGCAGATGCGAGCCATTGAGCAGCAACATTACCAATCGTATTGGGCATAACGCCGTTCTCCTGAAGCTTCGCCAGCCGGGCCAGATTTCGAGGTTGTGACGCACCTCACGATATTCACACTACGTGGGTCAGCCCGTTCTCGTTACGCGCCTATCCCCGCCCCAACCGGTACTTTGTGCTTGGTTTGCTTGTATCGAGGCCGGCCGAGGCCCTAAACTCGCACCGCGATCCCCCAAAGACCAAGAGAGCACCTCAATGGAAAACGAACAATTCAACCTTTCCCTTCGCCGATTTCTCAAAGAGGTGGGAATCTCGTCACAGCAGGAGATCGAGCGCACCGTGCGCGAGCAGAACCTGTCGGGCAAAGGAAAGCTCAATGTGAAGATGGTGCTCACCGCGTCAGGTACGGACCTCAACCACGTGGTCAATGGCGAAATCGACCTCGGCTAGGTTTGGCGCGCATCGTCGTCCGGTGCCACGCTAGCCTGAAAATGAGAAACGGGCCCCAGCCTGGAAGCCGGGGCCCGTCGATCGGGGACGTCTGCGGGGGACGGAGCTAATGCCCCGCCACGATCATCCCCCGATCAATAGCAGTGCTGACGCAGGGTCCAGCCCTTCACCTTGTAGCGCCCGTCGGGCCCGAGGACGTTATTGGGAATGCGCTGGTAAGAGCAGTAGTAGTTACCCTGCCGGCCCTCAAAGCCGTGCATTGGACGGTCGAACTTATAGTCCTGTGAGAAGTATTCCTTGCCTCCGCGGGCCTCAGCGTCAGTACTCGTCAGCGCACCGGCCACAGCCGTAGCCAGAAGTGCGCCACACAGGATGCCCGTCTTCAAGATCTTCGTTGTCATCGTCCATTTCTCCGTCGCTATAGGGCCGCCCCCTCTTGGGTTGGCCAATGTTGATGCGAGGAAGAATGGGCGATGCGGGCAGCGAGCGCTGTTCCGCGAGAAACACATCGCGAACAATTGGCAATCAGCCCGTGATGCGCTCGATATTGGCGCCGCAGCGCGACAGCTTCTGCTCCAGCTGCTCGAAACCGCGGTCTAGGTGGTACACTCGATTAATCACGGTCTCGCCTTCTGCCATCAGTGCGGCGATGACCAGGGAAACCGAAGCACGCAGGTCGGTTGCCATAACTTGAGCACCGGTCAGGCCCTTTACGCCATTGACCGTCGCCGTGTCGCCGTGCAGCTGGATGTCAGCACCGAGGCGTGCCAGCTCCTGCACGTGCATGAAGCGGTTTTCGAAGATCGTCTCTCGGATAACGCTCGTACCCTTGGCTGTCGTCATCAGTGCCATGAGCTGAGCTTGCAGATCTGTGGGGAAGCCGGGAAACGGTTGTGTTTCGATGGCAATGGGCTCGATACCGGCCCCGTTGCGCGCGATCCGCACACCGCTGTTGGTCTCCAGCACTTCCACGCCCGTGTTGGCCAACGCATCAAGCGCCGTCTTGAGCAGGTCTGGGCGCGCGCCTTCGAGCGTCACATCACCGCCAGTCGCGGCGACCGCCATGGCAAACGTGCCAGTCTCGATCCTGTCGGGCAGCACCGTGTGCACCACGCCTTCGAGCCGGTCCGCGCCCTGGATGTGCAGTGTCGAGGTCCCTATGCCCTCTATTCTGGCGCCCATTTTGACCAGGCACTCTGCCACGTCGCCGATCTCGGGTTCACGCGCTGCGTTCTCGATCACGGTTTCTCCGCGCGCCAGAGCTGCCGCGAGCAGCACATTGTGTGTGGCTCCCACCGACACCTTGGGGAAGATTACGCGTCCACCGCGCAGTCCCCCCGTCGCCTTGGCAAAGACGTAGCCACCCTCGATGTCGATTTCCGCACCGAGCGCCTTCAGGCCCATCAAGTGCAGATCGACTGGACGCGTGCCGATCGCGCACCCGCCCGGCAGCGACACTTTGGCCTGACCGCAACGCGCGATCAGTGGGCCAAGGACCCAGAAGCTCGCTCGCATACGGCTGACCAACTCGTATGGCGCCACCGTATCGACGATGTCGCGCGCAGAGAGGTGGAACGTCTCGCCCAGATGAACTGCGGGTCCGGCGCGCTTGCCATCAACGGCAAGATCGACGCCGTGGTTGCGCAAGATGCGCGCCAACAAGTTCACGTCGGCAAGGTTTGGCACGTTTTTGAGTGTGAGCCGATCCGAAGTCAGCAAGCTTGCTATCATCAGCGGCAGGGCGGCATTCTTTGCGCCCGAAATGGGGATAGCGCCCTTGAGCCGCTCGCCGCCGACGATCTTAATGCGATCCATGAAGGTCCGGTCCCGTTATCTGTTCCGATTGGCCCGTGTCTGCGTGCTCCGCGCCGCGGGCCCGTGGCCGACTCAACACGTGCAATCTGTCCATCTTTAGCCGTCGAGCCCTGTCCAGCAAGGACGCCGTGCGAGGCCGTCGCAGACCGTTCAGCTGCTATCGGTCTCGCCCGAAGGCTTTGAGTTGCCCACATTTTCAGCCCCGTCCGGATCGCCAATGCCTGCCTGAGCGCGGGCGCGCGCCTGGTCCTTGCGCCGCCTGAGATTGGCCCGAAGCTCAGCCTCCAGCCGCTCTGTGCGGCTTGCCGAGCCAGACGCCGGTTGGCCGGGGGTATCGTCTTTGGCGCTCATCGCTGCCGCCTTACCTCGCCTCCTGACGATAGGTACCACATCTCAATTCAAGTCCAAGCAGGACGGTGAAGGCCAAGCGGGCGCGGCTTGCCCGCTTCAGGGGCTTGTGGCAGTGTCCCCGCGCTTTGAGCCAAGCACCCAGGCACCGTTGCCGCGTGCATAGGATCGCCCAAATAGCTGCCGTAGCTCAGTGGTAGAGCACTCCCTTGGTAAGGGAGAGGCCGTCAGTTCAATCCTGACCGGCAGCACCAGCTCTACTCTAGAAATAATCAACGGCCACGTACGCGACCCGCGCCCTGCGCCGCGCACCAGGTAACGGCGCTTCCGTGAAGCACCGACCCTAACCGACGCACTTTGCTACGCGTGCGCTTCGGCGCGGGCGCCAGAGATGAGTTCCCAAGCAGCATTGATCTGCTTAAGGCGCAACTCGCGAACGCGCCGATCGTCTTCGCCATCGGCGTGATCAGGGTGCCAGCTCATGCGCAAACCATCGACGACTTTCTTGATCGCTGTCTGATTGGCATCCGATGAGACTCCGATCCCTAAGACGCGCAGCGCGTCGACGCGGGTTTGCGGGATGGTGTCCCCCCAATTCGAGGCAAGGTCGGGAATTCTTGCTGGAACCGGTTGCGGTGCGGGCGGCCGTTGCTGCGAGGACGGAGCGCTGGCTTCATCACGTTTGACCAGCGCCATCGAGGGCTGCTCGCGACTGC
Source organism: uncultured Hyphomicrobium sp. (assembly GCA_964622715.1). GTDB lineage: Bacteria > Pseudomonadota > Alphaproteobacteria > Rhizobiales > Hyphomicrobiaceae > Hyphomicrobium_A. Next base: position 7,535 of record CAZURR010000062.1, on the reverse strand, counting down.
CATTTTCCTCCAGCCAAACCGAGCCAATATCCCGCGACGTCGCAAGACGCGCCCTCGAAGCATCACTTTGACGCATGAGCGCAAAGCCCGCAAACAACATCGTGGCGAGCACCGAAAGCGTGGCAACGGCCACCGTCGTGGGATCGCTCAAATAACTTACGAGTCCGCGTACCTGTCCGCGAATCTCCGCCTCGTTTTGGGGCTGCCCAATTTGTGATGCCTTTGAATTCTCCTTGGAGGGCGGTTGCACTATTGCCGCGGTCTGAACGCTGTCTGACTTGGTGGCGATGTCTGCTGCAACAACCGTTGATATCTCAGGGTGCTCCGTAGCCGGCAACGCTTTCGGCAGTGTTTTGCCCGGCTCAGAAGCCCGCCGATTTATGATCGCGGGAGAAGCTGGACTGCCTGTTGCGACAGGTGCTGCCTTCGCCTCGGCTGGGGGGGACGCTTGGCGAGCCTTGGTCTGAGGGCTGACCCCGGCAGCTGAATTCCTACTCTCAGTCGCGGCCCTGCGTTGCGATGGAGAAATGCGTGGAGGAACCGGCGGCGTTTCGATGCGCACGTTTTCGGCCGCGGCCCTCGATGCCGTCGCGGCTGGATCGGCGGCGGAGACGCTGGGTGTGTGTGCTGGCGCCCCTCCCGCGACGAAGATTGCGTCAATTCCTAATTTCGGCGCGAAGCCATATGGCAACGTCACGATGGAGGCCGGTGCGCGGGCTTTGCGGAACTCACATCTGCGAGCAAGCCAGCGATAGCGTGGCCGTCGTTGATCGAATTCAGATAATCGCGCGCAAGGATCGCCCTGTGGCAGTGACCACGTCCATGGCATCCTGACGAGCAAGCGGCCGCCCTCGACCCAGGCGCGCCGGTGTCCATCGGCGGCTGCCACCACAGATGTCCAGGGCACGCGTGCCCCGCTGCAATCGACGTCAAAGCGGTGGACCGTCCAGTTCCTGCATTCTGTTGGGTCGGAGGGGGAGCAAGCCGTAAAATTTCGCTGCTCGCGTCCACCGATGATACGGTAGCCTTTGTCCGCCGACGGAATAAGCACCGGCGCGCCGCCCGAGACCGAGCACGCATACGGCATAACGAGCAGCTCATCTGCTCTTGATGCGGTCCCAACGATCAAAATCGATGCTGCGAACAGGAAACTGCAGCCGCCCCTTAGCAACACGCGCATGCGCTAGCCCTGCCCCCGTGGCATTAAAGTAAACGCTCGTAAGATCCGTACTCGCACTCAATTCGACCGGGACCTTGTCAGCTTTGTGGCCGGCGTCTTTTGGGTTATTCGTGTGCTGAAGGGCTATCGCTATAGCCCCGCGATACCTGGCTTTGTCAGGCCAGTCTCCGGGATTCTTAACTGATCCAAACTTTGAAGTGTTCAGGAATTTCCGAGGCTTCGTACTCTAGTCCTTGAAAATTCAGAGCTTTGGGGCTAAATACGGGGCAGCCGTTCGATGGATCTCGTGCACGATCATTTGGACGCACGATAGAGCCAGCTGCCTCCCGACACTGAGAGTGCTTTGGCGCGAACGCCGCAATGCGTGGCCTCGTCCCACATCTTCGAAGGGGAAGTGTGGGACATAATGGACACGCTCATGACCGAATTGGCTACGAGTAAGGATGGAGGATTATGGAGAAGGCCGACACCTCTCTGCAACGCCACGGCGCCTCTGAGACGTGCACATCCGCACGGGACGAGTGCGCAGAGTCAGAAGTGCAGCGCGAGAACGAAGAAAAGACAAGGGAATGCCTGATTTGCCTGTCGCCGTTTCCGAGCGCCTGGGCAGGCGAGCGCATTTGCCGCCGCTGCAAGTCCTCGGCGCGCTGGCGGAGCGGTGCGCTTGGGTGATGCGCGCTCATTCGGTTTAACGAGATAGGCTGCCTGACGGAGCTGCACCGCTAGTCGATGGAAGTTTCTACGATAGGCGCTTGCACCAGTGACAGACACTTTTTCACCATCAATAATATAGCGCTCGGTTCCGACTTTTCGGGTTCGCACTCGAACACCTGGGCTGGCGATTGCGACGCATCCTAAATTGCCGGAGCGCGGAGTGCACGGTAGACGTCAACAGCAAAACGCGTCGCAGACATTGTGATGCGTTGCTGGTGCAAATGGAGAGATCTGAAGCAGCCATGGATCGATCAAGGATGCCTCGGCTGGGCAGCCCCTCGGATTGGCAGGCTTTCGAGCATTTTCGAAATGCTTATATGATGAATAGGATCAGACACGGCCGATTGACGGCGGCGACGTCGGAGGATTTGCCCTGATCCAACAGAATACTCGGCGGTGTCGAGCTTATGACGTATAAATCCGCGCCGAGGCAAGTAATCCGCTTGAGATCTAAGAGAAAAGAACCGCACATGGACCAGATCGTCCGCCCTAGCCGCGCAGAAGTGGAAGCGGCTTTCCGTACCGTTATCCGCTGGACTGGCGACAATCCCGACCGTGATGGGCTGCTCGAAACGCCCGCCAGGCTGGCCCGCGCCTATGAAGAATATTTCCGCGGCTACAACGAGGACCCCGAGACGATCCTCTCCAAGACCTTCGAGGAGACCGAAGGCTATGACGAGATGATCACGCTACGCGGCATCCGCTTCGAGAGCCACTGCGAACATCACGTCGCGCCAATCATTGGCCGCGCATGGGTTGCTTATATTCCCAACGGCCGTGTCGTTGGCATCTCCAAGCTGGCACGCATCGTTGAGGTCTACGCCAAGCGCTTGCAGATTCAGGAGAAGATGACGGCTCAGATTGCCAATGCGATCAACAACGTTTTGCAGCCGCAGGGCGTCGGCGTCATCATCAAGGCGGAGCATTATTGCATGACGGCGCGCGGCATCATGAAGCCAGGTACCGATCTGGTGACGAGCCGCATGCTCGGCATCTTCCGCAGCAATGCGGCCACGCGCCAAGAGTTCCTCTCTATGATCGATTGAGCCAAGTAACCCGGCTCAATCATCATCCTCGGCAATCTCCTCATTCGTCGTGGTCGGCTGCCCGTAGTCGACATGCACGAGATAAAGGCCAGAGGCTGGCGCCACAGGCCCGCACGCCGCACGGTCCTTTGACAGCAGCGCCGTTTCTAGGTCGCGCGCGCCCCATTTCCCCTCGCCCACGAGCTTTAAGCTGCCGACCATCGAACGCACCTGATTGTGCAGAAACGAGCGCGCGGAGGCTTCTATGTGGATCTCCTCTCCGCACTTCGTAACGTCAAGCCGGTCGAGCGTGCGCAATGGCGAATTCGCCTGGCATGCAACAGCGCGAAACGTCGTGAAGTCGTGGCGTCCGAGGAGGAGGCGCGCGGCGGCACCCATCACCTCATGATCAAGCGAGAGAGGCAGCCACCACACGCGGTTGCGATCGAGTGCGAGCGGCGCGCGTCGGCATAGGATACGATAGCGATAGTGGCGCGCCGTGGCGCTGTAGCGCGCATCGAAATCGCTTGCAATCCCTTCACAATCGAGCACGGCAACCGGCGCAGGCTTGAGATGAAAGTTGAGCGCCTCGCGAACGCGGAAGGGCTCCCAGTTCTTGGTGAGATCAAAGTGTGCGACTTGACCCAGCGCGTGCACCCCAGCGTCCGTACGGCCCGCGCCGCGCAGCGAGACTGTCTCTGCGCAGAACTTTTGGATAGCGCTCTCGAGCGCTCCTTGGACCGACTCGCCGAGCGCCTGGCGCTGCCAGCCCAAGAACGGTGTACCGTCGTACTCGACGCGAATGCGATAGCGAGGCATGAAAGGGGCTCAGGTGGCCAAACGCGCAGGGTCGCGTCTCACTGTTCCCTAGCGTTCTCGCCTCGGCATCTCAACCGTCATGCTGCCGGCCCGATGAGAAAAATGCTGAGAACAAGCATAAGCATGGTAAAGGCAAACGCCACCGGCGTGCTTGTGGAATGCCGAATGTGTATCTTTGGATCACGGGCGGCTATTCGCCGCCGCCGACCATTACGCCCCTCAAATGCGCGTTCCGGGGGAGAGCGAAAACCCTCTTAGGAACTCCTGTGCTTGCATCGGCTTCTTGCCGGCACGTTGCATCTCGACCAACCGGACCGCACCATTTCCGCACGCGATCGTCAGGCGGTCATCGAGCACCTCGCCGGGATGTCCTGTGCCCTCGGCAAGGACTGACCGCAGGACCTTAATGCGTTCACTCGTGCCGCCTTCGCTGGTTTCAAACCATGCACCAGGAAACGGTGAGATCCCGCGGATCAAGTTGTGCACCTCGCGCGCGGGCTTAGCGAAATCGATGCGCGACTCCGCCTTGTCGATCTTGCTTGCATAGGTGGCGCCGGATTTGGGCTGCGCGGTGCAATCGAGTGTGCTGCGCTCCAGCGCCGCAAGTGCGCGCACCATCAAATCGGCGCCTCGCTGCGCCAAGACGTCCTGCATTTCGCCGGCCGTTTTGTCAGGACCAATCGCGACAGCCTCGGCAAGACAGATAGGTCCAGTATCCAGCCCCTCGTCCATACGCATGACCATCACGGCGGTCTGCGCATCCCCCGACATGACCGCGCGCTGGATGGGCGCAGCACCACGCCAACGCGGTAGTGCGGACGGGTGGAGATTGAGGCAACCGGCACGTGATGCCCTAAGGACCGGGCTCGGCAGCAACAACCCGTATGCGACGACGACGCCAACATCGGCAGCATGGTCTGCGAACGCCCGCTGAGCGGCTTCGTCTTTGAGGCTCTTGGGAGTCAGCACCGGAATGCCTGCGCTTTCGCCAAACACTTGCACCGGTGACTTCCGCTCGGCCATGCCGCGCCCTGCAGGTCGCGGCGGCTGGCAATACACAGCCACGACTTCATGCCCCGCGCCAAGAATCTCTGCGAGAGTCGGCACGGAAAACTCCGGCGTACCCATGAAAACGATGCGCAAGGTCATGGGAGAAGTCCGCGGCTGACGAGGTGTCCGAGAGATAGATTAGAGAGCTTCGGTGGAACGCGCCTGCTTTTTGAACTTGCGCACCACCATGTCGCGCTTCAGGGCGGAGAGGAAGTCAATAATCAGCTTACCGTCGAGATGGTTGATCTCATGTTGAATCGCCGTCGCCAACAGGCCTTCTGCCGCAAGCTCTTTGGACGCGCCCAACCGGTCGAGGTAGCGCACGGTCACGCTAGAGGGCCGCTCGATGTCGACCAGAACCTCCGGGATCGAAAGGCACCCCTCCTCATGTAATCGAGTCTCGGAGCCAAGCGCAATGATCTCTGGGTTCACCATGTACAGCGGCTCAGCTTGTGTCTCATCCTTCGATACATCGAGCACAATGACACGGCGAGGCACACCAACCTGCACTGCGGCAAGCCCGACGCCCGGTGCCGCGTACATGGTCTCCAACATATCGTCCATCAACTGACGCAGTTCATCGTCCACGCGCTCCACCGGCTTGGAGAGCTTGCGCAGAATGGGATCGGGCAGCGTGACAATGGGAAGTGTTGCCATGACCGTGAAATAGGAAACAGTGCTAGCGCGGTCAATCATATTGCCAATGGAAATGGCGAGAATTGCGGTTGGGCCGAAACGGCATGACCTTGCCGGCCGGCGCAGGATCGCTCAGTCTAGCCCTAAAACACTCATCAGCGACCGATTGACCATCTGTTCACCACAGAACCGTTCAGCCTTGGCGCGACTGGCGCGCGCAATCGTGGGGATGAGATCGGGCCGCTTCAGGAAACTTTCCATTGCGTCGGCAAGCGCCTCTGAATCACGCGCTGGCAGAAGGCAACCATTGACGCGCTCATCCACTGTGTCACGACAGCCCGAAACGTTGGTGGTAATCACGACGCGACCCGCGGCCATCGCCTCGAGCACATGATGCGGCATCCCTTCCCCATATGAGGGATAGACAAAGATATGGCACTGGGCGATCAGCGCGCGAACATCCTCGCCGGGGCCCAGATACTCCACTGATGGGCCATGCTCAGCGATGTCATCAGAATGCAGGCCGAGTGTTCCGTCGTCAGCAGGGCCTGCCAATATGAAGCGGGTGTTTGGTGCACGCTCACGTACTTTGCCGGCCGCCTCGCAGTACTCGATCACGCCCTTGCGACGATCGAGCCGCGCGATCATCAGGAAAACGAGCCCCTGACCTACAGGCGGGAGGGGTAGGATCTCGTGGCGCTCCAAATCAATGCCCGCACCGGGTACAATGGTGACCGGCAGCGCCGACGGTAGAAGTCCAAGCCTCTTTAACAGGACCGCGTCATCGCGATTGTGAAACACCGCTGCGTGTGTCGCACGCAGTGCCTGTGCGTAGCGCCACGCCGGCATCTCGTCGGCGGCCAGCGTCCCGCTGAACCCATGCTCTGGTAGTCCGTCGATACGCGCAATCACGTGCTCAACACGAGCCCCCTTGGCCGCCAATGCCGCGTAGACCACCGACTTCGCCCCAAAGCCCATCACCTCATGAGGCGCCCATGCCGCGAGAACCGATTTGAGCGAACCAATCGCCTTCCATTCCGACAAAAGCTTGAGACCCTGTGCCTCGGCATCGAACACGGCGTGCTCAACCCCCATCTTATTCAACGCCCGCACGTCATCGTTTGAGAAGTTAGGCGCAATACCCAAGACGCGGTGGCGGCGCGCAATGATCTCTGCCAGTAGAGACCCGCAAAGTTGGAGCAGAGCCTCCCCTGAGGGGGCAACGATAGCCACACGTCTGACGCCGGTCGCGGGAGCTGCTGCGAGCACGGCCATATCAGTGCAAAGTCCGCGCAGGTGGGGCCCGTTGGATGGTCTCTATAACTCGCATTCTTATAGCCGCCTCTAGGACCTTATGCTCATTAACGAGTTCAGCCGGCGACAAGATCGGCCTGGCCAAGCTCTGCATAAGGAGGCTCCTCGCACGTCACCTCAAGCCCATTAAGCCGCAGCATGAGTCGGGTAAGACCGTCAATGCACACAAGCTCGCCCAAGTCCGGCATGAGCACCTCGCCGTCGTTGACCAAGGCGCCAGCGTGAATCACCTGCACGATGGCGTCAGGCCGCGGCGGTTGAGGTGGCCCCGCCCATCATCAGCACGCCGGCGTTGGGCGCGCCTATCCTGCGGCCGCGCCTTAAGTTTTGGGGATAACCCGTGTTGCATCTGCTCTGGCGCGCTCAGCTGCCAGCTGATCAATCCAGCGATACGCCAGCCATACGGCAAGAATGCCAAAGAACAAGCCGCCCATCATGCTGCCGGCGAGCACACCGGCCGCACCGCCCAAAACCGCACCAGCTTGCACGAAGGGCACCGTACCAAGTGTCGCGCGCGCCCAATTGAGCGCCGTCGAATAATGAGGCCGGCCCAACGTGTTGAATGCCGCATTGGCAACGAATAATGCGCCCAGGAACATGAACATGGGAGTCAGTACGCGGCAGAAGTAGACGATGAGATCAGCCGTCTCGCCCGTGGCATCGAAGGCGCTGGCAATCGGCCACGCAAGAACAGCAAGAATAATCCAGGCGATCCCGGTGAACGCTGCCGTAACGAGAAGAGATTGCGTCAGTGCGCCTCGCACACGATCAAAGGCATCGGCGCCGTAGTTCTGGCC
>CAZURR010000061.1:0-15615 GCA_964622715.1 uncultured Hyphomicrobium sp. | reverse complement strand
TGAGCAAACGATGTCGTGAGCATCTCGTCTGGGGGTAGGCTATGATCTCTTCTGGTATGTATTGCCTTCCCGGTATCGATCAACCCTCCATAAGCTGTAAAGCGTAGGGGAGGACGCCGCTTCTGGCGAAGGCCACAGGCTGTTACCTAGGTAACACCTGGTAGTCCAGGGGCAGGGTACGTCCGAGGTTGGTTCCCTAGCAGTTGATTCGTTCGTCATGCACTCCAGAAAATTCACCACACGTCCCATAAGTATTGGCACTGTTCGCCACCGTGCTGATCTGGTGTGGCACGCAGGCGATGGCCGCGCCGGGCGATGAGATTGGTTCTGCCGTCAGGATCGTCAACGTTGTTACGGCTGAGTACGAGACTGACGCGCGCAACCTCGCCACCGGCGACAACGTCCGCCAAGATGAGCTGATAGAGGTCAGTTCGGAAGGCACGGGCGAGCTAAGGCTACGCGACGACACAAAAGTGGCGCTCGGGCCTGGCTCGCGATTGTTGCTCGACGAGTTCGTCTAAAATCCCAACTTAGTCGGCGGCGCCATCATCCTCAACCTCGTCAAGGGAACCTTTCGGTTCATCACGGGCCTTGCCGCCAAGCCGGCCTACGTCATTCGCACGCCAACTGCCTCAATTACGGTGCGCGGTACGATCTTCGATATTTATGCTCAGGACAGCGGCTTGTCCTGGCTGCTGCTCATCGAAGGCGCCATCGAGGTCTGTAATGAGAGAGACGAGTGCCGGCTGCACGATGAGCCCGGCAAGCTTATTCGCATTACGCCCGATGGAGACCTGGGCAATCCCGTCACGTGGGCCAACCTACGCGACAAGCAAAACGAACCTTTCGATATCGCCTTCCCCTTCGTTGTCGCACCGCCCCTGATCGACCCCGATCCCATCTTCACGCCCGACGACATCATTGGTGGCGACTACCCTGACGAGCCAGAAAACGGCACTGAGGGCGTCACGCCCGTGCGGCCTCCGCCTCCTCCGCCAATTTACTGCAGGAGGGGCTGGTTTGAGATCGATGCCACGAAGACCCTGTCCTATGTCCGTAGGGGCTACAAGGTCGTTCGCCGCCGTAAAGGCAATTGGACCATCTGGTGTGCATCGAAAGGTGTGCGTCCCCCACCTCCACCGCCAATTGACTGCAGGGCGGGTTGGTTCGAGATCGATGCCACGAAGACCAACTCCTATGTTCGTAAGGGCTACAAGGTCAGACGGCGCCGTAAAGGCGATTGGATCATCTGGTGCGCGCAAAACGGTACGACTCCCATACCGTTGGCCTGCCCGCCGCCTGCCATCGGTACGCTGCCGTTCTGTAAATGCGGAGCGGGCTATAGGGGCAAGTGGCCGAAGTGCAGGGAGATTGAACCACCACCGTGCAAGCGCGGTGACGTTGAGTGCGAGTGCAAGCGCAAGGGTTTGTCATACAATCGCAGGACCGGAAAGCGCGGGCCTGAGCCGTGGCCGGACCCGAAAAAGGATTGCCTGAAGAAGGGCTGGAAGTGGAAAGACGACCGCTGCGTCAATCCCTCAGGACCGAAGGAAGAGTGCCTGAAGAAGGGTTGGAAGTGGAGAGGCGGCCGCTGCGTCAATCCGAACTCGTCCTGCCCCAAGGGCTACGTCGGTAAGCCGCCGAACTGCAAGAAAGGGCCTTGAATAAGCGGAGCTGAAAAGCAATAGGAAGAGGTTCAGCACGTTGTGCAGCTTGAGGCCGAAGCAACTTTGAGGTCGGTGATCCGCGGCCCATTATGCTGCCCTGGCCAGGGCGGCCTTCTAAGTCACTCTGACGGTGCTCGTCGCCCACGAGAGCCCGCTCGCTGACGTTGCTCTCATCTCACCGGAGCCCATTCATCGCTTAGCTCAATGAGCTAGGCTCGGACGCACTCCCCAAGAATTAGTGCCCGCCAACCGCACAGTTGGATTGTCGAAATTAAAAACGTCCCGATTTGGCGGCTACTGTTGAATAAGACAGTTGATCGTTGGAGCAAACGCAGCTTCCTGTTTGAGAGGCGGGGATCGGAGGGCGAGGTGGTAATGGGATGGCAGATGAGGGACCATGCTTGGCAGATCACCGGACCGTGCGGCACTACAAGGCTTCATTTTCCTGCTACGCCAGACCAGCCTCAGGGCCACAAGTGCCGCTTCATGCTTGCCCTATCGAATTGACCGATTAATCTCTTGGCCCAATGCAGATTCGAATTCTCAACAACGGCAAGCGCATGGTGGTGATCCGCGGCGCCCTGGCGGCTGCCTGCCTTCTGGGACTCTACGGCCCCGTGGCAGCTGGGGAGTCTGCCACGAAGTCGACGACGACGACGGAAGCGAAAACGCCGAAAACATCGTCTACGTCGACAAAGGCTACGACGTCGACGAAAGAAAATGAGTCTACCAAATCGACATCGACGACGAAATCGCGCCCTAGCGTCGTCGTCACTACGGTCACCACTCGAGATGTTTCAAAGCGAAAAATGTATGTTGGCCGCGTCCAAGCCATCAATACCGTGAATCTGACGGCACGCGTTGAAGGTTTCCTCGAACAACGGGACTACGTTGAGGGAAGCTATGTCAAGAAAGGACAGAGGCTGTTTCTTATCGAGCAAGCCTCCTACAAGGCCTCAGTTGAACAAAGCGAAGCCGATCTGGAGGGAAATGAAGCTCAATTAAAAAACGATCAGATTGAGTACGAGCGCAACAAGAAGCTTGCCGCAACCAACGATGTGACCCAAGAGACGCTAGACTCTTCGGAGGCCACGCTCGGCACAGGCAAATCGAACGTGAAAAAGTCTAAGGCGGGTCTGGCCACGTCGAAGCTCAATCTGAGCTATACCGAAGTACGCACCCCAATAGACGGGCGTGCTGGCGCTGCCAACGTTGATGTTGGAAATCTCGTTAACTCAAGCACCGGCACGCTGGCAACAGTCGTCAGCATGGACCCCATCTATGTCATCTTCTATGTGGCTGAAAGGGATCTCATCGAGGCGCGCAAGGCTGGGTTTGTTAAGGGGGCAAAGGTCGCCCTCACACCTTATCTGCAACTCAGCGACGGCAGTATGTATGCGGAGCCTGGCAAGCTCGATTATCTCGGCATCCAGGTTGAGCAGACGACCGATACCATCGAGGTGCGAGCCACCTTCCCCAATCCCGATCACGTTCTCATTCCCGGCCAGTTCGTGAACGTTACCGTGAAGACGGACGAGAAGAAAACGGCACTCGTCGTACCACAAGTCTCATTGCAGCAAGACCAGAGCGGTTATTACGTTCTTGTCGTCGATAAGAACGACAAGGTTGTGAAGCGAACCGTTAAGCTAGGCCAGCAGATCGATAGCGACTGGGTGGTGACAGAGGGATTGACCAATGGCGAGCGCGTCATTGTTAGCGGCATCCAAAAGGTTAGTCCCGGCTCGCTTGTCAATGCGGTTGATCAGAAGGCCTAAGCGGTGCTCAGCGAATTCTTCATCGATCGACCGAAATTCGCGTTCGTAATATCGATCGTCATTACACTCGTGGGTGCGTTGGCGATCTACTTCATTCCTGTTGCCGAATACCCAAACATCGCTCCGCCGCAGGTCCAGGTGACTGCCCAGTATCCCGGCGCCAACGCATCCGATGTCGCTACGACCGTGGCCGTTCCGATCGAGGAGCAAGTGAATGGTGTGGACGACATGATTTACATGTCCTCCATTAGCTCAAGCACCGGCCAATATCAGCTGACCGTCACGTTCAAGATTGGCACGGACCCGGATATCGCGGCGGTCAACGTACAAAACCGTGTGCAATTGGCCGAACCCCAGTTGCCGCAGGCCGTGACAAACCAGGGCGTCTCCACAAAGAAGCAGTCGAGCGGTTTGTTGCTGGTCGTCAATCTCATTTCACCAAACGGCACGCATGATGAGATTTTCCTTAGCAACTATGCCGCGATCAAGATGCAGGATGCGCTTGCGCGCCTTCCGGGCGTTGGCAACGTTTCGCAGTTCGGCCCGCTCACCTACAGCATGCGCGTATGGATCAATCCAAACAAGCTGGCGGCCCTCAATCTGACAGCAGAAGATGTTTCGAACGCCATCTCCGCGCAAAGTCTTGAGGCGACGCCGGGACGGATTGCCGCTCCGCCCCACGCTGGTACCAGTGATTTTCAATTCACTCTCCAAGCGAAAGGGCGCCTCGACTCGGTTGCCGAGTTTAAGAACATCATCGTCACCGCCAATCCAGACGGCTCAATGGTACGGCTTAAGGATGTGGCCAGGCTTGAGCTCGGTGCCCAATCTTATGATTCGACCTCCGCGCTGAATAATAAGCCTGCGGCCACGATCGGCATCTATCAGTCGTCCGGGGCCAATGCCCTGCAGGTTGCCGATCTCGTCTATGAGAAACTCGACGAGCTCTCCAAAAGTTTTCCGCCTGACGTCGAGTACACGCGTCTCTATGACATCACCAAGGCGGTCCGAGCTTCCGTCGAGGAAATCTTGCAAACGCTTGCGATGACGGGAGCTTTGGTCATCGCTGTAACGTTCCTCTTTCTCACCAACTGGCGCACTACGCTGATTCCCTCAATTGCGATCCCCGTTTCGCTCATCGGTACGATGGCGGCGCTTTATGTGGTCGGCTTCTCGGCCAATATGATTACGCTGTTTGCAATCATTCTCGCGATCACACTTGTCGTCGATGACTCCATCGTGATCATCGAGAATGTCGAACGCATCATGGTGACCGACAAGCTCTCCCCGCGAGAGGCGACTCTCAAGGCAATGAGCCAGGTCACCCGGCCGATTATCGCTACCACGTTCGTGCTTTTAGCTGTGTTCGTGCCGGTATGTTTCTTCCCGGGAATAACAGGTGAGGTTTATCTTCAATTCGCCCTAACGATCACCATTGCTTTCACACTCTCGGCGATCAACGCGCTGACCTTGGCACCCGTCTTGTGTGTCACACTGCTGCGCGCAGCGCCAAAGGAGCCTACGGGGATCCTCAGCTGGTTTCCGCGTATCGTCGACAAGGTCCGTGATGGCTACGTAGCTGCTGTGCGCTTCATGCTTCGGTACGTCGCCGCGTCCATGATCGTTTTTGCCGTGTTCGTCGCCGGTGTTTTCTATTTCGTTGAAACGGTTCCGACCTCATTCGTGCCGTTGGAGGACAAAGGCGTGCTGCTGGTCAACGTGCAGCTTCCCGATGGCGCGTCGTTGCACAGGACGAAAGAGATGAGCAAGGAAATGACGACGATTCTAAAAGGAATGGACGGCATCCAAGACGTGATCTCTATCAGCGGTTACAGCATTCTAGCTGGCGCCGGTTCAAATTATGCCCTCATCATTCCTATTCTCTCGCCATGGAGCGAGCGAACGAGCAAGAAGCTGCAGTGGTACAATATCTTAAGTCGTATTGATGAGAGGTTGGCGGAAATCCCCGGCGCGGAAGCATTTGCCCTGCCGTTGCCGCCCATCGATGGTCTCGGGATAACGGGTGGCATCTCTGGTCAACTTCAGGACAATACCGATAAAGGCATACAAGGTCTTGCTGCCGTGACGCGCGCATTGATTGTTGCAGCAAACGAGAACCCGACTTTCAATCGCGTCTTTACAACCTTATCGGCAAGTGCTCCGCAGTATTATCTCGAACTCAACCGCGACAAGGCGGAGTCTCTCGGAGTTCAAGTGAACACGATTTTCAATGCGCTTTCCGCAAATCTCGGTTCCTACTACGTCAATAACTTCAACCTCTATGACAAGCTCTACTGGGTGATTATCTCGGCAGAAGCTGGATATCGGGATGTTCTACCTGACATCGGGCGCATTCAGGTCAAGAACGCCAGTGGTGACATGGTCCCGCTTGCGGCACTTGTTGAGGTGAAACCCGTCTTGGGGCCGGAGGCCGTCAATCGCTACAACCTTATTACTACGGCGCAGCTGCAAGGCATGTCGGCAATCGGGTACAGCACAGGCCAAGCGATCGCTGCACTGGAGGAAGTTGGCAACGAAGTGCTTCCAGAAGGATACAGCATTGAGTGGACCGACATGTCATATCAAGAGGTGAAGTCAACCGGCCTTATGGTCTACGTTTTCCTCTTGGCCTTCACGTTTGCCTACCTATTCCTCGTTGCCCAATACGAGAGCTGGAGCTTGCCGATGTCTGTCATGACGTCGGCCGTCTTCGCTGTCTTCGGGGCTTTCTTGCCCCTCTATCTAATTTCGGTGCTCAACAACAATCTTTATGCTCAAATCGGCATTGTTCTGCTTATTGGGCTGGCGGCGAAGAAGGCCATCATGCTGGTCGAATTCTCACGCGTGCGGCACGAAGAAGACGGCGAATCAATTACGGAAGCCGCTCTCAGTGCCGCACGGATTCGCTTCCGTCCCGTCACCATGACAGGACTATGCTTCATCATTGGTGTTCTGCCTCTCGTGTTCGCATCTGGGGCTGGCGCCTCAAGCCGAATCTCGATCGGCGTCGTCGTCTTCTCAGGTATGGTTCTCGATTCGGTCATCGGTCTTCTCTTCATCCCGGTGCTTTATTGCTTCTTCCAAACGATGCGCGAGAAGTGGCACGGGCGGCACAAAGCGCCCGTTGCCACGCCTGAGCCTGCTGAGAGTTCCAAAGCCTAGTCCGCCGCTCTTCGCCGTTCCTTGCTAGCGCGAATATGATTCGTTGCGCTTCGAAAATCGATTCGGGCTCGAAGAGTCTTGCCGCATTGCTGTACAATCAGATGCGATCGGTGATTCTGTTATCAGACTCTTGCATGGCAGAAGTGTACTTATAAACTTCGCACGTTCCGACGTTACACAAGAGGGGCTCGTAACGGCGGGCTAATTTCGGGGGAGGCATGGCAAGCACTGTTGCGGGCACTGGGAGCAGGGCCCAGCGTCAGAAGCATTTGCCAATTGCAGTACAGCTCGTGGTGCTGATATTGGCCACGAACAGTGCTGTACGTGCCGAATCGTTGGATGAGGCGCTGGTCTCGACCTATTTCACCAACCCGCAGCTCCAGGCTCAGCGTGCTGCAACGCGCGCGACCGACGAAGACGTTCCGCAAGCCAGGTCAGCTCTTCTTCCGCAAATCTTCGGCAACGCTAAAGCCGGCTATAAGCAAACGGAAATTGACATTGATCCTAGCGCGATAAACAAGATTTTCCCCGACGCTGATATTCCAAACACCAAACTCGAAGGCGACGACGCTCCATACGGGTACTCCGTGACGCTTCAGCAGCAAATCTTTAAGGGCCTGCAAAACATCAACTCGATCCGCGAGGCAGAAGCGAACGCGTTGGGCGCGCGTGAGGATTTGCGCAACACAGAGCAGACAACGCTGCTTGACGCGGTAACGGCCTATATGGACGTGGTCCAGAATCAGGCGATCGTTCGGCTCAGAGAGAACAATGTAAGCGTGCTGACGAACTATGAAGCTTCGAACCAACGCCAGTTCAATGCGGGTGATCTGACCAGCACGGACCTCGCGCAGTCAAAAGCGAGCCGTGCAACCGCTGTT
Source organism: uncultured Hyphomicrobium sp. (assembly GCA_964622715.1). Taxonomy (GTDB): domain Bacteria; phylum Pseudomonadota; class Alphaproteobacteria; order Rhizobiales; family Hyphomicrobiaceae; genus Hyphomicrobium_A. The sequence continues at coordinate 8,130 of CAZURR010000061.1, read as the reverse complement.
GGGCAACTTGAAGCAGCCAAGGCACAATACCAAACGAGCTTGGCCAACTACGAGGAGGTCATCGGTCATCCAGTAGGTCACGTTTTCGAGCCGGCTTCGATCGATAGTGCGCTGCCAGGATCACTGGAAGAGGCGCAGGAGATCGCGCAAGTCGAGAATCCTTCGATCGGGTCGGCGTTCTTCCAAGAAGTTGCGGCGGTGAAATCCGTGGCTCAACAGAGAGGCCAGTTCCTGCCGGAAGTGAACGTCGAGCTCAAATACCAGGATGACTACAATCCCATTGAGGGGATCGATTTTGCAAGAGAAGCGTCGGCAATGGTGGGTGTCAAGGTTCCGTTTTATCAAGGCGGAAAGATCGCTTCGCAGGTGCGTCAAGCCAAGCAGATCCAAATTCAGCGGCAGGAGCAGCTCCGTCAGGCACGCGAACAAACGCAAAGCTCGGTCGTCTCCGCTTGGACACAAGTGAGTTCAACTCAAGCTCAGTTGATAGCTGATCAAGCCTCAGTTGAGTCAAACAAAGTAGCGCTTGCGGGCGTGCGCAGAGAGCAGAAAGCAGGCACTCGCACAGTCCAGGACGTTCTCAACGCCGAGCAGGATTATCTGACGGCGCAAGTTCAAATCGTCACCGACGAGCGAAACCTCGTCGTGGCGAACTACACGCTGCTCCAAGCCATCGGGCGCCTCACGGCGGCATACCTCAGGCTTCCGATCGCGACATATAATGCGGGAATCGTTGATCACTCCGAACGGCATCTGCTCTGGCACACAGAGATCAAGCCGGAGAGCAGCTACTATGACTATGACCAGGGTTGGGAGCCGAAGTAGGATCTTGCCTATGGCGCGCATTGACAACACGGCCGCCAGAAGGACCCGCCGCCAAGGAACTTCACCTTTCGGTGTATCGCGGCTAGATGCTAGCTGAGGCCAAACTTATCTGCACAAGTTAGAAAGAGTGTTGGGGCGGCGCGGCGAAATTCCACGCTCACCGCCGCCGCTGTCCTTTCAGCTTAAGTGTGGGCCTCGCATCTGCATAAGGGCGGCTTCGATGCGCCGCCAGGTCTCCGCTTGTTCCCTGTCGCCTGTTTCCTCTAGCTCGCGCGCTTTCTGGGCCGCTTCCAGAATGGCCTTGTCCCCGTGGGCATCCTTCAGTTTGCGTGCGTGCTCCTGGATCTCGATCGCCTGCATAACGCTACCTCCTGCTGACCTCGTGAATAGTGCAACGCGCAAACGCCAATCGTGCGCTGACATCCATCAACATGGGAAATGTGCTTCGTTGGTCAAGTCCGCGCCGCCGGCAGCTTTCGCGAAGCCTTCACGGCGTCACTGATCGCTCACGCCAGCCGCCGCCAGAGGAGGCGAGCGGCCATCGTTTCCAGCACACCGTTTCCCCGATCTATTCGCTCAAGCGGGCGCCGATATCTGTGCGTGCCGCACATTCTTCGTGAGTGCCCGGAACTGCGAACCGGGGATGTGGATCAGGCTGCGATGATCGCCGCCCTCCAGGTAAATGTCCGGCTGCTCATCGAGACTTTCGTCGACAAAGGCGTCTACCGCATAAGGTTCCGCCAGCGGCGGCACGGCACCCGATTCGCAATCGGGAAAGAGTTCGACGATCTCCTCCTCGGTTGCCATCTCGACGTGGCAGTGCAGCATCTTCTCAATCGTCTCCAACTGCACCTTCGCGTTTGCTGGCACGACGGCAATCACAAAGCCACCTTCGCGCGTTAGCACCACGGCTTTGGCCATTCGTTCTGCGGGAACGTGGCTCGCCCGCGCCGTATCCTGGGCACACTGCGTGCGCTTGTGCACCATCACGTCGTAGTCGACGTGCTTGTCGTCCAGGAATTCCTGCAACGTCATTGCAATACCCATGGCATTCCTCCAGCGTTTCTGCTGGCCGAGCGCACTGCACGCTGCTCAGTCAAGGCTCAAGGCGTCGCATATCGACGGCTCATGGCATGGGCCGCCAGCTGGCGGGAGGCATGGGCTCTCGTTACTGGCGGTCGGTCGGCCACGAGCCTGCTGCGGCGCAGTGTGCCGGCCAGTCGCAATAAGGGAAGCTTAGGACGGGTTCGGATAATCGGCAAGCGGGACGAGGTGGGCACCACGACGACGGATGGCCAATTTTACCTAAGATGCTTTGGATCTGGGCCTCGTTTTGGGCGCGAGCGCGGCGATGGCGAGCGGGGAAAGATCCTTTCCGCCCCCGTCGATGTACTCCGTCAACTGCTCGCGCATTCTGGGGTCCCAGAACTTTGCGATGTGATCGGCGATACCCTTTAGGGCCTCTGGACGCGGATATGCCTCGAAGTAGGCCGCGATCTGATTGACCATGCGGATCATGTCACGGTTCTCCATACAGCGAAACTCCGGCCTCTTTTTGCAAGCTTAACGGTTGAAGACGACAACGACATTTTCGCCAAGGGCGGCGAGGAACATACGAGCTTTTTGGGCAATCTCAAGCGCGAGCGCGGTGGGCGCGGAAACCGACACGAGGGCGCCGATGCCTACCGTCGCCGTCTTTTGCACCAGCTCGAAACTGCAGCGGCTGGTTATCAAAACGAAACCCGTCGAGAAGTCGGTTCCAGATTGGAACAGCGCACCGATGAGTTTGTCGAGCGCGTTGTGACGGCCGACGTCCTCGCGAACAAGCAGGACCTTGCCAGCGAGCGATGCCCAGGCGGCGCCATGAACAGAATGATTGAGCCGGTTCATTGGCTGCAGGTTTTGCAGCTCCGTTGCGGCTTTGAGGATTGCGTCCGGTTTAGGGCGTTCTCCTTGAGGAACAGGTTTCGTGACCCGCACCACGTCGGCGATGCTTTCCACCCCGCACAGACCGCAGCCTGAACGACCTTCGATCGACCGGCGCGGCATGCGTGCGGCGTCGAGTGCATCTTCATCGACGGCAATGTCAACGGCAAGGCCATTCTCGACCGGCATGGCAAGCACGCCGCGGATATCGTCGCTCTTTGCAATGATCCCCTCGGCAAGTGCGAAACCCACCCCAAAGTCAGTTAGGTTGGCAGGCGTCGCCATCATCACGGTATACGGCGCCGAGTTGATCTGAAGCGCCACCGGCACTTCCTCGGGCAGCTGCCATGTCAGCGTCGTCTGATGACCATCGGCATTAAGAGCGGCACCCTCGGCTGGGCGTGAACACAGCGACGAGGGTGCTTCCAAGAGTTCGCCTGACTTTGCCATTGCAGTCATAGAACGTTCGCCGCCTCAGTGGCGCTACTCTGCCGCTACAAGAGTGCTTTTAGCGATGCGCTTGTTCTGGCGCTCGCGCTCCTCCCACTCGGTCTGCCATTCCGATGGCTGGTTCGACGGCATGACCTGAACGGCCGTGACCTTGTACTCGGGGCAATTGGTGGCCCAGTCGGAGTTCTCGGTCGTGATCACGTTCGCCCCACTCTCGGGAAAGTGGAAGGTCGTGTAGACGACGCCTTGCGGCATGCGATCGCTGATCTTCACGCGCAGGGTCGTTCCACCCATGCGACTCGTGAGCGACGCCATTGAGCCGTCCTTGATACCGCGCACTTCCGCGTCATGCGGGTGAATCTCCAGAATGTCTTCTGTGTGCCAGACGACATTGTCGGTGCGACGCGTCTGCGCGCCGACGTTGTACTGGCTCAATATGCGGCCCGTGGTCAGGATCAGTGGGAAGTTGCGGTTGGTTCGCTCGTCCGTGGCGACGAACTCGGTGAGCATGAAGCGGCCCTTGCCGCGCGTGAACTCCGACACGTGCATGACGGGGGTGCCTTCCGGCGCCTCGTCGTCGCACGGCCACTGCACGCTTCCGAGACGATCGAGCTTCTCGAAACTGATGCCGCGGAACGTCGGCGTGACGCTGGCAATCTCATCCATGATCGCGGACGCAGACGCATACTTCATGGGATAGCCCATCTCAGTAGAGATGCGGCTAACGATCTCCCATTCAGCCATGCCTTGCTGCTCTTTCATTACCATCCGCACGGGATTAACGCGTCGCTCGGCGTTAGTGAAGGTGCCGTCCTTCTCAAGGAAGGACGTGCCTGGTAGGAACACATGCGCGAACGCTGCCGTCTCGTTGAGGAACAAATCCTGGACGACCAAGATATCCAGCGATTCAAGCGCGTGCGTGACGTGCTGCGTGTTAGGATCGGACTGCGCAATGTCCTCACCCTGCACGAATAGGCCCTTAAACGTGCCGGCGGTGGCTTCATCGAACATGTTGGGAATGCGCAAGCCCGGCTCGGGATCGAGCTTCTTATCCCAGAGCTCCTCGAACAGCTTACGCGTTGCCGTATCCGAGACGTGCCGATAGCCGGGGTACTCATGCGGGAACGAGCCCATGTCGCACGAGCCTTGCACGTTGTTTTGACCGCGCAGCGGGTTCACACCTACGCCCTCGCGGCCAATGTTGCCCGTGGCCATCGCGAGGTTCGCCATGGCCATCACCATGGTCGAGCCCTGGCTGTGCTCGGTGACGCCGAGGCCATAGTAGATCGCGGCGTTGCCGCCAGTCGCAAAGAGGCGCGCGGCTGCGCGGATGTCAGCGGCCGGAACGCCAGTCACCGGCTCCAATGCCTCTGGCGAGTTCTTGGGATCCTTGATGAAGGCCTCCCAAAGCTTGAAGTCCTCCTTTTCGCAGCGCGCTGCCACAAAGCTACGGTCAATCAACCCTTCAGTGGCGACAACGTGACTGAGTGCATTGACAATCGCGACGTTGGTGCCGGGCTTCAGCTGCAGGTGGTAATCTGCCTCAACGTGGGGGCTGCGCACCATGTCGATGCGGCGCGGGTCGGCAACGATGAGTTTAGCGCCCTCACGCAGGCGCTTCTTCATGCGCGATGCAAAGACCGGGTGACCGTCAGTCGGGTTGGCGCCGATAATCATGATCACGTCGGACTGATCGACGCTTTTGAAGTCTTGCGTGCCGGCAGACTCGCCAAACGTCGCCTTCAAGCCATAGCCTGTCGGCGAGTGACAGACGCGGGCGCACGTGTCGACGTTGTTGTTCCCGAACGCAGCGCGCACCATGCGCTGGACGACGTAGACCTCTTCATTCGTCGTGCGCGATGACGTAATGCCGCCGATCGAGCCGCGGCCGTACTTTTTCTGCACGGCCTTGAAGCGGTCCGCGGTGAACTTGATGGCCTCGTCCCACGTCACGGCCTTCCACGGGTCGGTGATGCGCTCGCGGATCATCGGGTTGAGCATGCGATCTTTGTGGGTCGCGTAGCCAAAGGCGAAGCGTCCCTTGACGCAGGAGTGCCCCTCGTTGGCACCGCCATCCTTATACGGCATCATGCGCACGACCTTATCGCCCTGCATCTCCGCCTTGAACGCGCAGCCAACGCCGCAGTAGGCGCATGTCGTCACCACGCTGTGCTCGGGCTGGCCATAGTCAACGACCGACTTTTCAATCAGCGTAGCCGTGGGGCACGCCTGGACGCAGGCGCCGCACGAGACGCATTCCGAATCGAGGAAGTCCTCATCCACACCCGCCGCCACGTGCGAGGCGAAGCCACGCCCGTCGATGGTGAGCGCGAAGGTTCCTTGCACCTCCTCGCAAGCGCGCACGCAGCGCGAGCACACGATGCACTTCGACGGTTCAAAATGGAAATAAGGGTTGCTCACGTCCTTGGGTAGGTAGAGCGGGTTTGCCTCGCCATTCTGGCGCGCAAAGACGTGGTTCTCGCCTTCGTAGCCGTAGCGCACGTCACGCAAGCCCACCGCGCCGGCCATGTCCTGCAGCTCGCAGTCGCCGTTGGCAGCACAGGTCAAGCAGTCGAGCGGATGGTCAGAAATATAGAGCTCCATTACGCCTTTGCGGATACGCGCCAACCGGTCATTCTGGGTCGAGACTTTGATGCCCTGCGCCACGAGCGTCGTGCAGGATGCAGGCGTGCCTCTACGGCCCTCGATCTCGACCAGGCAGAGCCGGCAGGAGCCGAAGGCCTCGACGCTGTCGGTGGCGCACAGCTTGGGCACCATGATGCCAAGCTCGGCTGCCGCACGCATGACCGTCGTGCCTTCAGGGACAGTGACGGACTGACCGTCGATTTCCAGCGTCACCAACTTATTGGAGTGACTGGCTGGTGTGCCGTAGTCAGTTTCTTTGATGAGCGTCATTGGCTTCGTTTCGCTCGTCATGGCAGGGCCTCATCTCGTTCGATCATTCAGCAGCCTCGGCTCGCGCCGCTCGATTAAAGTCTTCCGGGAAGTGATTGAGCGCGCTCATCACTGGCATGGGCGTCAGCCCGCCCATGGCGCACAGCGATCCATCGACCATGGTATTGCAGAGGTCTTTGAGCAATTCGATATTGTTCTCTCGATCAACGTCATCAATGATGCGGTCGATCACTTCAACGCCACGTACCGAACCAATGCGGCACGGCGTGCACTTGCCGCATGACTCGATCACGCAGAACTCCATTGCGAAGCGGGCTTGCTGCGCCATGTCCACTGTATCGTCGAATATGACGACACCCCCGTGGCCGACCATTGCGTCTTCAGCGACGAATGCTTCGTAGTCCATCGGGGTATCGAGCTTGGACTCGGGCAAATAGCTGCCAAGCGGCCCCCCGAACTGCACCGCGCGCACCGGGCGTCCGGTCCGTGTGCCGCCGCCGTAGTCCTCGATGAGCTCGCGCGCGGTGATACCGAACGCCTTCTCGACGAGGCCGCCTCGCTTGACGTTTCCGGCGAGCTGGAAGGCCAGCGTGCCGCGCGATTTGCCGACGCCAAAGTCGCGATAGTATTCGCCACCCTTGGCGAGAATGATCGGCACTGAAGCGAGGCTGATCACGTTATTGATGACTGTCGGTTTGCCGAAGAGTCCTTCGATTGCAGGAAGAGGCGGCTTGTAGCGGACCATGCCGCGCTTGCCCTCAAGGCTGTCCAGCATCGAAGTCTCTTCGCCGCAAATGTAGGCGCCGGCGCCTACACGCACGAAGAGCTCAAATTCATAAGCCGAGCCTTGGATCGCGGGGCCGAGCCAGCTGCCCGCCTTCGCGACCTCAATGGCTTCGCGCAAAACGGCGAGGGCGTGCGGGTATTCGGAGCGCAGGTAGATGTAACCGCGCGTTGCACCTGTTGCGATGCCGGCGATGATCATGCCTTCGATTAGGCAGAATGGATCGCCTTCCATCAACATGCGGTCAGAGAATGTTCCGCTGTCGCCCTCATCCGCGTTGCAACAGATGTACTTTTGGTCGGCTTTGGTGTCGAGGACGGTCTTCCACTTGATACCGGTGGGGAAGCCTGCGCCGCCGCGCCCCCTGAGGCCCGACGTCGTGACTTCGGCGACAATGTCGGCAGGCTTCATCTTGAGCGCTTTTTCGAGACCATCGAAGCCGCCGCGCGCGCGGTAGTCGTCAATCGATAGCGGATCGATGATGCCGCAACGCGCAAACGTCAGCCGCTCTTGCTTCTTGAAGAAGGGGATCTCTTCGGTGAGGCCGTGGCAGAGTTTGTGGTCGCCGCCTTCGAGGAAGTTGGCCTTGAACAGGCCCGGCACGTCGGCTGGTGTCACAGGCCCATAGGCCACGCGGCCTTTTTCTGTTTCAACCTCGACAAGCGGCTCCAGCCAAAGCATGCCGCGCGTGCCGATGCGCACGATCTGTGTCGACTTTTTCTTTTTCTTGGCTTCTAGGGCAACAGCATTCGCGACGGCCTCCGCACCCACTGACAGCGCTGATGCGTCGCGTGGAATGAAGACCTTGGTCATGCCGCCTCCTCCTGGTCGAGCTCGGCAATGATCGCGTCAAAGCGCCCTTTATCAACACGACCATATAGGTTGCCGTCGATCATTATGGCAGGGGACAGCGCACAATTTCCAAGGCAGTAAACCGCCTCCAGTGTGTAGTTGCCGTCGGCGCTGGTCTCACCAAATTTGGCGCCCAACCGCTCCTGTGCATGACGGCAGACCCCAGCGCCGTTCACCGCCTGGCAGGCTTCGGCCCGGCACATCTTGATCATGTGCCGCCCAGGTGGCTCGCGCCGAAAGTCATGATAGAAGCTGATCACGCCATAGACTTCGGCGCGCGACAGATTGAGCGCTTCGGCAATCGCAGCAGACAGCGCTTCGGGCACGAAACCGATGGCATGCTGGACGTCGTGCAAGATCTCCAACAGCTCGTCGGG
>CAZURR010000060.1:0-15870 GCA_964622715.1 uncultured Hyphomicrobium sp. | reverse complement strand
AGGCTTCGAACTTGTTCGGTGCGGTAGTGAAGGGCATGCCGGTGATGGCAGCGATGCGCTCGGCGACCTTTTCCGCAAAGCCCTCCGGTGCATTAAGACCGGTCCCCACAGCGGTGCCGCCCTGCGCCAATTCCATCAGGTCGGGCAGCGTCGATTCAATGCGCCTGATACCTTTGGCGATCTGATGGGCATAGCCGGAAAACTCTTGAGCCAGCGTCAACGGCGTTGCGTCTTGGGTGTGGGTGCGGCCGATCTTGATAATATGCGACCAGGCCTTGGCTTTGGCGTCGATGGCATCATGCAGGTGGGCTAAGGCCGGCAGCAGCTGGTGTTGCACCTCTTCGGCGCACGCAACGTGCATGGCCGTCGGGTAGGTGTCATTCGACGACTGGCTCATGTTGACGTGATCGTTGGGATGCACCGGCTCCTTGGAGCCGATCGCCCCGCCCAACAATTCGATGGCGCGGTTTGCGATCACCTCGTTGGCGTTCATGTTTGACTGCGTGCCTGATCCCGTTTGCCACACGACCAAGGGAAAATGATCGTCGAGCTTGCCGTCCATGACCTCCTGGGCGGCCGCGACAATCGCCTCGCCAATGCGCTTGTCGAGTTTGCCGACCGACATGTTGGTCTCAGCGCAAGCGCGCTTGACGATGCCAAGGCCGCGCACGATGGGCAGTGGTTGCTTTTCCCAGCCAATCTTGAAATTGCCGATCGAGCGCTGGGCTTGCGCCCCCCAATACTTGTTGGCCGGCACCTCGATGGGGCCGAAGGTGTCGGTTTCAGTGCGGGATTTGCTCATCGCGTCAGGTCCATGTGCGTGGTCTCGCCGGGCTGGCTGCAGGCCATAGCACGGGGCTAGGCTGTGCACCAATGCGCCGGGTCGCCATTCAATCCTCCTGGACGGCCGCCTCCTCTCGACGTCATCCCGGCCAAGCGAGAGCCAAGCTCGAGCGCAGAGCCGGGAACTAGCGTCAAAGTCGTCGAAGACACTAAAATTGTTCCCAGCGAATTGCGGTGCCTTCGGCACTTTTCTCCTGGGTCCGGATCGCGCTCCGACTTCGCCGCCACGCGTCCGGGATGACATCGCGGGTGGGCGTTTGAGAAGCCCCCTTCTTCCCGTCATCCCGCTGGAGAGCGGGATCTATACGCAGCATGACTTCGTCATGACGCAAGTGCCCGCTTGCGCTTGGCCAGTCATTGTTCTGCGACAGAGCTTCATGCCCTGCGCGCACTCTTGCTGTGACGTGTCGTGGATCCCCGTCTGCGCGGGAATGACGCAATGTTTGGGGTAGGTCGCTCCTACCCGCCCGACACCATCGTCAGCACATAAACCCTCGTGCCCTGCTTCAGCGGAGTCTCAAGCGTCGCGCGGTGGCCGTCGACGAATACAGAGATGTGACGGCGAATGCGCGGTGTTGAATCGCGCAAGCGATCGCGCATGCCCGGCCAGCGCGCGTCCAGCTCATCAAGCATGTCGCTGACGCTGGACGCGGCAAGCTCCAGTCGCCCATTGCAATCGGGAAACAACCGTATCAAGGCCGGGGCCAACACGACGCTGACGGTCGTTGCAGCGGTCAATGTCGCATCATGCGCCATGGCGTGATCGCTCCTGCCCGCGTGTCTAACGATTGGGGACCAACGTCTCCACCGACGTAATGGTCGGCAGATACTCAGCAAGGCACGTCCAGCTCTCGCCCTCGTCCGCGCTGGCATAAAGCTCGCCCGTGTTGGTGCCGAAATAGAGGCCGGCGGGTGTCAGCGGGTCGGCCGCCATGGCTTGGCGCAGCACGTTAAAGAAGACGTTCTTCTGCGGCAGGCCTTGCCTCAAATCCTGCCAGGTCTTGCCCACATCGCGCGTGCGCCAGACGGCGGCCTTGGCGTCGTGGACGTAGCGGCCGAGCACGTCGCCGTTGAGGGGGATGAGATAAAGCGTGTCGGGATCGCGCGGATGCGTGACGGCGGGAAAGCCGAAGGCGGACGGCAGGCCGGGCTCGATACTCTCCCAGGTTTGGCCGCCGTCCTCGCTGCGGTACATGCCGCAATGGTTCTGCTGATAAAGGCGGTTGGGCATGCCGGGCGCCATGGCAAGAGCGTGGACGCATTGTCCGAACTCAGGGTAGCGCTGGTCCTCGGGCATGTAGTCGTTGCGCGTGCCCTTGTTGCGGAACTGCCAGGATTTGCCGCCATCGCTGGTGTGGAGGACGCCGACGGAGGAGATGCCGATCCAGATCTGGTTGGCGTCGCTGGGGTGGGGAAGGATGTGGTGCAGGTTGAGACCGGCGCCGCCGGGCATCCACTTGGGCCGCGAGGGGTGCTTTTGCAGACCGTCCAAGTGTTGCCAGGTGATGCCGTGATCTTTGCTATGAAAAAGACCGGCGGGTTCGACGCCCGCATAAAGGCCGTTGCCGTCGGGCGCTAAGCTCCACACGGTTTTGATGGGCGTTTCGCCTTCCGGATAGGCGAGGCCTTCGCTGGAATGCGACCACGTCTCGCCCAGATCGTCGGACTTCCACACAGCGGGCCCGAACCATTCGTTGCCGCCGCCGGCGTAGATGGTGCCCGTGGCGGGGTCGGCCTTGACGTGATTGATGGGCCATGTCTCGCAATAGGGCCCGCGCAGTTTCCATGATTTGCGGTCGGCATCCCCGTCGAGGATAAAGGTGCCTTTCCTCGTGCCGATGAGGAGGTGTATGTCGTTTGCCATGACGGGCCTCATAAGTGCTCACGCGGTTCTGCGCCTTGCCCGTTGTGTGCGCAGCGTCGAACGGCATGACTCACCCAGTCATGTGCGTCAATCGTGGACCTTTCGTGACATTCGCGGTGAGGTGGTCGCGATGGGGCGCGAAGAGGCACGCCATGGTGCAGCGCTGCTTACTTCTTGCGGAAAGCGTCCAGGCTGACGATTTGTGCACCGCCGTTGTCTTGACGCGGCGCGTCCTCAGCCGACCTGTGCTCCGCAGCAGGTGGCAGATCCGTCCTGGATTGCGACGGTGTCGGAGCGTCGGCCGTCGTCCCCGCCGCCGGTGAGCGTGCGTTCTGCGGCGTGTGAGCAGGCTCCGGTGCTGCGGCAGGCCCAGGCGTCTTGCGCTTCTCGCTTTTAGCCTTGCGAGGCACGCGCGGCTTCTTGGGCGCAGTGGACCGCAGTGTATTGCGGGTTCCGTTGGCGCTCTTGGTGCTGCGCCCCGAAAAGGGCTGCGCCATGTCCTCGCCGGTCTCCAGTTCCAGGCCGGGGTCTTCGAATTGGAGCCCGTAGCGCACACTGGGATCAAAGAACACGCGAACGGCGGCAAACGGCACGACAAGGCGTTCAGGAATGCCGTCGAAAGTCAGCTTCACTTCGAAGCGGTCCGCTTGCACATGGAGGTCCCAGAAGCGGTGCTGCAGCACGATCGTCATTTCTTGCGGGTATTTTTCCTTCAGCCGCTTGGACAGAACCACGCCGGTCGCAGCGGTGTCGAACGAGATGTAGAAGTGATGCTCGCCCGGCAGTCCCGTCTTGGCAGCCTGGATCAAAACCGTGCGCACCAGACCGCGCATGGCGTCCTGGGCAAGGGTCTCGTAATCGATCGTCGGCTCAGCCGGCATCGTTCTCGCTTTTAAATCTCGGGTCTCGCGTGAGACGTCCCCGTTTGTGTCCCCCCGGAAAGGCCGAGGCAAGTGGAGGGCTTCTGTTGCCCGGTGCCCTCCGAACCGCGCCTTACCCGGCTAGGGGTAAGGGCTTCAAGTTCAGGCTTTTCGCACTGCGTTACGCAGCGAGAGCGGCCTCAGCATAGTTGTCGTTTGCAACTATTCTGATTGGCCCGATGACGGCGGTACCATGCCGAGCGAAAGCTAAGCCCTTTACACCTTCGTCGATCCTATTTCGCCCCCATCAGATGCCCGCGCCGCGCGATTGACTGTGGTTCCCAAGCCATTGTTGGCTGTAACGCACGGGCATTTGGTGGAGGCGCCGGGTACCGCCCCCGGGTCCGATCGGCTTATTACGACCGCGTTTATCGCCATAGCCGGACGAATCCAGCCTCATGAATATAGTCGTAGATCCTGAGAAAAAAAAGGCTATGGCGTTTGTGGGCGGCGACAGGCGGCTCTTTGGGGCCTAGTCGCCCTCACCTTCGGTTGTGATGTGCAGGATCCGGCCACAGTGCTTGCAGTGGATCGCATCGGTGTCGTGGCGCACCAAGCCGCAGTCGGGGCACTCCTGGTTGACGTGCGGCGGCCGGAAAATTGTTTGCACCAGCCGCAGGAAGAGCGCGACTCCAACCAGAAGGATGATGATCGAAAGTACACGCCCCGTAGTGCCCTCCAACGTAATGTCGCCAAAGCCCGTCGTGGTGAGCGCTGTAATCGTGAAATAGAGAGCGTCGACGTAGTTGGTGATCTTTGGATTGGTGTTCACCTGCAGCACGTAGACGAGCGCCGTCATGATGAACACGAACACGACGAGATTGACAATGGACTGGATCACCAACTCGTTGCGCTTGAAGAACGGAGAAAGCGCGCGCAGGTCGGCGAGCACCCGGTAGGTGCGCAGCACTCTGAGGGCTCGCAGCACGCGAAGGAACAAGAAACTTGCCAGGAAGCTGGGCAGTAGGAGCGTGATGACGACGATGATATCGGTCCACGTCGTAAAATCCCGAAGGAGTCGCCAGGGGTGTTTGGAAATCCAGAAACGGGCTGTGAGATCGGCAATAATGATGAGAGCGATGATCGCGTCGAACCAGTAGATCCAAGTCGTCCCACGCATCATGGACGTCGCGATGAAGAAGATGACCGACGCGATATCGAATGTGAGCAGCGCAAAGCGGAAGATCTGACTACGTCGGTTTCGACCGTAGTAGAGGTCGTGCACATTCTGCTTGCTAAAGTCCAAGGCCTGCCTCATTCGAAGAGTTCGAAGCGGTTGCGCGGTTAGTGTCCTAACGGAGTTGTACAAAACCGAATCTCGGCATTGTTACAGCCCAATTGCAGAAGAGAGATCGGACCGAGGTGGTGTCAACATTGATTTGCAATTTGACACGCCCGCCGTGCACCGGTTGAAGTGGGTCGTATCCATGAAGATGTTGGCGTCGCTGTTTCGAGGTCCGGTTGCTTATGTGCCGCGCTCAGGGTGGCCCGGATGGGCGGTATTGCCCGCCGCGGCAGGGATTTTCGCTCTTTCCGGCGTCATCGGTGGGCTGGCAGGGGGCGGCTACTATGCGTTCGCACCCACCGAAGTCGCAGGACAAGGCAGCAGCGTCTCACAGCTACCAGCAATGCCGTTCGCGGTGGGGTTTGCTGTGCTGCAGCTCTGCATCGTCATCTTCACGATTGCTGTCGCCGGCCTTTATGGGAACGAGCGCAGGCAAGTTCTGGCACTTGAGCGTCCCTCAGATGGTTGGCGCATCCTGCCGTGGGCGCTGATCCCGTTGTTTGTTGGCTCCGCGCTGTTGACAGCCATTGCGATCTATTTTCAGCCGGACCTCCTCATCAACGACATGAAGCCTTTTCAAGAGTTTATTCAAAGTAATGCGATCTGGCTGGTCCTCTTCGTCATCTGCATTGGTGCACCCTTGTCGGAGGAATTGCTGTTTCGTGGGTTTTTGTTCTCCGCGCTGTCGAAAACCTGGCTAGGCTTTGTTGGAACGGCCATTCTCACCTCGCTGTTGTGGACCTCCATGCATGCGGGCTACTCAGTTTTCGCGCTTATCGAAGTGCTGATTATGGGCCTTTATTTCTCCTGGCTGCTGGTGCGCACAGGAAGCTTGTGGGTGCCGATGTTCTGCCACGTTGCCAATAATACGTTGGCCTGCGTTGTCCTCTATTTTGTGATGCTGCCCTCCTGAGGAAGGGTGCCGGCGGCCGTGGAATCAACCTATATTTCGCCGCATGCAGCAGTATCTCGATCTTATGCGCAGGGTGCGCCAGGAGGGCGCGCGCAAGGCTGACCGGACGGGCACGGGTACGCTGTCGGTCTTTGGCCACCAGATGCGTTTTGATTTGCGCGACGGTTTCCCGCTCGTGACGACGAAGAAGCTGCACGTGAAGTCGATTATCCATGAGCTGATCTGGTTTCTCGCTGGCGATACCAATATTGCTTATCTCAAGCGCTACGGGGTCTCGATCTGGGACGATTGGGCAGACGAGCATGGAGATCTAGGGCCCGTCTACGGCAAGCAGTGGCGCTCATGGGCGGCGCCCGACGGGCGTACCATCGACCAGATCTCAGACGTCGTGAAAACGCTGAAAAGCGATCCTGACAGCCGCCGCCTTATTGTTTCGGCGTGGAACCCAGCCGACATCCCCCGCATGGCGTTGGCTCCCTGCCATTGCCTGTTCCAGTTTTATGTCGCGGATGGGCGGCTGTCTTGTCAGCTCTATCAGCGCTCGGCCGATGTGTTCTTGGGCGTGCCGTTCAACATTGCGTCTTATGCGCTGCTGACCATGATGATGGCGCAAGTGGCCGATTTGGAGCCCGGTGAGTTCGTGCACACCTTCGGCGATGCGCACCTCTATGTGAACCACCTGGAACAGGCCAATGCACAGCTTGAGCGCACACCACGACCGCTGCCGTCTATGACGATCAACAAGGACGTGCGTTCGATCTTTGATTTCACCTTCGATGATTTCCAACTCGGAAATTACGATCCTCATCCGCACATCGCCGCGAAGGTAGCTGTATGAGCGACACCCCTGTGGCCCTGATCGTCGCCGTTGCCGACAACGGTGTCATCGGAGCGCGCGGTGGTCTGCCATGGCACATATCGTCCGATTTGAAGCTGTTTCGGCGCCTCACCATGAACAAACCGCTCATCATGGGCCGCCGAACGTTCCAGTCTCTCAAAAAACCGCTCGATGGCCGCGACAATATCGTGGTCACGAGGGATCAAAACTTTCGCCCTCCCGGCGTCCTTATAGCCAGCGGCTTTGAAGCGGCACTCGCGCTTGCCAGGCGGCGCGCAGAAGCTAGAGGCATTGGCTCAGATGAGATTATGGTTATCGGCGGGACGCAGATCTTCGATGCAGCGCTGCCAACCGCAGATCGCGTCTACAAAACGGAAGTGCACGGCAGGCCCGATGGCGACGTTTTCTTTCCCGCGCTGGAACCTGCCGAGTGGCAAGAGGTGGAGCGATCGCCCTTGCAAAAGGGCCCGCGCGACGACTTTGCCACGACCTTTGTCGTGTTGGAGCGGGTGTGCCAGGACAGCGATCCGCCACTTCAGGCGGCTTGAAGCCTGAGCGGTGCGAACCAATCTTACAAGCAAGTTTGCGCTCAGGGGATGCTCTGGCCTATAAGCGAGCACGCTCCAGACCCGCCAAGGTTACGAAATTGGCCCCCTGCGGGTTGCAATGGGTTGATCGGGCGGCCAGCGGCCCTCTCACACCGATAAAGAATTGAAGGAACTTATATATGCCGTGGAACAATCAGAGTGGTGGCGGCGGCGGTTGGAAAAGCGGCGGCAATGGGGGCGGACCATGGGGTCAAGGACCGACTGGCGGAGATGGGCAGCCGCCTGACCTGGAGGAGATGCTCAAGCGGGGCCAAGACAAGGTCAAGCAGGTGATGCGTGGCGGCGGCGGCGTGCCCGGCCCGCTTCTGTTTCTCGTCGCCATTGTCGCTGTCGCAATTATCGCATGGCAGGCATTGACCTTCCGCGTCCAGCCCGACGAGGTAGGGGTCGTGTTGCGGTTCGGCGAGTACGTCCGCCAGGAACCGCCGGGTCTTCATTTCAGATGGCCCTATCCCGTTGAAGAGGTGCGCCTTCCGAAGGTGACGCGCCAAAACATCATCGAAATTGGTATGCGGTCAGCGCCGGGCGGGCGCCCGGGCATTGCCGTTCGCGATGAGCGTGCAGAAAGCCTGATGCTGACCGGCGACGAGAACATCGTCGATATCGACTTCGTCGTGTTCTGGCGCATCAAGGACGCGGAGAAATATCTCTTCAACATTCAAAATCCCGACACCACCGTAAAGGAAGTCGCCGAGAGCGCTATGCGCGAAGTTGTCGGCGAATCGGAAATTCAACCGATCCTGACGGAGGATCGTCAGAAGACCGAAGAAGCCGTGCGCAAGCTGATGCAGGCGACGTTGGATACTTATGGTGCCGGTATCCGCATCGATCAGGTAAAACTGCAAAAGGTCGATCCGCCGGCCGAAGTCATCGACGCGTTCCGCGACGTGCAGGCGGCGCGTGCCGACCAAGAGCGTTTGCAAAACGAAGCCGACGCCTATGCGAACAAGGTCGTGCCGGAAGCGCGCGGCGACGCGCAGCGCATCCTGCAGGCAGCCGAAGGATACAAGCAGCAAGTCGTCAACGAGGCGCAGGGCCAGACGTCGCGCTTTCTGCAGGTCTACGACCAATACAAGAATGCTCCCGAAGTTACGCGCAAACGCATGTTCCTGGAGACCATGGAGCGGGTGATGGGCGGCACCGACAAAATCATCATTGATAGCAAGAGCGGTCAGGGCGTCGTTCCCTACCTCCCGCTCGACAAGCTTCAGCCCAAGAGCGGCGAGGGAGGAAACTGATCATGCGCGGGATTCTAGCTTTTATCGTCATTCTGATTGGGCTCGCGGCCGTCGCGGTCTATTTCTCCGCCTACATTGTGCATCAGAACGAGCAGGCTCTTGTGCTGCGCTTTGGCGAGCCAAAGAGAGTCGTGAAAGAACCCGGTTTGAAATGGCGGTGGCCTTTTGTTGATCAGGTGGAAATCTACGATAAGCGTATCCTTGACCTCGACACGGCCCCCCAGGAAGCGATCGCGAAGGACCAGAAGCGCCTCGTAGTGGACGCTTTTGCGCGCTACAAGATCGTCGATCCTTTGAAGTTTTATCAGACGCTGCGCTACCAAGACGGTGTGCGCTCACGCCTTGGGCCGATCGTTGAATCAGCGCTGCGTCGCGTTCTGGGCTCTGCGACGTTCCTGGACATCGTTCGCGACCAGCGTGAAGAGCTGATGAAACGCATCGCCACACAAGTGAACAGCGAGGGCGATGAATTTGGTTTGGAAGTTGTTGACGTTCGGATGAAGCGCGCCGATTTGCCGGAGCAGAATTCCAAGAGCGTGTTCCAGCGCATGCGCGCCGAACGCGAACGTGAGGCAGCCGAGTTCCGCGCGGAAGGTGCGGCTTCGGCCAACCGCATTAGGGCGACGGCGGATCGCGAGGCGGTCGTGATCAAGGCGGAAGCCTCGCGCAAGGGGGAGGAGACTCGCGGCAACGGCGACGCAGAGCGAAACCGTATCTATGCCGATGCCTACACCCGCGATCAGGACTTCTTTGAATTCTACCGCTCAATGCAAGCCTACGAGAAGGGCTTGAAGTCGAATGATACGCGCCTGCTGATCTCACCGGACTCGGAGTTCTTCAAGTACTTTTCGGATCCATCCGGTCGCTCGCAGCCGGCGCCATCGAACGTTCAATGAGCGACTTGATCGTCGGATTCGGGCTCGTTCTCGTGATTGAGGGCCTGCTCTGGGCCGTCGCACCGCGCCTGGGTATCCGCATGCTGGAAGCGGCCGAGGTCACGCCCGAAGGAACGCTGCGAATCGTCGGCTGGACCGCGGTTGGCCTGGGCGCGGGCCTCGTTTGGCTAATTCGCGGTTGAGGGCAACAACCGCCGCGTTGACAGCGGCTTCTCATTGTCATCCTGTTGCGCTGAATGTACCGCAATCAAGACCGGTGAGAAGTTGTCACGGGCGAGAATTGGCCGGTCAAGGTTTCCGGCAGGAGAAACGTTCATGCAAAATTTCTGGCGGTTCTGTGGCCGGTCTTTCGGGGTCGTTGCTGCGCTGATGATATTGACTGGCGCGGTTTCCTCCGCCTCCATGCGCGGACCACAGTCCGTCGCGCCCGTCGCGGAGGAACTAATCGAGGCCGTTGTCAACATTTCAACGAGTCAGGCGATCAAGGGCCCGCAGGGTATCCCGCTGCCGAATGTGCCAAAGGGCTCACCCTTCGAAGATCTCTTTGAAGATTTCTTTGATAACGACCGCGGTGGGCGCATCGTCCCCGAACGCAAGGTCTCGTCCTTGGGGTCCGGCTTCGTCGTCGACGGCAAGGACGGCATCATCGTCACCAACCATCACGTGATCGATGGCGCTGAAGAAATTAGCATCAACTTCCACGATGGCACCCAGCTGAAAGCGGAGCTTATCGGAAAAGACTCAAAAACCGACATCGCGCTTTTGAAGGTCAAGCCCACGAAGGAGCTCAAAGCCGTATCCTTCGGCTCGTCGGCCGACATCAAGGTGGGCGATTGGGTGATGGCGATCGGTAACCCGTTTGGTCTCGGCGGTACGGTCACGGTGGGCATCATTTCGGCAAAGGCCCGCGACATCAACTCGGGCCCTTATGACGACTACTTGCAGACTGATGCATCGATCAATAAAGGCAACTCCGGCGGCCCATTGTTCAATATGGATGGCGACGTTATCGGCGTAAACACCGCAATCATTTCACCAACGGGCGGTTCGATTGGTATTGGATTTGCGGTCCCAGCCGATACCGCGAGCCCTGTCGTGCAACAGCTCCGCAAGTTCGGCTTGGTACGGCGCGGCTGGCTTGGTGTGAAGATTCAAACCGTTACCGATGGCATCGCGGGAAGGGTGAATGTTCCCGCGCACACCGGTGCTCTCGTTGCAGCCGTGGCACCTGACAGCCCCGCCGCGAAGGCTGGACTGAAATCGGGCGACGTCATTGTGAAGTTCGACGGCAGGAATGTGACCGGTATGCGCGTACTGCCGCGGCTTGTCGCGCGCACGCCCATTGACAAGACGGTTGACGTCGAAGTGCGGCGCAACGGCGAGAAGAAGATACTGAGAGTGACGGTGGGGCGCCTTAGTGAAGATGAGGAGCAGCCCGAAGCGCCCTCTCGCGCTCAGGGCAAAGAGGCCCCGCAGCCCGAAATGTCAGTGCTCGGTTTGAAGCTATCACGCCTCGATGACAACCTACGGTCCAAGTACGGGTTCGGGTCTGACGTCACTGGCGCGATCGTCAGCGAGGTTGATCCGGCAAGCCCGGCTGCAGAGCGTATCAGACCCGGCGATGTGATTGTCGAGGCCGCGCAAGAGCCGGTTACCAATCCCCAAGATATTGCAAAAAGGGTTGAGGACGTGAAGAGGAGCGGCGGTAAGACCGTTCAACTCGGTGTGGAGGATGCCTTAGGCGGGTATCGTTTCATCGCCGTACCGGTGCAGTAGGTTCGGCTGCAATCCACTTGCGTTGCCCGAATAAGAAGTCGCAAGCACAAGGAGGTATTTCGCGTGTCGGAACGTCAGGGCATCTTCGATACCATTGCCGAAAATCTGGCGCCTGTGCACCGGGACGGGCACAAGTTTCTGTTCATTGGGGCAGGCTTGGCCTTGCTCTTCTTTTTGATTTGGCCGCCCCTCGCCTGGACCCTGGTTGTCGCGACCCTTTGGATTGCTTATTTCTTCCGCGATCCTGATCGCGTGACGCCATTGCGCGACGGCCTCATCATCGCGCCGGCAGATGGGCGCATCACTTGCGTTGAAACCGTGCTTCCACCGGCTGAGCTTGGCCTTGGTCCGGAAGAGCGCGTGCGCATCTCCACGTTCCTCTCCGTTTTGGATGTACACATTTGCCGTGCACCGGTGGCTGGGCAGATCGTGCGCTCCGTCTATGTGCCGGGTGCGTTTTTCAATGCCGCACTCGACAAGGCGAGCGAGGAAAATGAGCGTCGCGGGCTTGTGATCCAAAGGCCGGATGGCACCGAGATTGCGGCGGTGATGATCGCCGGGCTTGTCGCGCGGCGTATTGTGGCGTTCGTGCACGAGGGAGATAGTGTAGGCGTGGGAGAGCGCATCGGCCTCATACGTTTCGGCTCTCGCGTGGATATATATCTTCCGCCTGGAAAGCATCCGCTGATCGCAGTTGGTCAGCGAGCGGTTGCGGGTGAGAGTGTCTTCGCGGATACACAATCTGCAGAGGTGGAGCGTGTAGCCCGCCGGGCGTGACTGTAGGTGCGTACGTCCGCGACCTTCTCTGGAGGACGACGCGGCGAGGAAAACACCATGGACCCGATCATACCAAGGCTCGAAAGAGAAACGCGGCGGCGGCGGCGAACGCCGATCTTCCGGCATCGGCACGTGCCGGTCCGGATGTTGGTGCCGAGCTTTTTCACGCTTCTGGCCCTGTGCGCAGGGCTCACTTCAATTCGCATGGGTATAGAAGAGCGCTATGATATGGCGCTCGGGTTGATCGTGTTCGCCGCGCTGCTCGATGGGATTGATGGCCGCATCGCCCGACTTCTCAAAGCGTCGTCGCGCTTCGGGGCCGAGCTCGACAGTCTTGCCGACTTCGTCAATTTTGGGGTGGCGCCGGCGTTGTTGATATTCAACTGGGGGCTCGGCAGCCTTAAGAGCCTAGGATGGATTTGCGTGATGATCTTCGCGCTCGCCTCCGCGCTGCGGTTAGCGCGGTTCAACATTGCGATCGAGGATGACCAGCAGCCCGCGTGGCGCAAGGGATTCTTCAGTGGCATGCCAACGCCGGCCGCGGCGATCATCGTATTATTGCCGGTCTATGTGGAGTATCTGGGTTTCGTCGCCATTCGCTCCTCTCCATTGCTACTCAATGTCGTACTCGCTTACACACTTTTGATCGCCTTCATGATGGTGTCGACCATCCCGACGTTTTCCGGAAAACTGCTGGGCGAGCGCATTTCGCGCGAGTATGTGATGCCGACCTTTATGCTGGCCGTCGGCTTCGTGGCGTTGCTCGTCACATATCCATTTGGAACGCTGACGGGGGCCTCGCTTGCCTACCTGGCGACGATACCGGTGAGCTGGTATCGCTTCGGCCATATGGAGGCCGCAGCGCTGGAGGAATCGTCGGGCGAGCAGGAGGCCGCAAAGCCGGACGGTGCCACAAACGACGATGGGCGCATCGTTGCCATTCGGTCCAGCGATCAACCGAAATAAATGATTTTCAGCGTTGCTGGCGCTGCTCCTGCACGGCCGCAGCTTAGATGTTCAAAGTTCGATTCGCGGGCCCGCGCGTGGTGAACTTGAAGGCTATCTGTATTCGAAGGGTATCGACCACTTGAGGGGCCCCCCGACGCTTTCTGGCACTGGCGGGAAGGGCGCCGCGCGATCTAGAGTGGCTATTGCTGCATCGTCCACCGATTTGGAACCGGAGCTCTTCAACACCTTGCGCGAAAGCAACTGACCGGAAGCATCCAGCGTAAAGACGATGACCACCTTTCCGACCTGTCCCCGCTTGGCTTTCACTTGGTTTCGCACTATTTTTTTGACCAATCTGCCACCATAGGCTCGGCGAGCGTTGGCATCGCCGCCAGTCCGTGCCTCGGCGGAACTCTTCTCTATCAGCGTTGCGATTTGGGGGAGTTGCTCCTCGACCGGGGCTGCGACGGGAAGCTCCTCCTGCTCCTCTGAAATGAGTTCGGGCGCTCGATCGACGACGGCGTCCTCGTGCTCGCTCACGGTGGATGTGATTACCTCAGTCAGTTCGGGCTCAATTGCTTCGGGAGGAGTTAGCTGGGCCTGCTGAACGGGGGGAAAGTCAATCGTCTCGATCATCTCCGCCGCTTCGCCGATTTTGGCGACGCCGTCGATCGCAATACCTTGCTCGACGACAAATACATCCTCACCCGTGCCGCTCTCCATCGCTGCCCCACCCGCGGTGACGCCGACGATTGCCACCAGGATCCCCGCATGTAGTCCGAGTGAGACGAGCCAAGTTGTTGAGCGTATGGCGTCCATCAGAGCGCTATGCGTTATTGGCCCGCGCCGCTAGACGGCGACGGTTGCGACAACAAGGAAACCCTATGATAGCCCGTCTCGCCGACACGGCCCAAGACTTCCATCACCTCACCATATGGGATCGACCGGTCCGCGCGTACATAAACGACGCTATCACCTTCGTCCGACCGCATAGCCATCAAGCGGCTAATGAGGCTGCTGCGATCGACCTGCTCGTCGCGGATGTACAGTTTGCCGTCAGGGGCCAAAGTGACGACCATTGGCTTTCGAACCTTGACGATCTTGGTGGCCGATGTTTTTGGCAAGTCAACTGGTACGCCCTGCACCATCAAGGGCGCGGCGACCATGAAAACGATCAATAGAACGAGCATTACATCGACGAACGGAGTGACGTTGATTTCTGCGAGAGGTTTGTATTCCTCGCCATCATCATCCAACGCCGCACTTCTCATGGACATTCCCATCAGCGGGCCTCCCCAAGGCGGACTGTGCCTTCACCTTGGCCGCGGGCCATTGTTTTCGCCAGCGAAGTAATGCTGGTGCCCGCCTTCTCAGCGGAGCGGCCCAAAGCAACGGAGATCTGATTGAAGGAAACAACCGCCGGGATGGCAGCAGCAAGGCCCAAGGCGGTTGCAAAAAGCGCCTCAGCGATGCCGGGTGCAACGACCGCGAGGCTTGTGTCCTTCGCTACGGCAATGGCGGTAAAGCTGTTCATGATGCCCCATACGGTGCCTAACAGGCCGATGAACGGCGAGGCGGACCCAACGGTTGCCAGAAGCGGCAGACCGAATTCGAGACGCCGCAGTTCGCCTTTCATCGCCAAGCGCATGGCGCGTTCGAGCCGCTCGCGTAACTCGATCCGGCTTTCTTCGCGGTCGCTGCTTTCTATCCACTCGCTTTGGGCTGCTGTGGCGACGGCGCCGACGAGCCCGCCCCTGCCGTCGAAACTGAGGCGCCCTTCCTTGGCTAGGCGCGCAAGTTTGCCGACCTGGCGTCTCAAGAGCGTGAGCCGGATCATCTTTTCGAAGATGAGTGCCCATGTTGCGACCGAGCACACCACCAGCACCAGCATGATGGCCTGAACAAATGGGTCCGCATCCATTACAAGATCAAGAATGGAAAAGTCGCGGCCTTCGGTCAGTAGGACTTCGGTCACAAGAGCCAGTCCCTTCTTACTTTGAGATACCAACTGTCGTCAGCGAGCTCACCTTCAAGCGGGCGAGACAATCTTGTTCGGTTTGATCCGCCGTGCGGCACTCTCCGACACCATTGACGAGGAAGCTGCCGATGTCTTCACACTTTGCGCCTTCTAGTTCGAAGGCCTTGGCAGAGCGCTTTGAGGGAAGGATCGGCGCCAGGTTCAGCGTCAAAATGCGATCGATGATCCCATCCGTCTTGAAGATTGCGAGCTCAAGCTTGAAGGCATCATAGGCGGTGCTCGACGTATTCGAGATCACGATGTAAACCCCGCAGCCCTTATCGGACGGCTCTAGCTTGTGCAGTTCGACGGTGATAGAGTCTTGATCTTGTTGCGCTTTTGCCTCCTGAACGAGGCCGTATGCAGAGGCGATAGTAAGGAATGTTACCGCTACGGCAATGAGCGTCTTGGGAGACGTCGGGTTCGCGGAATGGGAACTGTGCATGCTCGGTCAGCCCTCTAATGGTACGTTCAATTCGAAACCGGCCCCATAACAGCAAATCTCTAAGCCCGTTAGAAGTCAGGGGCGAATGTGGAGCCTAGCGATCCACCGCGCGCTGCATCGTGCAACAAGCAAGCGCGTCGGCGATGCCAATACACCTCTGTGTCAGATCCAACACATCATCGCAACGGCTTGCGCCAGTTTTCCGGCTGCTGCTTGCCCAGTGGGATCGCAATAATATACTGTGATAAAGTAACGCCGTTGAGCACCTAGCGCGGCAGTTTTTGACTGTCGGATGCACCGCTTCAAAGGCTGAAGCAGCGCGAATCATGCCACTTGAAGATTGCAGTCTAGTTGGATGGGGATGGCCAATGCGACACGTGTGGGGAGTGCTGTCTGCGGCACTTATGCTCTTGGTAGGAACGCTTCCAGCAGCAGCGTGGCCGGCCATCAATCAGTTTGAAATCAAGGACCTCCAAGTCGAGCAAGGTGAGGTCGAGATTGA
>CAZURR010000059.1:0-15946 GCA_964622715.1 uncultured Hyphomicrobium sp. | reverse complement strand
GTGAGACGGTAGCGCTCGTCGGCGAGTCGGGTTCTGGGAAGACCGTCTCTGCACTCTCGATCTTGAAGCTTCTGCCCTATCCGGCTGCTTCACATCCCTCCGGCGAGATCTGGTTTGAGGGTAGCGATCTGCTCCAGACGCCTGAACTGGAGATGCAGAAAATCCGCGGTGGCAGGATCTCCATGATCTTCCAGGAGCCAATGACGTCGCTCAACCCGCTACACCCGATAGAAAAACAGGTGGGCGAGGTGCTGAAGGTGCACCGCGGTATGAACGATGCCGCTGCACGCACGCGTGTGCTGGAGTTAATGCACAAGGTCGGCGTCCGCGAGCCGGAAAAACGTCTCGGCGCTTTCCCTCACCAGCTTTCCGGCGGGCAGCGCCAGCGCGTCATGATCGCTATGGCGCTTGCCAACGAACCCGACCTGCTGATTGCCGACGAACCGACGACCGCCCTCGACGTTACCATCCAGGCACAAATCCTTGAGTTGTTGCAGGAGCTTCAACGGGAGATGGGCATGGCGATGCTGCTCATCACTCACGACCTTGGCATTGTACGTAAGATGGCCGGCCGCGTTTACATCATGCAGGGCGGCAAAATCGTAGAAGAAGGTCAGACCGAGGAGATCTTCACCGCGCCGCGCGACGCCTACACGCAGCATCTGCTCGCGGCCGAGCCCAAAGGTATGCCACCCGAAGCCAACGACACCGCTCCCGTAGTGGTCGAGACCGACGATCTCAAGGTCTGGTTCCCGATCAAGAAGGGTGCGCTGCGCCGTACGGTCGACTACGTCAAAGCGGTCGACGGCCTCTCCCTCAAGCTTAGAGCCGGACAGACGCTTGGTGTCGTTGGCGAGTCCGGATCAGGCAAAACCACGCTCGGTCTTGCGATCCTCAGACTCATCTCCTCGACGGGGCAGATCGCCTATGTGGGGAAGCGCATCGACGAGCTTAACACGCGCCAGATGCGGCCCTTGCGCAAGGATATGCAGATCGTCTTCCAAGACCCGTATGGCTCGCTATCGCCGCGACTTTCTGTGGGACAGATCATCGAGGAAGGGCTACTTATCCAGAAACCTGAACTCAACTACGCGGAGCGGCGCAAACGGGTCAGCGCTGCACTCAAAGAGGTAGGGTGCGACCCGGACGCCCAGGACCGCTACCCGCATGAGTTCTCCGGTGGCCAGCGCCAGCGCATTGCGATTGCGCGGGCCATGGTGCTGCAGCCCAAGTTCGTCATGCTTGATGAGCCAACGAGCGCGCTCGACATGTCCGTT
The DNA here is from genome assembly GCA_964622715.1 of uncultured Hyphomicrobium sp. Taxonomy (GTDB): domain Bacteria; phylum Pseudomonadota; class Alphaproteobacteria; order Rhizobiales; family Hyphomicrobiaceae; genus Hyphomicrobium_A. The sequence goes on along the minus strand of CAZURR010000059.1, from coordinate 14,669 downwards.
CAGGCGCAAATCGTCGACCTCTTGCGCGAGCTACAGACGAAGCGCGACCTCGCCTATCTGTTCATCAGCCACGATCTGAAGGTGATCAGGGCGCTTTGCAACTACGTGATCGTTATGCGGGCCGGCAAGGTCGTTGAAGAAGGGCCTGCCAAGGAGATCTTCTCCAACCCGAAAGAAGAGTATACGCGCGCCCTGCTGGCCGCCGCCTTCGATCTGAGTGTCGCCCATCAAGGTGCCATCGCCAGCTAACACGGATCGAGTTTGTGCGCCGTCGGAGGAGATTCTTGTGACCGGCACTTCAAGGATCAGTTTGCACCGCCAGCGGCCAGAGACGCTCATGGCGAACAGCACAGGTTGCAGCGCCAAATTGCGATGGACGCGGAACTTGCAAAAAAATCGGCGCGATAGTCAGCCGACATTCCGCTTGCATGTCTGCTCGTTTGCGTCATCGTGACCGCGGTCACACGCATCATTGCACCAATATGAAACCCGACGACGTCTTTCGCACACAACTGCAATCGACGATCACAGCCCTTCGTTATTGGGCGCCTTCGATCGCCGATGCCGCGCGCGTGGAGGAGAAGGAAACCGCCGACTATTTCAAGATCGCAATGACTCCCTTCATTGCCGCAGGTTGCCCGTTTGAGCTCATCCTCCACAACGATCAGAAATACGATCTTGCGATTGCCGGTGAGACCTACGAGGACCGCCCCATGCCCTCGCTAGACCTCTTCCTTCCCTTCGTGGAGGCCATCGCTGACGGCAATGTCGTGCACCGCCGATATGTCAGCCGCCTCACCGGATTGGAACATTCAACGGAAACCCGCGTTACGCTTGTCGATGGTTACTTGTGGCGCGAGAGCCGCAGCCATGTTGAAGAAGCGCCGTCTCTAGATGATGACCGAACCGAGCTACTGGAGCGCCGGTTCCTCCCCTATCGCCGCTAGAGCCTGATTCACGTTCTTGCCGGAGACCGCCCGGGCTTGGTGAGCAATTCCATCAAGAACGATCTTTCTCTAGGCACAAAGGCCTGGCAAGCGCTTGATCGCGGTGATCTTGCCGTCTGACTTGGCGACGCGTTCGACGGCCTCCGGCAGGGTCTCGGTCGTCACCATCATGTGGTGCGCGTTAGCGTGAATCAGCATCACGCCATCGACCATGATGCCCACGTGCCCCTGCCAAAACACGAGGTCACCGCGCTGAAGCCCATCGAGCGGTTCGGGTATGTCGACGTCGCTGCCAATTTCGGCTTGCTGCATGTCGGTATCACGCGGAACGCCAAAACCTGCGGCCTCCAGCGCAACCTGCACCAAGCCCGAGCAGTCGAGACCGATCCGGGTGCGCCCACCCCATAGGTAGGGTGTGCCTACGAACCGTTCGGCAATCTCAACGAAGTCGCGCTCGTGGCGCCCCAGCTCTGCCACATGGCGCGTGACAACGAACCCGCCGTTCTTAAGCGCACAGAACTGCTCATCACGCTTACCCACGCAGAGTTGGGAATTCATGCTCAGATGCACCAGTGGCGGTGCTTTGACGTCGGGAGCAGGGTAGACGAACGTGCCAAGCGCCCGCACGCGATGCGTGGCCTTATTGACCTCACGCATCAGCGTATCGCTCGGCACGTAACCAACGTACTCATCGCGAGCGAGCTGCACCCAAGCCCAGCCACTGCGCTCTTCATAAACAGTGACGATTTCCCCAAAAATAGCCTCAGTGTCGATACCGAAGGTCAACGCCGGTTGGCGCCGCAGCGGGACGGCTGCACGAGCCACCTGTGCACGAAAGCCCTGTACATAGCGCGGCGCACTTACCTTGCCGTAGAGGCTTTCGGCGGCCAAATCAGGCCGGAACACATTGCGGCGCGGATCGAGCGAAACCGTTGCCGCTGCGGCAATTGCCTCTTTCGCGCTATCCCTCGGGACGTCACTCAATGTGCGCACTCCTTCTTCAAGACCGCTAACAGACCACGCGCGGTTTGCGGCTCACCACCCTGCGGACCCAGCGCCGTCGCCGCAGGACGCCAGCCATAGAGGTCAAAATGGGCAAAGCGACGGGCCTTTTTGACAAAGCGCTTCAAGAAGAGCGCGGCAACGATGGATCCGGCGAACGGCGCGTCCCAAATATTGTTCATATCGGCAACTTGGCTGTCGAGCTTCGACTCGTAGCCAGACCATAAAGGCAGGCGCCAAACCGGATCACCCACCTGCACCGACGTCGCGACAAGGTCGGCTGCGAATGCGTCGTCGTCGGTAAAGAATGCTGGAAGATCCGGTCCCAAGGCAACCCGTGCCGCACCGGTCAATGTTGCAAAGACATAGACGCTTTGTGGGGCCTCCTCGTCGGCCAACGTCAATGCATCGGCGAGGACAAGCCGGCCCTCCGCGTCGGTGTTGCCTACTTCCACCGTGGTGCCTGCCCGCGAAGTCAGCACATCGCCGGGACGAAACGCGTTTCCCGCAACACTGTTCTCTGCTGCGGCGATGAGAACGCGCAACCGCACGTCGAGTTTCTGACCCGTGATCATGTGCGCCAGTGTTAGCGCTGCAGCAGCACCGCCCATGTCCTTTTTCATTAGCTGCATGCCGGCCGCGAGTTTGATGTCGAGGCCGCCAGTATCGAAGCAAATGCCCTTGCCGACAAGCGTAACGGTGGGTGCTCCGGCGCGGCCCCAGGTTACATCAATGAGGCGCGGCGCACGTGAACTCGCCCGCCCCACCGCGTGAATCATTGGAAAGTTTTGCGCTAGGAGATCGTCACCTGTGATGACTGTGACATTGGCACCATGACGGTTGGCGAGATCGCGCGTGGCGGCTTCCAGCTCGTCGGGGCCCAGATCACTGGCCGGCGTGTTGATCAGGTCGCGCCCACGCCACACGGCGTCGATGGAGTCGATGACGCTAGCGCCGTCCACACCCCCCGGCATACGTAACTTGGGCGGTGGCTCACCGTTAGTTCCTTTGTAGCGGCGGTAGCGGTACGATCCAAGACCCCAGGCCAATGCCGCCAGCTCCGGATATTGTGGTGTCTGCCCCCACCGGTAGGTACCGGGTGGAAGAGTTTGCGCCAGATGGCCCACGAGCAGCTCTGACGGACCGCATGGCACGCCTGCTGCGCCATCCCCCATACCAAACGCGACACCAGCGATGCGGCCATCCGCGTCCGGCAACACCGTCTGCTGCCTAGCATTGCCCACAAAACCCATTGCCTTGAGCCAGGCCCTCTGTGGCGGTTTCAGCGGAATTGAAGTGAGGTCCTCCCCCTTTTCGACAAGCCAAATGGGTACATCGGACGAGGTGGCATCCTCGGACAGGAACACGTCTGCAGGAAGCATGGGATTTGTCATAAGCGCTGACTCGGTCATTGATAGAAAGATATGAGTGACACTTGAGGGCGTAACCCAAACTACGATTCGCGCAGCGCACAGAATAGGATCACGCCGGCGAAGGCAAGAGAATGGCCACGCAACGCTATCGTCTCGTCATTGGCAACAAGAACTGGTCAAGCTGGAGCTTAAGGCCCCGGTTGGCCATGAAGCGCCTGGGCTTACCATTCGAAGAAATCAATATCCGGCTGCGGCGCCCGGATTCCAAGGAACAGCTCCTTGTGTATTGCCCTTTCGGGCTGGTTCCCAAGCTGCTCCATGGCGATCTCGCCATCTGCGACAGCTTTGCGATACTGGACTAGCTGGCAGAGCAACACCCCAAGATCGAATTGTGGCCGCGCGATCGGGCTGCGTGGGCGATCGCCCGGTCGGTATCGGCTGAAATGCACTCCGGCTTACAAGCGTTGCGTGAGAACTGCCCTATGGAGCTACTGGCGCAATACTCAACGATCACCCAACCACCCGTTGTCGAAATGGACATTCGACACATCGTCGAGATCTGGCGCGACTGCCGCTCGCGGTTTGGCTCAGGCCGCCCCTTTCTATTTGGTCAATTCTCGGCAACCGACGCGATGTATGCACCTGTTGCCTCGCGCTTTCGCACCTACGCTGGTGATCTCGCCCGCTACGGAGACGACGGGACAGCGCGTGCCTACGTGGAGGCCGTCTTCGCTATGCCTGAGATGGCGGATTGGGCGGACGGGGCACGCGCCGAAATGGCGGCGGCTGACTAGCGAACTATCGTGGTCCTCTTCAGGGCTCAAATCCATGCCTCAAAGCGAACCACTGAGCCTTAGAGAGCTCTCCTGCAGGAGAGCGAACGTCGTATGACGCGTGAGCATCGACAGATGCCATCTTGGCAGGTTCGGATTGTCCAAGCTGCAACACTTGCTCGTTCACGGCGACCAGCGCCTGGATCATGTCCTCAGAAAAGCGCTCCATGGACCGCTTCAGCTCTCGACGAGACTTGTTCAAACGCCATAGGTCAATTTCAAATTCTATTTCTAAGCTATCAAATGACATTTTAACCTCGCCGCCTCTCGCGTCTGAAGGTTGTAAAGATTCGATTAACATACGGTTAAAACAATCTTACCAACCGCTCGTCTTGCATGTCGGATTAAGGCTTCAAGCTCCGGTGTTTATTGTGCCCCCTGTCGAATGGAGCGAGAGCTTCATAGTTGTGGAATCCAGTCATACCTTTGAGCCTTTCGTCACTGATATCGAGACCGGCATGAAGGGAAGACCGACCTGGTTTGACAAGCCGATCCACCGTCCCCTCAGTCGATGCGTCAAACATGATGGTCATCAAAGCCGATGGGCTGCGACGACAGCTAACCAGTCGCCAAACCTGTTAACTATCGAACTGGCAGCTACAGCGTACCGGCTGCCTCACCAATATCTTCCGTCGAATAAATGCTATTTTTAGCGCCAAAATTGCCAAGAGAGCTTTGCCGCGGTCGCGGAGAGTCCTATTGTTAGGGACCTTCCGTGTTCAAACGATATTGCTCCGCGCCGGGAATGACAATGGGACGACGCTCGATCCATACGCCCGATGAGCTGCGTGAACTCATCATTCGGTCGGCCACCGATATCGTCGAGCAGGATGGGCTCTCAGGGCTGTCGGCACGTGAAATCGCCAAGCGCGTCAACTACTCGCCTGGCACACTCTACAATGTGTTTGAGAACCTTGATGATCTCTTACTCACGATCGAAGCGCGGCTGCTCGACCGGCTTGCCCACCGATTAGACGGTATCGATACTACCGGGACGCCCCAACAGCGTCTTTGTCGGCTTGCCGAATCTTACCTCACATTCACGCAAGACAACCCAAAGCTTTGGAATCTGCTGCTTGAGCATCGCTTGCCGGCCGGCCGCGAAATACCGGACTGGTACCACGCAAAGCTTGGCAGCCTGTTATCCCCACTCAAGGACGCACTGACACCACTGCTCGATGGTTTCGACACGCATGACAAAGAACAAGCGGCGCGTACTTTATGGGCAGGCGTTCATGGCATTACGTCGTTGTCGACCACCGCTAAGTTGTCGGCGATTACCAATCATGCTGCTGGACAGACCGTGGACGATTTTGTCAAGACCTATATCGCCGGACTAAAGAACCGCCACGCTGATTGACAGCGCCCTACACTCCAGAACGCGCCGAGAGATGTCACCGCTCATTGCGTGTTGGCATTTGTTGCTTCTGCCTCTGAGGACTCAGGTAGCGATCCAGTCGTGATTGCTGAGCGTGCGTCGGACGACGACGCGACATTGCCATGATCAAAAAATGTGCTGAACCACTCGTCCTTGGGAAGTAGCCGGTCATGGAGCCCCGTCCACAACGGGCGCGAGGCGATCCCGTCAACGAACGTCGTTGTCGTCGGCACAATGAGCAGCAAAGCCGCCGCCGCAGCCACCATGGCAGTGCTTGCGGCGGGGCGACGTGCGTCCACAAACTTCATTGCCGTGCCAAACGACGATTTGAAGCGGTTTCCCATCACATCAACGGCGAAAATCTCGTCGAGGATGAGATGGGTCAAATAGCCTATGAACAAGAACCCGGCACCAAGCCAGGCAACACCGTCATGGCGGCCGAGTGCGTAATAGAAAACGCAGGCCGTCAATAGGCTACAGAAGATGCCCGCCACGATCGAATGCCAAATCCCGCGGTGAACCGCATACCGGTGGAAGATCGCATGCAGGCCATAGCGCACGAATAGAAATGTGCCGAGCCATAAGAGCCACATTTCCACGATTGAGAGCTGCGGTGCGAAATGAAACAGAACGGCAAACGAGAAAAAGACGGCCAAACCTGCGAATAGGGCACGACTGGGACGTGAGTCCTTGAGATCAATATCAGGGAGCACCGAGCCCAGCGTGCCCGCCATCGTTACCGCCAAAAGGTTTTCAGGGGCGATAACGTCGGCGGCGAGCGTCAATGTTGCAAGGCTGCCCGAGACGATGGTCCCGGTGACGATGTGCGTCGTAAAGTTGGCCATGACACGCCTCCCCCCATAATGCAGCGAGCAGGCGGCGGCGCATCGTGCGCAGCGCGTCCCCCACCTCCCCACCAGATTCGCTCAGCGAGGGGGAGTGCAAGCCACGCAGAGTGTGTGGAAAAACTCGCGATTAACGGCGCGCAAGTCATGATCCACGTGGAAACAGGCCACAAGACGAATCGCAAAGGCGCGATTGAGCATTAGTCTCAAAGCAACGAGAAACTGGAAGTAACCCAGCGGTCCAATATCGCCCCAATCATATCGATATAAGCAGGGCGCTGCACTCACTCGGACGTGTCATCAGGAGGAACTACAAACATGGTCACCCGCTCCGTATTTCTGTCTGTTGTTCTTATCGTTGGCGTCGCCGGCGCGGCCATCGCCGAAGACGAAGAAGCCGAGGCACGCGCGGCCTGCGCGAGTGACTATCAAAAGCTCTGCGCGGACGTAATTCCCGGCGGCGGGCGCATCCAGAGGTGTCTGGAATCCAACATGGACAAGCTGGACGCTGCCTGCAAAACGTTTATCGAGGCCAACGCCAAGAAAAACTGAGCCATTACCAATCGCGCATAATCCTTAACTTACGAACCGCGCTTGAGCGGGCGATCCTTTGTTTTGGGCAACGTATCCTCGCGACGGCGTTGCCCAAGCGCGCGCCGGACCAACGTGGAGCTATCGATCTTCGGCAGTTTCCATTTCCCTAACCGCGTGTCGCTCAAAGTCCGCGCGATCGCACTTCTGCCGAGCCAACGCTCGCCCGCCGACCAAACCTTGGTGTAGCCAACCAGGAAAACGGTACCGACCAGCACGGGGCTAAGGACCCAATCGAACGGTAGACCTAATGCGGCGATGAGAAACGCGTCGATTCCGGCCGGTGGGTGCAGTGCGCCAAACGTCAGCATGAACATCAGCGCCAAACCGAGCGCCACGGCAACGGCCATCTCGCCGGGGCCCAGCGTCCACACCGCCAAGAGCCCCGCAGCGCACGAGAACATGTGTCCGCCGATAACGGCGTAGGGCCGCGCCGGCGGACTGTAGGGCAGCGCCATCACCAGTACGATCGAGGTGACGAAGGGGACGCGCGATAGCGGCTCGTCGGCAACGCGCGCAAGCAACTCCATGAGCGCAATTGCGATCCCGGCTCCGGTCGCCCGGTAAAGATGCACGGCGAGCTGTTGCAAACGACTGTCCCTGGCATGGTCCCGGTAGCCGCCAAGCGGCCCGCAATTGCCGGGAAGTCAAAAATTATATGTGAATTGAGGCACATGTGAAGCGCGCTGCACTCAAGGGACCGGGTCCCGCGCGCACCGGAGGGCATTAACTAGGTGGACCCACCTAAACGCTTTCCTGTGAGTTTGGCTCAAGGGCCGCACAGGCACCGCGAATCCCTTCACTCGCTCGAAACACGACCGAAGCCCTTTACTTGCAGTCACCTGCGTTCGGTGTCACATCCATTTGTTGCCATCGCGCCGGGAGTTGACCATGTGCCGCTTGTTCGTCACCCTTTGTTTGTTGGTTGCACTGTCTCTATCGCCGTTCACTGCGGCAACGGCCGAGGAAGCCTCTTCTGAGACGAGCGCCGCCGCTGCTACGCAGTGTTCAACCGCAACAATCCATACGACCAGCGGGCTCGTGTGCGGCCTTGATCAGGAGGTTGCGGGTAACCCGACGCCCACGGCAAAATCGATAAGCGCGTTCTTAGGGGTCCCCTATGCCCAATCGACGGCAGGAGAGAATCGCTGGGCACCGCCGAAGCCCATCGTCCAATGGTCGGCGGAACTGCGTTCCGACATACACGAGGCGACCCGGTTTGGACCGTCCTGCCCGCAAAAGCTCAGGCCGGGGATTCAGTTGGAACTCAGCGAAGACTGCCTCAGCCTCAACATCTGGACCCCAGTTCCGCTACAAAAGATCGGCAGCTCCGATCCTGTGCCCGTGATGGTCTTCATCTATGGCGGCTCGTTCCGGGAGGGCACCACCAGCAATCCCCTTTACGACGCGCGCAACCTTGTTGCCACGGGCGACGTGCTTGTCGTCACAATGAACTACCGTGTTGGTGCGCTTGGCTTCCTCTCGGGCACTGATGGGCTGAAGGGCAATTTCGGCCTTATGGATCAGCGTCTAGCGCTCCAATGGGTGCACGATAACATAGCCGAGTTTGGCGGCGATCCCGACAAGATCACGCTCTTTGGCGAAAGTGCCGGTGCGATGTCCGTGGGACTGCACCTTATCTCACCTGAGAGCCAGCCGCTGTTTAACGCGGCCATCATCGAGAGCAACCCGTACGGAATTCCCTATAAGTCAATTGAAGTCTCAAAGCGCTTCGCTACGATTCTGAAATTCAATCTGGGCTGTGTGCTCAGGGGTCTGGATTGTCTTCGAGCAAAGTCTTTCCAGGAGGTTGTCGCGCAACAATCGTCGGGCATGCTGCCCATTGTTTCGCTTCTGACTGGCTTTGCTGCTGAACTGATCTGGGCTCCCGACATCGATGGCGAACAGGTGCCCGCCCAGCCGAGCGCAAGCGCAATCACCAAGCCAACAATCATTGGGACCAATCTCAATGAAGGCATCATCTTCGCAGTGTCTCAGCAGACAAGACTGGGCGGTGGAGGCAAGAGGATCCTAAAGCTCCAATATGAACTGACGCTGGACGTGATGTTTTCGCGCGCTACTGCGCGCCGCATCAAGGCTCACCCGCGCTACAAACCGCACGAAAACGACAACACCGACGTCCTTTCGCACCTCATCACCGACTATCTGTTCGCATGCCCCAACCGTCATGTAATGGAGCAGGCCAAGGCACCGGTGTGGGCGTACCAGTTCACCCGTCCACCGTCTTACAACGTTTGGCCCAACATCAAGCAATGCGCGCCCGACAATGGGACCGTGTGCCACGCGGCGGAGCTTCCCTTCGTTTTTGCGAATGCTCAAACGACGCAGATCCAAGCTAAGCCGCAGCGCCACGAGCTGCAGCCAGATGAAAAGCAGCTGAGCCGTTTGGTGATGAGCTATTGGTCACAATTTGCCAAGCGGGAGGATCCGAATGCGGACGGCAGTCCCAAATGGCCGAGGTTCACGAAAGCGGCGCCCACTCGCTTCATCCTCAACACAAAGACGGCTAGCAAAACCGATCTCGATGCAAACTGCGCCTTCTGGAATGAGATCGGCTATGACATGCCGGGGTTCCTGGAACGGGTCCGCAAGCCTTAAAAGTGCAGCTGATAGGCACGCGGACTGGACGCCCTGCGCGTCAAGTCCTCAACCTCCCTGCCCTTGTCGATTGGTGCATTGGGCAGGTCTCCAATAGACAGATGTAGATGAAAGTGGCGCGCAGAATTCGTACTGGATGGGTGGCACGCCCTGATTCTAGCAGCGCTCAACGCGCGCATTACATCTATTGGCAATTTCACTTTGCGACGACGCGGGCTAGCATCGCCTCTGTGTAACCCCGAGCTGACCATAAGCGAGCTGGCAATGAGAACGCGTTCCTACCGGCCCAAGTTGACACTGGGCAAGTTCTTGCTTGTCGCGCCACTTGTGCTTTGCGCGTGCTCAGACGACGCGAAGTTGCCAAGCGCGCAAGATAGGCCCTTGCCAAGCGTCGTCGTTGAGCCCGTGACCTCCAAGGACGTCGCCGGATCTACTGAATTTGTCGGGCGCACCGAAGCCTCACAGCGCGTCGATGTTCGTGCGCGCGTAAGTGGTACCTTGTTGAAACGCCCCTTCGAGGAGGGCGCCGAAATCGAAAAGGACGCGGTGCTTTTCGAGATCGACCCGGCAGAATTCAAAGCGACACTGGCCGCCGCCAATGCCAATCTTGAGAAAGCCAAGGCAAACCGCTTGGAGGCCGACAATAGCCTTGCCCGCTACGAGGTCCTCGTTAAGCGCGAGGCAGCTAGCGTGGCCCAATATGATGTCGCCAAGTCCAAGGCGGACCAGGCCAAAGCCCAAGTGGCGGCCGCCGAGGCCGAGGTCCAGCGCGCCGAACTCGATCTCAGCTACGCTACGATCCATTCGCCGATCGCGGGCAGGAGCGGAATCGCCACTGTTGATGTGGGTAATATCATCGGGCCGGACAGCGGCGTGCTTGTAACCGTGCTCGATCTCGATCCTCTGGATGTCTTCTTTTCCGTCGGCGAACGGCAGTACATGAACTACATGGAAGCCGTGAAAGAAGGGAAGGTCGACAAATTCACGCCCTACATCCGTTTGGCCAATGATAAGATTTACGAACACGCAGGCGAGGTTGATGTCGTTGACAACAAGGTGGACCCAACGACCGGCACGATCAACATCCGCTTGAAGTTCCCGAACGCGGACCGGCTCCTCGTCCCCGGCCAATACGTGAATGTCATATTGCAGAGCGAGAACCCCGAAAAACGCATTGTCATTCCACAATCAGCCATTCAGGAAAACCAAGCGGGACCCTTTGTGCTTATCGTCAATGGCGAGGGTCGCGTGGAAGCTCGGCCCGTCCGAACGGGCCAGCGGGTCGACGACGGAATCGTTGTGGTCGAAGGCCTGACCGACGGTGAAGCCCTAATTGTGGAAGGCATCCAAAAGGTGCGGCCAGGCGCTGAGGTTCAGACGGCGGCCCGCGACCCGGCCCAAAAACCTCAAACCGGGCCGTAACGCATGCTCAGTGCTTTTTTCATCGACCGCCCCAAGTTTGCGTTCGTCATTGCCATCGTGACGATTCTCGCCGGATTGCTGGCTTTAGGGGCGTTGCCCGTCGCCGAGTATCCAGAGCTCACTCCGCCGCAGGTTCAAGTCTCCGCCAAATATCCCGGCGCTAATGCCTTGGTCGTCGCCGAAACTGTCGCGGCCGTCATTGAGGCGGAGGTCAATGGCGTGGAAGGCATGACATACATGGCCTCCAAGAGCGCCAACGATGGCTCCTACACGCTGACGGTGACGTTCTCCATCGAAACAAACTCTGACACCGCTCAGGTCAACGTCCAGAACCGCGTCTCCCAGGCGATGCCCAAGTTGCCCGAAGAGGCCAAGCGGCAGGGCATCACAACCGAAAAGAAGTCCACCAGCATGCTGATGGTGGTGTCTGTCTTTTCGCCTGAAGGAACGTACGACGATATTTTCCTGAGTAACTACTCAAGCATAAATTTGCGCGACACCCTGGCGAGGGTATCTGGCGTCGCCAGCGTGGACATCCTGGGCGCGCGTGATTACGGCATGCGCATCTGGCTCGACCCGGACCGGCTCACTGGCCTTGGTCTTTCAGCCAGCGACGTCATTGCCGCCATTCGCGAGCAAAACCTTCAAGCCTCGCCCGGCGCCATCGGCCAGCAGCCGGCGCCTGCCACGCAGCAATTCCAGTACACGCTCACGGCGCAAGGCCGCCTCGAAGACGTGCCTCAGTTTGAAAACATCATCCTCGTGGCAAATCCCGATGGCTCCGTCGTCAAGCTAAAGGACGTGGCCAGGATCGAACTTGGCGCGGAAAACTATGGCTGGTTCGGACAACTCAACGGGAAGCCGGCGGCGCTTCTCGCGGTCTACCAATTGCCCGATGCCAACGCGCTCGATGTTGCAAAAAAAGTCAAAGCCGAGATGGATCGGCTGTCGACGCGCTTCCCCAATGATCTCGCCTACCAAGTCACATACGACACGACGCTATATGTGGAAACGTCGATACGCGAGGTCGTCATCACGCTGCTACAGGCGCTCGCTCTGGTCATCCTCGTCGTCTTCATTTTTCTGCAGGATTGGCGATCGACACTTATACCCGCGATCGCGATCCCTGTTTCACTCATTGGAACGTTCGCAGCCCTCCTGGCGCTCGGCTTCACAATCAACACGATCAGTCTGTTCGGGCTCATTCTCGCCATCGGCGTTGTTGTCGATGACGCTATCGTCGTCGTCGAAAACGTGCAACGCCATATGGCCGACGGCATGTCACCGAGAGACGCCACGCGCAAAGCGATGGAAGAGGTCACGGCACCGGTAATTGCTACGACGCTCGTACTTCTGGCCGTTTTCGTGCCGGTTGCATTTACGCCCGGTCTAACCGGACGCCTCTTTGAGCAATTTGCCGCCACCATAGCCGTTGCTGTCGCGCTCTCGTCGATCAACGCGCTGACGCTCAGTCCCGCCCTATGCGCGTCCATTCTGAAGCCCCCGAGGCAAGTCAAACGCGGACCGCTCGCTTGGTTCGAAATCGGGCTAACCAAAACACGCAATGGCTTTAATGTTGTCGTCCGCACGCTCATTCGGCGAGCTATCGTCAGCGCCGCCGCCGTCGCTGTGGTATTTGGCGGCACGGCCTGGTTCGGCGTTTCACTGCCCACTGGCTTCATACCGCCTGAGGATAGAGGTGCATTTTTCGTTGATATGCGGCTACCCGATGGCGCCGCCTTGCCCCGCACGACGGCCGTTCTCGCCGAGGTCGAGAAAATCCTGTCGGATAATCCCGGTGTCGCCAATGTCATATCGGTGGGCGGCTACAGTTTGCTTCAGGGCACGGTCGTGCCCAATGGCGCGTTTATAATTGCGGTGCTGAAACCGTGGGACGAACGCAACTCACCCGAACTCAATCTGCGCGCCATCATGATGGACGTTGCGCCGAAGCTTGCCGCCATTTCTAAAGCGATGATCATCCCCTTCGTTCCACCGCCGATTCCTGGCCTGGGCAGCACGGGCGGCTTTGAGTTCATTCTGCAAGATACCGAGAGCCGCCCGCCACAGTCGCTCTCTGCCGTCCTGGGCGGCCTGATTGTTGCGGCAAATTCAAAGCCCGAACTAGCGAGCGTGTTCAGCACCTTTGGGGCCAACTCCCCGCAGATATTCATCGACGTCAATCGCTCGCGCGCGAAGACCAAAGGCGTTTCGATCGACGACATCTTCACTGTTCTCAATGCCAATATTGGTGCCTACTACGTGAACGACTTCAACAAATTTGGGCGCGTCTATCGGGTCTACGTTCAAGCCGAGGCGGACAAGCGAAGCAGACCTGACGATATCGGCAAGCTTTACGTGCGCAATAAGGATGGAGAGATGGTCCCGCTCCATACCTTGGTCACGATCAAATCGATTCTGGGGCCGGAGACGATTGAACGCTACAACATGTTCCGCTCCGCAACCATCAACGGCAACGCCGCGCCCGGCTACAGCTCCGGCCAAGCCAATTCAGCCATGCAAAGCACGGCCGCCAGCGATCTTCCTGATGGATACACTTACGAATGGACCGGCATGTCGTATGAGGAGATCAAGGCGGGCGAAGCCGGCGCAGCCGTTTTTGCCCTCTCGATCATCTTTGCTTATCTCTTCCTCGTGGCTCAATACGAAAGCTGGACCATACCAATCTCTGTCATGCTGTCAGTCGTATTTGCCGTCCTCGGCGCGCTGGCTGCGCTCTATCTGACGGGCGTTTCGCTCAACACCTATGCGCAGGTTGGTCTCGTCCTGCTCATCGGATTGGCCGCCAAGAATGCGATCTTGATCGTGGAGTTCGCCAAGGAGCGACGCGAAGCTGGCGCGCCGATCATCGAAGCGGCAGAGCAAGCCGCCTCCTTACGCTTCCGGGCCGTCATGATGACGGCTTTATCGTTTATCCTCGGCGTGCTTCCTCTGGTCCTCGCCACGGGTGCCGGCGCCGCGGCGCGGGTCTCGGTCGGCATTACCGTTTTCGCGGGCATGCTCATTGCAACAATTTTAGGGGTCGCCTTCATTCCTTACCTCTACGTCCAATTCCAACGCCTGCGCGAAGCCGCAAAGCCAAAGGAAAAGGAACCCACTCCGGAGCATCCTGCACCACCGGTGAGGGAAGCCACCTAAGCCCGCGCGATTGAGCGAGGCCACAAACGAATGTCTCGCATCGCTTCACCAAAATACGTCAGGAGGAAAACTTGATCGTTCAGATACTCCTGGGATCGACCATGATCATTTTGACGACGGTGATCCAGGGTGGCTTCACGATCGCCGGAGTTGAGATGCTGCGCCGGCGCGTTTCACGAAAGGTCGCCCGATCCAACCTGCACACGACATTTATGCTGTCCTACTTTGTGCTTTGGCTCTTTCTAGCCACCGTTCTTGAGGTCTGGGCGTGGGCGGTTCTCTACTTGGTGATCAGCGCTGCGGGCTCTGTCGAAGAGGCTGCATACTTCTCCACCACGACCTTCACCACACTCGGCTATGGCGACATTACGCTCGACGAGAAATGGCGGCTGCTGTCGTCTTTTGAGGGTGCCAACGGCCTTTTGATGTTCGGGTGGTCGACGGCCCTCATTTTTGCCGCCGTGCAGAGGGTTTACGAATTCGAGCGCAAGATTTCCCGC